>CAJLUE010000034.1 GCA_905209765.1 uncultured Collinsella sp. | reverse complement strand
GACGCCCATCAGGAACACGGCGTCGTAGCCCTCGTCGGCGACCTTGTCGGCGAGCGCGGTCATCTTCTTGCCGGTCTCGTAGAGCGCCTTGCCGTCCTCGAGATAGCCCTCCTGGTCGAAATGCATGATCTCGATCTTCTCGGTTTCCTTCATTTGTCTCTCCTTTCTGGGGTTGTTTCCACATCCCCCATGCCAACGGGCATCAAAACCCGCTTACATTCCGTAACACTCAGCCGCTTTGGCCTTAAGCGCATTGACTGACTCTTCGTAGCCCTCTGCCTTGACCTCCATTTGCTTGGAGACAGCATCGAGATACGGGTGAACGTCCCATGACTTCAGACGCTCGGCGATTATTGCCGCAATCGTCTGGAAGAACACGAGATTGGGAATTGCGCTGAGCAGCGGAGCCACCTGAGACACCGCAACCTCGTGAGCCCTACCCGTGGGATGGGCCGTGAGCAGCACCGTTTTTGTCGTAACGTTCGATAGCGCATCGGCGATATCCACAAGACGCTCCGACCCCTGCGGATCGTCGACGATAAACACCAGATAGCCCGGAACGATCTGCATCTCGGGCCCGTGGACGAACTCCTCGCCCTCGTGATGCATAGCCGGAATCTTGATGGTCTCGCTCAGCTTGAGCGCCGCCTCTTCGGCAACGCCATAGTTGGGGCCATTGCCCACAACCATCGCCGGCACGTGCTCCGACAGTTCGAGCATGTGCTCTTGCACGTAAGTCTCGGCCGTCTTGCACATGGTGGCATTGGCATGAATGGCCTCGCGCAGGTCGTCAAGACGTTGGGCAACGCCCTCGACATCAATCGTTCCGCGCGCCTGACCGCCGTAAATGCCAAAGAGCACCAGATACTCGATAAGTGTCTGGACGCCCAGAGTTACAAAGTCCACCGACTCGACGCCCACGCCGTAGTCAAGAACGATGTCAGTGTGCTCCTTGATGGGAGCCTCGACATTTGCCGTGAGCGCAACCGCAGGCATATCGTGCGCGCGCATGTAATCGAGCGCCGCAATCGTATTGGTCGAATAGCCGCTCTGAGAGACGGCGATGTTGAGCGCATGCTGCGGATAGATGTGCTCAAAATCGACGAAGGCCTCGGGCGTCACAACGGACACCTGCATCTGCAGCGCATCCTGCAGGTAATCGCGGGCGCAATCCGCAGCATGGCGCGACGAACCCGAAGCAACGATGCGCAGCGCGTCAAAAGAACCGGACTGGAAAATATCAACGAGCTGCGCTACCAGCTCAGACGAACGCTCGAGGTTCTCCCCCATGCGCACATGGGCAAGCTGAACGTAATCGAGCATCTTCATCGTCTCACCTCCCAACAAATCATTAGTATTTGATACCAATCACGATTACAGGTTACGGCTTTTTGATACCTCTGTGTCGATTAATTTATTCCCTTCGGTGAACGGCCGATTTTGAGCCCTGTAAGGTTGTATATACAGCTGGCTCAACGGTCAGGATCGTTTAGTTTTCCCAGCCGTTATACAAAAACACCAGCTAGTACGTATAGGTGTATCCACCTGCATCGCCGCGGTTAAATGACTTGACGTACTCAATTGCTTGGCCACTCGCGTCGTAACTCACGCACTCCAGCAGCAGGGCAAGGTCACCTTGCTCCAACCCAAGCAGACCGGCGTCTCGTGCGCCCAGCGCTTCGATATCGAGCTTTTCCTGTGCCATGACCGGCTTTCGGCCCAACATCTCATAGGTCTCGTACAAACTGAAGACCGACACGTCAATATCTTCGATTGTGGGAAACAGCAGGCACGGGATGAACGCCATCTCAATCGATACGGGATCGCCGTTGACGCAGTTCAAACGCCGAATCGAATACAGCAAATCGTCCTCGGCAATGCCAAACAGGTTGGCATAATATGGGCCCGCATAACGCTTGGAACGCGCGAGGATGCGGACGGACGGCTCGCCGCCCGAAGCACGAACCGATTCGCGAAAGCCCCCCGTTCGCTCGTAGGCAACGGGCACTTTCTTTGCCACAAACGCGCCCTTTCCGCGGACGCGTCGAATCTGCCCACGCCGAACCAGGTCATCGACAGCACTTCGGATGGTCAGGCGTGTCGTGCCAAACTCCTCGGCAAGCTCATTTTCGGACGGAATCATCGAACCCGTGGGGTATATTCCGCGCTCGATACGCTCCTCAATGCGACGTCGAATGCGTATATAAACCGGGGTGGCATCTACTGTTTCAGCCATTGTTCACCTGCCACGCTCCTCATGCCGTTCTTTTCGCCGTTGTCGGCAAAGCGGAACTTTGTGGGCAAAATCACCGATTTGCAATGCTCCACAAAACGCATGTCCTTATCAAATTCGATCGTGCTCTCATAGAACACCGGCGTTCCCTCTTCTTGCTGGAGCAGCTCGGCCTCTTCGGCGTTCAAGCGCGAGATGGAGATATGCTCACGTCCATGCTCAACGCGCACGCCACCTTCTTTGAGCAAAACATCGTAAAGGCTCTCACACTCAAAATCGTGCTCGGGAAGCGATGGGCACAGGGACAGGTTAACGTGAGCGGTCTCGATTGACGCCGGCTCGCCCTCGATAAGTCGAACGCGCTGCATGCGGAGCAAGGGAGCGCCTACAGCCACCCCAAGCTTGTCGGCAAGCGCCTCATCCGCCTCGATGGTCCCGGTGGAAACCAGACGAGAAGAGGAGTGCAGGCCGGCAGTCCGTACAGCATCGGAAAAGTTATACGTTTCCTGGAAGATGTTCAACGGCTTGGGAGGACACACATACGTACCTGAACCGCGGCGGCTTTCGAGCGTTCCACACGAGATGAGCCGCGTGATACCGGCACGCAACGCCGTACGCGAAACGCCAATCTCTTCGCACAGCACGCGCTCGGCCGGCAGGCGATCGCCGCCGGCAAGCTGATGGTGCTGGATATACCAAAGAATTCCCTCAACAGCACGATCTTTGGGGGGGATTGCATAAGATTCGCCTGCCATTGCACAGACTCCTCATTCAGACACGTATGCCGCCAAAATTAGGCCAGCCCTCCCATGGCATCAAATTCGGCCTTGATCTTCTCGGCGACATTCCGATACGACTTATATAGGCTTGAATCGCGTTTGACTTCGTCGGTCATAACGGGAATCTCCAATTTGGAAACCTCGTCTTTTCCCGTCTGAACCGCCACAACAACGCCCATACCAAGACACATATTACGTTTGGCAGCGTTCATTTTTGCCGCCTTAGCGGGATTTGCCAGAATACGCTGAGCAAATTCCTGTTTTGAGGCCACTTCCTCGGCCTCCGGATTGCCCGCCTCGGCTACTTCGCACTGCAACACGTCCGCATAGTCAAAAATCTTCGGCTCGCCACCGCGTTGATGCACAGCCCACTTGCGGCGCGTGGCATCCTGGTAGATAGCCGGCAAAAATGTAAACCGCGGCGGGTCCAAAATCGTATCCGTGATGGTAAACACATCGGGATCAAAGGCATCCTGCGGGTTTTTCTTCTTGAACAGCCCCATATCAGCCTCCCGTACTAGCATTAAACAACTCAAGCTGAATATAGCACCAATTTCAAGCCGCCGCCTTACCCTATCGGTACGCGGCGTCTATGGCTCGCCCAGCGGAAAAGTTCACGGACGAGGGCCGGGGCGCCTGCTTTGTTTTGAGAAGTGGGCTTCGCGAACTTCTCAAAACAAAGCAGGCGCCCCGGCCCCGCCGGCAAATAGCGGACACTCCGCATGCAATCTATGCAAACAAGTGCGCTTAGCTATATTCGGTAAGGTCAAGCACACTGCCCTTCACGATAAGCGCCGGCTCCAAAACGACCTCTTCGGCACGCCTACCGCCCCTACCGGCAAGACGCTTGGACATGCAGCCAAAAGCATGCTCCGCGAGGACACCAGGATCCTGCTCGATCGCGGTCAGCGCCGGCTCAAAGAGAACGTCGGCCGCCGAGTTGTCATAGCTTACGACCGAGATATCGCCCGGGATGCTCTTACCCATCTCGTGCAAGCGCTTGAGCAGACCGAGGGCAATGTTATCCGAGCTTGCGAACACGGCGGTGGCGTCAGTTGCGAGCACCGCCTCCGACGCCTCGTATGCGCTCGGAATGTAGTACTCGCTCTCAAACTCCAAACGTGCGTCGATCGGCAGGCCGACCTCGCGCAGCGCACGCTCGTAGCCGGCAAGACGTTTACGACCCGTATTGGAACGGCGAGCATTAACCAAGCAGGCAATGCGACGGTGACCCCGCTCGATCAGATAGCGGGTAGCCATGTAGCCACCCATCTCGTGGTCGAACATCACCTTGTCGCACTCGAGCCCCTCAATGGCACGGTCGACCATTACCGCCGGTATGGGCAGATGGCTGACTTCTTCGCGCAGGGCGCGGTCGTCGGAGAACTCGTCACCCACCACCAGAAAGACGCCGTCGACGCCGCGCGTCACCAGCTGGCGCAGCAGCTCAAGATCGTCGTCGGCACTTCCACCCGAGCTGGTAATAAAGAGCGCGTAACCGTCCTCGCGGCAGCGCTTTTCCAAGCTGCCGGCGAGCGAGGCAAAAAAGCGGCTCTCGATATTGGGAACGATAAGGCCCAGCGTGCGTGACTCGCGCATGACCAGGCTGCGCGCGATCTGGTTAGGGACATAGTGGTTGCGCGCCGCGACCTCCTTGATGAGCTTGCGGTTTTCTTCCGAGATGCGGCAGGGCCGATTATTGAGAACAAGCGAGACCGACGAGGGGGAAAGCCCCACCTCCTGGGCAATCTGCTTGAGAGTAACTTTGTTGCCCATCTCGCTCCTTCCGAGTATTCGCGCAATCTCTTGAAAGTATAGCGACCGTCCCTCTACCTCGATGATAAACACTTTACCAATCCGGTAGACGGCTGTTTTATCGCCGCCAGCGCACCAAATCCGTCCGGGTGGGGTATATTGCAATCGATTGATGACAACGACCACCAAAAGGCGGATATTCGTATGCACGAGAACGACTTTTTTAACGAGGACCTGCTGTGCGCGCTCGCTGGCGTTGCCGGCGAGGACAACGTGCTGATGAGCGAGCCCATGCGCGAGCACACCACGTTTAAAATCGGCGGCCCGGCCGACGTCTTTGTCACGCCCGATACCGAGCAGGGCCTCGTCGCCACGCTCGATACCTGCTATCGCTGCGATCTGCCCCTCACCATCGTGGGCAACGGCTCCGACTTGCTCGTCGGTGACAAGGGCATCCGCGGCATCGTCGTGGCACTGGGCGAGGGCCTCTCCGACATTACGGTCAACGGCACGCACGTCACGGCAGCAGCCGGTGCCTTGCTTTCCGATGTCGCCGCGGCAGCAGCCGAGGCCGGTCTCACCGGCATGGAGCCCATCTCGGGTATCCCCGGATCGGTCGGCGGCGCCTGCTACATGAACGCCGGCGCCTACGGCGCCTGCATGGCCGATGTGCTGGGGTCTGTGCGCGTCTACAAGCCCGCCCGCATGCTCGACGACGGCACCCGCGGCAGCGGCAGCATCATCGAGTTCGATGTTGACGAGCTCAACCTGGGTTATCGCAAGAGCCGCATCGCCGACGACGGCTTTATCGTGCTTTCGGCCACCTTCAATCTCGCCCCGGGCAACGCCGCGATGATCAAGGCCGACATGGACGACTACCGCCAGCGCCGCGAGGACAAGCAGCCGCTCGACATGCCGAGCGCCGGCTCCACTTTCAAGCGCCCCGAGGGTTACTTTGCCGGCAAACTCATCATGGATGCCGGCCTGCGCGGCCATGCTGTCGGCGGCGCGCAGGTGAGCGAAAAACACTGCGGCTTCATCGTCAACGCCGACCACGCCACCGCCGCCGACGTCGACGAACTCATCCGCGACATCCAAGCCAAAGTCAAAGAGCAGTTCGACGTAGACCTAGAACCCGAAGTCCACCGAGTCGGCGAATTTTTATAGCCCGCTCGCCGCGGTCCACTTTAATTAATAACGGGACAAGTGATGTAGCTCACTTGTCCCGTTTTCATTTATTTGCGAAGAACATCGGCCATCCGCAGGATTGAAATCATCGACCGATAAGTGAGTTCCACCTTTTCGCCCGCAAGCAGTCGTTTCGAGCCAATCTCATCTAGCCCCACAAGGCGAGAAAACAGCAAGCTACTCATCGTGCCCTCGTCAATTGATTCCTTTATGGTCTTCAAAACGTCCGTATCATGAAGCGACGCCGAGCTGTAGGGGGCAACACGAGCGGAACTCTCAATTAACGACGAGACAAAAGGATGGAGATGCTTTGGACATAGTCCATCAAACACCACATCCCCATTGTCATCCGAGCCGACTAGTCGCCAACTATAATGATCGACCCAGTCGTCTCCGTCATATATGGTGTCCATGAGCAACTTCCCGTCTAGAGAGAAACCTGTTTGAACATCGGGGCGCAAGACCGCAATCCATCTAGGACCCGCAGCAGCTCCGACCCAACGCACCACACGACAATTGTATATTGCGACTATTTTAGATCTACATGATCAGTTCGAGTTCGCAACAAGGCGATTATTGCAGCTAGGTTATATTTCATTTTCCACTTTGATGAGCCGTCGGCTCCAAATTCCAAAACCGAAGTCCACGGAGTCGATAATTTTATTTAAAAAGAAGGCCCCGAAAGGGGCCTTCGCCATCTTTATATCAGACAACCAGTCCGGTGTATCGCGCTCAGGACCCGAGAGGGCCGGGACAGTCCGAGAGGCATAAGGTTGATCGCGAGTTCCGCACGAGCCGGAGAGCACTTAATGTGCTCTCCGTGCGAGCAGGACTGCCCGAGCAGGCAATCAAATATATTGCGGGCGGGCACGCGGCCCAGTCGGCTTTACGACAGCGCAATACCGCCAAGCCAGCCCCAGCGCACGCCAGAGCCAGTGCCGTAGAACCCAATGAACGAGTCAAGCGACCTCGACGTGATGGCGCCCTCGTTACTCATAACGATGCCGCCGCCAACGTAGATGCCCACGTGGCCATAGATCAGGCCCGGTATGCCGGTGCCGCTATGCGATGAGTCGGCAACAATCATACCCACCTGCAGCGCCGAGCGGTCGGAGCTATAGCACCAGGCGTTAAACATATCGCACGCGTTACCGCCAAAGTAGCCAACGCCGGCGTTACGGAAGACATTGGTAACCCACGCCGCGCACCAGTTCTGACCCGGCGAAGGCGTGGAGTAGCACGCGTTGACGACGGCCTGCTGCTTGCCCGAGCCGGCATTCTGCTGCGGAGTTCCGGGCGCATACGATCCACCGCCCGAGCTCGAACCACCCGAGTAGGAATTGTTCTTGTTCGCGGCGGCCGCGGCAGCAGCGGCCTTCCTGGCAGCCTCCTCGGCCTGGGCGGCAGCGAGAATCTCGGAATCACGCTGAGCCATGAGCTCCTTGACATCGTCAGAGAGGCCGTTCAGAACCGTCTGGACCTCCTGCTGCTTGGCCTGCATATCCTGCATCTGGGCAGTCTGCTGGTCCTTGAGCTTCTCCAAGTCGGCCTTCTGCGACTCGAGCTCGGTCTTTTGCGCATCGAGCTCTTCCTGGATGGTCTGAATGTCCTCGATGGCGTCGCGGTCGCTCTTGTTGATCTTCTCAACATAGTGCGCATTGGCGACGAGCTCCTCAAACGAACCCGAAGCGAGCAGCAGCGACAGGATGTTGGTGCCGCCCGACTTATAGCTGGCGGAAACGCGATCGGAAAGATCGCCGCGCTTCTTTTTGAGCTCGGCCTTCTTTTCGTCAATCTGCGCCTGCGTGCTGTCAATCTGGCCCTGTACGCCCTCGATATCGTTGAGGGTCTGGGCGTTCTTGTTGGCCAGCGCCGCGTATTCATTTGCGATGCTGTCGAGCTGGGCCTGGACCTCGTCAAGCTGAGCCTGGGCCGCATTGAGCTTGTCGGTGGTTTCCTTGGTGGCCTCCGCAGCATGGGCGCGAGCGGGCAGACCAAAAAGAACGGCTGCAGAAGCTGCGCCGAACAGGGCCTTGAGGGCAGTGCGACGCGAAAGCTCCTGGGAAAGGATGGAATCGCTGTTTGGTGACATATCTACTCCGTTACATGTTTATTTATATGTCGCTCAACTCATACATATTAGCGTACATCCGGCGCATCCCAACGATTTCCACGAACGGCAGCAAACCGTATGGTCGGCGGCTCGTATGCAAACGTCAAAGTCAAGGTTACGCCCACGCCAAACATTTCAATGAGTACGTTAGCATGTTCATCTGCTTTTCCTGCCCTGCACCTTTTGGGTGCCCCTGCCTGCGCTATACTCCCCTGAAGAAGTGTTCCTGATTCGATAGGAGACTACATGTCCAAAGCACTCGACCCCAAAGACACCTGCGTCCTCGTAACCGGTGGCGCCGGTTTTATCGGCTCGCACACCGTCGTTCAGCTGCTCGAGGGCGGCTACCAGGTCGTCATCGTCGATGACCTCTCCAACTCCAGCGCCGTCGCCGTCGACCGCGTCAAGACCATCGTGGGCGAAGAGGCTGCCAAGAACCTCACCTTCTACGAGGCCAACGTGCTCGACCGCGAGGCCATGAACAAGATCTTCGACACCCATCAGATCGACCGCGTCATCCACTTCGCCGGCTTTAAGGCCGTCGGCGAGTCGGTGAGCAAGCCCGTCGAGTACTACCACAACAACATCGAGAACACCCTGGTGCTCATCGACGTCATGCGCAACCATGGCTGCAAGTCCATCATCTTCTCGAGCTCCTCGACCGTCTACGGCGACCCGGACAACCCGCCCGTCACCGAGGAAGACCCCAAGAAGCCCGCAACCAACCCCTATGGCTGGACCAAGTGGATGATCGAGCAGATCCTTATGGACGTTCACACCGCCGACCCCGAGTGGGACGTTGTGCTGCTCCGTTATTTCAATCCCATCGGCGCCCATCCGTCGGGCCTGATCGGCGAGGATCCCAAGGGCATCCCCAACAACCTGGTGCCCTATGTCGCGCAGGTTGCCGTGGGCAAGCTCGAGGCCGTTCAGGTCTTTGGCAACGACTACCCCACACCCGACGGCACCGGTGTGCGCGACTACATCCACGTGTGCGATCTGGCCTCCGGTCACGTTGCCGCCCTTAACTGGATGAACGGCAAGACCGGCGTCGAGATCTTTAACCTGGGCACCGGCACCGGTACCTCGGTACTCGAGGTCGTCGCCGCCTTCTCCAAGGCCTGCGGCAAGGAGCTGCCCTATGTGATTCGCGAGCGCCGCGCCGGCGATATCGCCGCCAACTGGTGCGATGCCTCCAAGGCCGAGCGCATGATGGGCTGGAAGGCTCAGTACGACATCGCGGATATGTGCCGCGATAGCTGGAACTGGCAGAGCCACAACCCCAACGGCTTCGCCGACGCCGAGTAGCAAAAACCTACATACCGCTCTTGCCCCGATCTCACGTTGTGAGGTCGGGGCTTTTTCATGGCATGTAACCATTCGCCGAAAATCGACCAACTTTTTTATCTTGCCTGTACATGTTTAAACAACATGTTTTACAATAGGCATATCGAATCAGAACATCGGAGGCGGACTGCGCACCCATCGGCAGACCGACCCCACAACAAGAAGGTTGGTGAGCGCATTCATGAAGCGTGCAAGCGGCGTCCTCATGCCCGTCTCATCTCTGCCCGGACCATACGGAATCGGCGGCTTTGGCTGGAATGCCTACGACTTTGTCGATTTCCTCGCCTCGTGCAAACAACATTATTGGCAGATTCTGCCCCTTACGACGACCAGCTATGGCGATTCGCCCTATCAGTCGTTCTCGGCCCGCGCAGGCAACCCCAACTTTATCGACTTTGCCGAGCTTATCGAGGCCGGCTATCTGGAGCAGCACGATATCGACGGCGTGTACCTGGGCTCCGATCCCAGCAATGTCGACTACGGTGCTATCTTTGGCGGCCGCCGTCAGATTCTCGACCGAGCCGCTGAGCGCTTTGCTGCCGACAAGCCGGCCGATTTTGATGACTTTATCCAAGCCAACGAGGACTGGCTCATCCCCTACTGCGAGTTCATGACCGTCAAAGAGGAGTGCGGGCTCAAGGCCTTCTGGGAGTGGCCCGAGGAGCTCCGCCGCCGCGGCGAGGCATCCAGCAAGATCTGCGCCGCCCATCCCGAGCGCATGCTCTACCACCAGATGACGCAGTACTTCTTCGATCGCCAGTGGAGCCGCCTCAAGGCCTATGCCAACGAGCGCGACATTCTCATCATCGGAGATTTGCCCATCTATGTCTCGCGTGACTCCGTCGAGATGTGGGCGACACCTGAGCTCTTTAAGATCGACGCCGCCGGCAATCCCGTGAGCGTCGCCGGCACGCCGCCCGACCAGTTCTCGGCCACCGGCCAGTACTGGGGCAACCCCATCTACGACTGGGACGCCATGGAGTCCGACGGCTTCTCCTGGTGGGAGGGCCGCATTCGCGCCGCACTCGACATGTACGACGTCATCCGCCTGGATCACTTCCGCGGCTTCGAAGCCTATTGGGAGGTGCCGTTCTCCTCGCCCGATTCGTCCTACGGTTCGTGGACGCAGGGTCCCGGCCTCAAGTTCTTCAAGACACTCGAGGAAAAGCTCGGCACGCTGCCCATTATCGCCGAGGACCTGGGCTTCCTCACCCCCGGCGTCATCGACATGCGCGACAACTCGGGCTTCCCCGGCATGAAGATCCTGCAGTTTGCCTTTGAGGGCACCAACTCGTACTACCTGCCGCATAACTACATCGCCAACACCGTCGCCTATGTGGGCACCCACGACAACGAAACGGCGCGCGGCTGGTATGAGGGAACGGCCACCCCGCGTCAGCGCGAGCAGGCAGCCCTGTACACCCATCAGCAGGCCGGCGAACCCATGGCAGATGCACTCAATCGCACCATCGCCGCCAGCGTGAGCGACACGTGCATCTACACCATGCAGGACCTGCTCAACTTGGGCAACGAGGCGCGCATCAACACCCCTGCCACGCTGGGCGGCAACTGGACCTGGCGCATGCTCGACGGCGCCATCACCCGCGAGCTCGAGCACAAACTCACCGACTGGACCGAGACCTACTTCCGCATCCCGTCGGAAGCCGAAATCGAGCTTCCTCAATAGGAGCTACCGCGCCCGACCCCACCCCACCGTGCGGACGCGACCGCTTTTCCCGCGCGAGGCCACCCCAATCCCCTCGCGCGGGCTTCTTTTGAATTTCTGACATGTCGTCAACTCACCACAGGAGGAAACATGCCCCGTATCGATCTTGCGGATCTTGCCGAGCAGTCCTTTGGAACTTCGCTCGAGCAACTCGATGACCGCCGCATTTACAAACTGCTGGTCAAGCTCGTACAGGAGCGCTCCGCCGCCTGCCCGCTCAACAATGGCAAGAAAAAGCTCTATTACATCTCTGCTGAGTTTTTGATTGGCAAACTGCTGATCAACAACATGATCGACCTTGGCATCTATGCCGAGGTCAAAGACCAGCTCACCGCTGCCGGCCACGACCTCAACAAGATTGAGGAATTTGAGGTCGAACCGTCGCTGGGCAACGGCGGCCTGGGTCGCCTGGCCGCGTGCTTCCTGGATTCCATTGCCACGCTGGGCCTTACCGGTGACGGTGTGGGCCTCAATTACCATTACGGCCTGTTCCGTCAGCGCTTTTCCGACAACCAGCAAAAGGCCGTCCCCGACGAGTGGCTTGGCGAGCAGGACATCCTGATCGATGACGACCGCTCCTACACCGTCGAGTTTGGCGATTTTGCCGTCACCTCCAAGCTCGTCAACATCGATGTGCCCGGTTACGGCCAGCCCACCAAGAACCGCCTGCGTCTGTTTGACCTGGCAAGTGTCGACGACGGCCTGGTCCCCGGCAGCTCCATCGACTTCGATAAGACGAAGATCGCCAAGAACCTCACCTTGTTCCTCTATCCGGATGATTCCGACGAGCAGGGCCGCCTGCTTCGTATCTACCAGGAATACTTCATGGTGAGCAACGCCGCCCAACTCCTGATCGACGAGGCCGTCGAGCGCGGCAGCAACCTGCACGATCTGGCCGATTACGCCGTGGTCCAGATCAACGACACGCACCCCACCATGGTCATTCCCGAGCTCATCCGCCTGCTCACCACCGAGCACGACATCGAGTTTGACGAGGCCGTTACCATCG
Organism: uncultured Collinsella sp.; assembly: GCA_905209765.1. Taxonomy (GTDB): domain Bacteria; phylum Actinomycetota; class Coriobacteriia; order Coriobacteriales; family Coriobacteriaceae; genus Collinsella. Next base: position 6,227 of record CAJLUE010000034.1, on the reverse strand, counting down.
TGCGCTCCATGGTCGCCTACACCAACCATACGATCCTTGCCGAGGCACTCGAGAAGTGGCCGCTCGCCAGCCTGCAGAAGGTCTCGCCCGCCATCGCCGACATCGTCGTCAAGCTCGACGAGGTTGCCAAGGCCGAGCACGATGATCCGCGCGTCGCCATCATCGACGAGCACGACACCGTCCACATGGCTCACATGGACATCCACTTTGGCTTCTCCATCAACGGCGTCGCCGCGCTCCACACCAAGATTCTGGAGGACACCGAGCTTCACCCGTTCTACGAGATCTATCCCCAGAAGTTCTCCAACAAGACCAACGGCATCACCTTCCGCCGTTGGATCCACGGCGCCAACCCCGCGCTCGCCAGCCTGCTCGACGATGTAATCGGCACCGATTGGCGCAGCACCGGCGACCTGAGCAAGCTTGCCGAGTTCGTTGACGACAAGGATGTTCTTGAGCGCCTGGCTGCCACCAAGACCGAAGCCAAGGCCATCATGCGCCAGTTCATGGCGCTCGAGCAGGGTGTGACCATTCCCTCCAACGCCATCATCGATGTTCAGGTCAAGCGAATCCACGAGTACAAGCGCCAGCAGATGCTCGCGCTCTACATCATCTGGAAGTACCTCGACATCAAGAACGGTAACAGACCTAAGCACCCCGTCACCATCATCTTTGGCGGCAAGGCGGCACCTGCCTACACCATCGCACAGGACATCATCCATTTGATCCTGACGCTTTCCCAGTGGATCGCAAACGATCCCGATGTGGCCCCCTACCTGCAGGTTGTCATGATCGAGAACTACAACGTCACTGCTGCCGAGCGCGTGATCCCCGCCGCCGACATCTCCGAGCAGATCAGCCTGGCCTCCAAGGAGGCGAGCGGAACCTCCAACATGAAGTTCATGCTCAACGGCGCTTTGACCCTGTGCACGCTTGACGGTGCCAACGTGGAGATTGCCGAGCTCGTGGGTGACGAGAACATCTACACCTTCGGCGCTTCCTCCAAGCAGGTCGAACAGCTCTACGCCGACGGCAGCTATGACGCCGGCGCGCTCTATCGCAAGCCCGGCATCAAGCTGCTGGTGGACTTCATCACCAACCCCGCCTTTATGGCGACCGGCAACGCCGAGCGCCTGCAGCGTCTGCACGACGACATCAAGGGCAAGGACTGGTTTATGGCCCTGCTCGACATTGAGGAGTACATCCAGACCAAGGAGCGCGTGCTGGCAGACTACGAGGACCAGGACGCTTGGATGCGCAAGGCGCTGATCAACATCGCCAACGCCGGCACCTTCTCGTCTGACCGCACGATCTCACAGTACAACGACGAGATTTGGCACCTGAGCTAATTTCGTTTTCTTTACCCATCCTCTTGAAAGCGGAGTCGCGGCAACGCGGCTCCGCTTTTTTGCCCGCGTGTTGCCCGTGGCCCGCCTCGACAAAATCGTCTCAATCTGTAACACCTACTCGGCGAAAACGGCCCTACCTGTTACAGATCAAGACAAACCGGTCCTTTCCCTAGGGTTTATCTCAATCTGTAACATCTAACGTCTGAAATCCGCCCTTACTGTTACAGATCGAGACAAAAGGATAAGCCGGCTAATACAATCTCGTTCTGTAACAGGTAGCTGCCGAAATCAGCCTCCCGTGTTACAGATCGAGATGAAAGGATAGGCAGCTCGATGCTGTCTCAATCTGTAACATCTAGACCCAATTTGGCCCTCCTCCTGTTACAGATCAAGACAAACCGGCAGATCAACGGCCCCAGCACAAAGAAAGGCTCCCCTCTCGCCTAGTGGACGGAAGGGGAGCCTTATATGTGACCACGGCAAAAGGATGGCAAAGCCGCAGTCGCCCAAAAGGAGGGCCTGATTGGATCGGGCCTAGATAAGGTTCTTGCCAGACACCTTATCGAAGAGATGGGTCGCGTTCTTCTCAAACTTGAACCAGATGGGGTCGCCCGCCTTGAGCGCACCCTTGGCCTCGAGATCGACGACGGGGATGATCAGGACAAACTGGCCGTCGGGAGACATCACATGAACGTGCTCGGTCGAACCCATGAGCTCGGTGACCTCGATGGTGCCCTGAAGCGCACCCTCCTCGCCCTTTTCGGCAAGCAGAATCTGCTCGGGACGTACGCCGGCCGTGATCTCCTTCACGTCGCCGCCGTCCCAATTAAGGGCGAGCTGAGCGCAGGTCTCGGGGGCCAGCGCGACATTCATGTCGTCGGTCTTGACGGTAAAGCCGTCGCCCGAGCGCACCAGCTGGGCATCGAAGAAGTTCATCTGCGGCACGCCGATAAAGCCGGCAACGAAGATGTTCGCGGGATGGTTGAAGACCTCCTGCGGGGTGGCGATCTGCTGGACGACGCCGTCCTTCATGACCACAATGCGATCGCCGAGGGTCATGGCCTCGGTCTGGTCGTGGGTGACGTAGATGAACGTGCCCTTGATCTCGTGGCGCAGCTTGATGAGCTCGGCACGCATCTGGTTACGCAGCTTGGCGTCCAGGTTGGACAGCGGCTCGTCCATCAGGAAGACCTTAGGATCACGCACGATGGCGCGGCCGATAGCGACACGCTGGCGCTGGCCGCCCGAAAGCGCCTTGGGCTTGCGGTCGAGGTACTCGGTGATACCCAAGATCTCGGCAGCGGAGCGAACCTTGCGGTCGATCTCGTCTTTGGGGACCTTCTTGAGCTCAAGCGTAAACGCCATGTTCTCGTACACCGTCATGTTGGGGTACAGAGCGTAGCTCTGGAACACCATGGCGATGTCGCGGTCCTTGGGCGCCACGTCGTTGACGCGCTTGCCGTCGATGAGCACGTCGCCCGAGGTAATGTCCTCCAGGCCGGCGACCATGCGCATCGTCGTGGACTTACCACAGCCAGACGGGCCAACGAGGACGACGAACTCCTGGTCGTGAACGGTGAGGTTAAAGTCCTCAACAGCGAGCACGCCATCCTCGGTAACCTTGAGGTTGTGCTTCTTCTCCTCGGTCTTCTTCTTTTTGCCAAAGAAGCCCTTCTTTTTGGACTCGGTGTTGGGATACACCTTCTGAACATGTTTGAGACCGATCTCGGCCATGTCTTTACCTTTCGATATGCGGCACCATGTTGAGGGCGCCGCAGAAACTTGCAAAACAGTTACGGCATCAGCCCTTGACGGCACCTGCCACCACGCCGTCGATGATGTACTTCTGGCAGAGGATGTACATGACGACGATGGGGATAACAACCATCATGATGCAGGCCATCATGGGACCGAGCTCGACGTGGCCATAGCCGCCGCGGAAGTACTGGATCAAGATAGGAATGGTCTTGTACTTGGTGGAGTCGAGGGTGAGGTAGGGCAGCAGGTAGTCGTTCCAGACCCACATGGTCTCGAGGATGCCGACCGAAAGATAGGTGGGCTTCATGATGGGAAGGACGATCTTAAAGAACACCTGGACCGGATTGCAGCCGTCGATCATGGCCGCCTCCTCGATCTCGAGCGGGATGTTCTTTACAAAGCCGGCGAACATAAAGACCGCCAGGCCCGCGCCAAAGCCCAGATAGATAAAGCAGATGTTGAACGGCGTGTTAAAGCCAATGCGGTCCGCCAAATTGGACAGCGTGAACATGAGCATCTGGAACGGTACGACCATCGAGAACACGAACAGGTAATAGAAGAAGTTCGAGATCTTGTTGTTGACGCGCACCACGTACCAAGCGCACATGGAGCAGCACACCAAAATCAGCACGACCGACGTGACCGTGATAATGAGCGAGTACATAAACGCCGAGGCAAAGCCCTGCTCGTTAAGAGCGTGCACGTAGTTTGCAAGGCCGTTGAACGTCTCGGGCGTGAGCAAATCGAACGCCGTGGTGGTGCTGATTGCGGTCGCTTTCTTAAAGGAATTGAGCGCGATCATAAACACGGGGTAGATCCACGCGAGCGACAGGATCGTAAAGAAAATCGAGAGCGCACGGTTGATAACCTTATCGCGTTTCATTACTGCTGCACCTCCTTGGACCTCGTGGCCTTAAGCTGAATCATGGAGATGGCTACGACCAGGATGCAGAAGATAACCGCCTTGGCCTGACCGATGCCCTGCCATGCGATACCGGCACGCGAATAGAACGTGTTGTAGATGTTCAGGGCGAGCATCTCGGTGGAGTGCGCGGGGGCGCCGCCGGTAAGGGCGAGGTTCTGGTCGAACAGCTTAAAGCCGTTGGTGATGGACAGGAACAGGCAGATGGTGATGGTCGGCATCAGGTTAGGGATCTTAACCTTCCAAAACGTCTGCCATGCCGTGGCACCGTCGACCTTGGCGGCCTCGATATAGTCGGACGGAATGGACTGCAGACCAGCGATGTAGATGATCATCATGTAGCCGACCTGCTGCCACAGGGTCAGGATGATAAGGCCCCAGAAGCCAGCAGCAGAGTTAAGGGCGATGAGCTGGGCGCCCACGTTGGAGAGCAGGCAGTTGATCAAGATCTGCCAGATGTAGCCCAGCACGATGCCGCCGATGAGGTTAGGCATAAAGAAGATCGTACGGAAGATGTTGGTGCCCTTGAGCGCCTTGCGGGTGAGTGCCTGCGCGATGGCCAGGGCGATCACGTTGATGAGCACCGTCGACAGGAAGGCAAACGCCACCGTAAAGAAGAACGACGTGGCAAACTGCGGATCGGACAATGCGCGCACGTAGTTCTCGATACCGACAAAGTGCGCGTTGTTAATGGTAATAAACTGGCAGAACGAGAGATAGAAGCCCTGGATAAAGGGAATCACGAACCCGATCATAAACGCCAGGCACGTGGGCAGCATAAAGAGCGGCCACCAGCGCTTGAGTGCTTTGCCCATAAAAGGGTCCTTTCAATATGCAGGGGGCGGGCAAACCTACGTCTGCCCGCCCCCTGTCGCTAATCAGATAGCTTGGGCAGCAACTGCTTACTCGGAAGCAGCCTTCTCGGTCTTCCAGCCATCGACGAAGGCGTTCTTGACGCCGTCCCACTTGCTGTTATCGGCAGCGTAGGCAATCAGAGCCTGCTTGAGGTTCTTCTTCCACTCCTCGGAGGGAATGTAGACGAAGTCCCAAGCGACGGTCTTCTTGCCGTCCTTGGCCATGGCAACGGCCTGCTGCGAGAAGACGTTGGTGGTCTCCTTGGCGCTCTTGAACGGAGCGGTCAGACCCATCTTGTCGGCGATGATGCTGGTCGGGGTGTCAGCGGTGACGCACCAATACATGAAGTCCTCGGTGGCCTTCTGGGCATCCTCGGAAGCCTGGGAACTGACGCACCAATAGTTCTCGCCGCCGGAGCACAGGCCCTGGTTCTCCTCGCCGTCAACACCGATGTAGATGGGCATCATGCCAATCTGATCGTCGGTCATGCCGGCCTTGACGAGGTCAGAGTAGGCCCAAGAGCCGTTCTGGTAGAAGACGGCCTTGCCGGTTGCGAACTCGTTGGTGGCGTCGTCGCCGGTCTTGGAAGCAAGCTGCGAAGGATCGCAGGTAGAGTCGGTGATGTACAGGTCGAAGATCTGCTTGTAGTTGTCGAGGAACTCACCCTTGATCTCGTCGTCCTCCTGGTTGTGCTCCTTCTCAAACTCGTAGTAGAGCGGCATGTTGGCAAGGTGGGTGGTGTAGCGCCAGCTGGAGGAGTCGTCCATGCCGGCGGAAGTGAAGGCACCCTCGACACCAAGCTCGTCCTTGCGGGCCTGGATGTCGTCGGCACAAGCCTTCAGCTTGTCGAAGGAGTTGATGTCCTCAGCCTTGTAGCCAGCCTTCTCGAGCAGCTGCTTGTTGTAAATAATGCCGAAGCTCTCCTGAACCCAGTCGATGCACACATCCTTGCCGTCGGACTGCAGAGCCAGGGAGTCGTCAATGAGCTCACCGCGGAGCTTGGTATCGGACAGGTCGGCGCAGTAATCCTTCCAGTTCTTAAGACCGGTGGGCCCGTTGACCTGGAACAGGGTCGGAGCGGAGCTCTTGGACATCTCGGACTTGAGCTTCTCCTCGTAGGTGTTGGAGGCGGCGGTCACGATCTTGACCTCGACGCCCTTCTCCTCCTTGTACGCCTTGGCGATCTCCTTCCACTCCTTGTCGACCTCAGGCTTGAATTGGAGGAAGTAGACCTCGGCAGCGTCACCAGAAGCAGAGGAGCCGGAGCCGGCGGAGCCACCGCAGCCCACGATGTTAGCGTCAATATAATTTTCACCATTTCCACCAACGCATTTTCGCCAATC
>CAJLUE010000033.1 GCA_905209765.1 uncultured Collinsella sp. | reverse complement strand
CCCGGCTCGATCTTGAGCGCGGAGGCAAGGTTTCCGCTCGTCGTTTCCATCTGTTCACCGCCGTATAATACTGTGATAATAAATAATCATCAGAGTAGCGGTCGAACCGCTTTTGCTCTGCTCAAACCGTAGCACAGGGAGGTGCCCCGGGAATGCTCGTATATGTTCGCGGCGCCGGCGATATCGCCACGGGCGTCGCCGCTCGCTTGGTGCGCGCCGGCGTGTCGGTCGTTATGGCCGATATCGCGGTTCCCACGTGCATCCGCCGCACAATCAGTTTTTGCGAGGCCATTCACCTGGGCGAGGTCGAGGTTGAAGGCATTCGCGCTCGCTTGGCACAGACGCCGGCAGAGGCGCTTGCAATTACCGAGGCCGGAGACGTCGCCGTCGTGGTAGACCCCCAGGCCAAGATGCTCGGCGAGCTGAAACCCGCGGCTGTGGTCGACGCGATTTTGGCCAAGCGCAACCTGGGCACCACGCGCGACATGGCGCCTGCCGTCATCGCCGTGGGGCCGGGCTTTACCGCGCCGGTCGATTGCGACGCCGTGGTCGAGACCATGCGCGGGCATTTTCTCGGCCGTGTCATTACCCAAGGTTCGCCCCAGCCCAACACGGGCGTGCCGGGCATTATCGCCGGCTATGGCAAGGAGCGCGTTATCCACAGCCCCGCCGCCGGCGTGTTTCGGTCCGACCGCGCAATCGGCGACATCGTGAGCGCCGGAGACGTGATTGGCTACGCGGGCGATACTCCCATGGTCACGCAGATTGACGGCTGCTTGCGCGGTCTTTTGGCCGACGGCGTTCAGGTGACCGAGGGCTTTAAATGTGCCGACGTCGATCCGCGCGGCGATGCCAGCTATATCAACTACATTTCGGACAAGGCGACGTCGGTCGGCGGCGGCGTGCTGGAGGCACTCGCTATGCTTACCGGTGTGTTCCAGGGATAGGAAATTGCAATGGAAAAGCTCGATGTGGTGAATGCAGCGCTTGGTGCTCTGAAGGCCGGTAAGACGTGCGAGCTGGTGGTAGTTGCCGGCACGGCAGGGTCATCGCCGCGCGGCGTGGGCGCCTGGATGGCCGTCTTTGCCGATGGCAGCCAAGCGGGCACCATCGGCGGCGGCAAGATCGAGCTCTTTGCGCTGGGCGAGGCGCGTGAGCTGCTGACCGCAGGGCAATCGCGCCTGGTCCGCTACACCATGGGCGGCGAGAACTCCGATACCGGCATGATCTGCGGCGGAGCTATCTGTCTGTGCTATCTGCACCTGGACGCGACCCGGGCGCCGTTGTTCCAGGAAATCGCCGACGTCTTGGCCCATCGGCGCATCGGTGACTTCGTCATCGACTTTGAGCCGTTTATCGCGAGCGCGCTCGAGGGCGATGTGGCCGAGTACCATGGCGAGGAATCGCGCCGCACCATTGCGGGCTGCCCCGGGCTTTCGCTGGTGGAGGAGGGGAGTAAGGTCACCTACACCAACGCGGCCTCCGAGATTCCCGCGGCGCACATCGAGACGCTCTGCCCCGAGGGCCTGACCTATATCTTTGGCTGCGGCCACGTGGGCGCCGCGACGGCGCGGGTGCTCACGGCGGCGGGCTTTGCCGTCGTGGTTTGCGACGACCGTCCCGGCACGCTGACCCCCGAATGGGTGCCCGGTGTCTACGACCGTCGTCTGGTCGACTACAAGAACCTGAGCAAGCAGTGCCCCATCGGCCCGCGCGACCTGGTGGTCGTCGCCACGGCGGGTCACAAGTCCGATATCGACGTGGTGATTCAGGCCATGCGCGCCAAGCCTGCCTACCTAGGCTGCCTGGGATCGCGTCGCAAGACGGCCTTTGTGCGCGCCCGCCTGGAGCAGGAGGGCTTTATACAGGAGCAAATCGACGAGCTGCACCTGCCGATCGGAGTCGCCATCGAGGCCGAGGACCCCGAGGAGATCGCGATTTCCATCGCTGCCGAGATGATCCACCTGCGCCGCACCAAACTCGTCCCCCGCAAGCGCTAGTCGCATCCCCACCAATAAGTTGCGGTGGAATAGATCCTGAATATGCCCAATAAGCGGCAAAACAGGAACTATTTCACCGCAACTGCTGTTTGACCCCGGGGGATTCAGGATTGCGGGTCAAAATGCTACCTGTGCCATATGCCCTATAATGTCCGCCCGTTGGGCGGCATAGGGCCGCTGCCTAGAGTATGGGAGGCGCAAATGGCAGAGTCGGCAGCAGGGGACGCCCTGTTCGAGCGTACGGGAAAAGTATCGTTTGTGCAGGTATTGCCTCATGCATTGCAACATGTGCTGGCGGCGTTTGCGGGCATCGTCACGCCCGCCATCATCATCGCGTCGGTCTGTGGCTTTACCCCTCAAGAGGAAGCCGCTGTCATCCAGGCGTCGCTCGTCCTCTCGGCGCTCGACATTTTCCTTCAACAGTTCCCCATAAAAGGTGTGGTCGGTTCGGGCCTGCCCATCGTGATGGGCGCGAGCTTCACCTTCGTGCCGGCGCTCAAGGCGGTCGGTCTCGAGCTTGGCTTTGAGGCCGTGCTAGGCGCCCAGGTAATCGGCGGTGCGCTCGTCGCGCTCTTCGGCTTGCTGTTTAGGCGCGTGAGTTTTCTGTTCCCGGCCCCGGTGCTTGGCACCGTTATCTTTGTCATTGGCCTGTCGCTATGCCCAGTGGCAGTTGCCTCCATGGCGGGCGGGGAGGGCGCGGCCGATTTTGGCAGTGTCACCAACTGGGCCGTCGCGCTCGTGACGTTCGTCGTTACCTTTATGGCCGGCAACTACGGCAAGGGCGCGCTTAGGCTGGGCAGCATCCTGGCCGGTATCTGCGCGGGCTTTGTTTTGGCTGCGGTGTTGGGCATGGTCGATTTCTCGGCCATCGCGACTGCCGGCTGGTTCGCCCCGCCGGCTCTGGGCGCCCATCGCCTGGTGTTCGACCCGGCCGCGTGCGCCGTCGTGGGCGTTGTCGCCATTGTCAACGCCGTGCAGGTCATGGGCGAGTTTGCCGCCGTGTCGTCCGCTGCGTTCGATACCCCTGCGACCGATAGCCAGATCTCGGGTGGCCTGATCGCCAACGGCCTGGTCGGTATGCTGTCGGGCTTCTTGGGCGGCGTCCCCACGGCAACCTTTGGCCAGAATGTGGGCATTATCGCCGAGAACAAGGTCGTCAACCGCATGGTCTTTACGCTTGCCGCCGCCATCTTGCTCATCGCGGGCCTGCTGCCCAAGTGCGCGGCGGTACTCACGTCCATTCCGCAGCCAGTAATCGGCGGCGCCACGATCGGCGTGTTCGCGACCATCGGCATGAACGGCGTGGTCATGTTTGCCCGCCACGGCCTGTCTCAGCGCGATACCACGCTCATGGGTCTGTCTATCGCCTTTGGCACGGGCATTGAGCGCACGGCCGGCGCACTTGCTGGCGCTGGATTCCCCGCATGGGTCGGCACCGTCTTTGGTGGATCCTCTATTGCCGTCGCCGCACTTGTCGCCGTTGTCCTCAACCTGGTCCTGCCTCGCCAAAAATAACGCCCCATATATAAGTTGCGGTGAAATAGTTCCTAGATAAGCCTGACGGGCGGTCAGCCAGGAACTATTTCACCGTAACTGCTTCTTGGGATCCATTTGTGCGGGGGAGTTGTGGAGTTGTGCAGGCAGACGAGGTTTTTCTGGAAATACGCACCCAATGCGCGTATAGTACCGATTGTTTTGTCGGCTCCTGCTGCGTCGAGTCCAAACCGCGAAATGCCATGAGCGGCGCGGATGCAGCCAGGAGGCACGAGGACAACCCATCGTGGCCACGCCCCGTGCTTAAAACCCCAAGAAGGAGTGAACAATGGCAGAAGAGAAGTATGTGCCGCGTCTGAAGACCAAGTACAACAACGAGGTCAAGCAGCAGCTTCAGGACAAGTTCCAGTACGAGAACGTCATGATGATCCCCAAGTTTGAGAAGATCGTCGTGAACATGGGTGTCGGCGAGGCCGCTACCGATTCCAAGGCCATCGACGGTGCCGTGCGCGACCTGCGCGCCATCACCGGCCAGCAGCCGATGATTACCCGCGCCCGCAAGTCCATCGCTACCTTCCGCCTGCGCGCTGGTATGCCGATCGGCTGCAAGGTTACCCTGCGTGGCGACCGTATGTGGGAGTTCTTCGATCGTCTGACCTCCGTCGCGATCCCCCGTATCCGCGACTTCCGCGGCATTTCCGCCAAGAGCTTCGACGGCCGTGGTAACTTCTCCATGGGCGTCACCGAGCAGCTCATCTTCCCCGAGATCGACTTCGATTCCGTCGATCACCAGCGTGGTATGGACATCACTTTCGTGACCACCGCCAATACCGATGAGGAGGCCAAGGCCCTTCTGGACGCCTTCGGTTTCCCGTTCAAGAAATAGGTTCACCTGCCCTATAAGCGCCGTTCCCACAAGGGGGCGGCGTTTGGGGCAAACAATACTCTATGTGAGGAGGATATAAGTGGCTAAGACATCGATGATCGTCAAGTGCAATCGCAAGCAGAAGTTCTCTACTCGTGAGTACACGCGCTGCCAGCGCTGCGGCCGTCCGCACTCTGTGTACCGCAAGTTCGGCCTGTGCCGTGTCTGCTTCCGTGAGCTTGCACTCAAGGGCGAGCTTCCCGGCGTTAAGAAGGCCAGCTGGTAAGTCACTACCAGCGTTTCAAGCATCCGTTTGGAACAGGGAAAACGCGCTAGTTAGGCTTTGCCGTTAAGGGCGGCGAAGAACCAAGAGCACGTGTTCATCAAGAACGAAGGAGAATCTGTATGAACCTTACAGACCCGATCGCAGATATGCTTACGCGCATCCGTAACGCTAACTCTGTGAACAAGGCCACGGTCTCCATGCCGAGCAGCAAGAAGCTCGTCGAGATCGCTCGTGTTCTGCACGAGGAGGGCTACATCGAGGGCTACGATGTCGAGGACACCGTTCCCCAGAAGACTCTGCACATCACGCTTAAGTATGGTCCCAAGAAGGCTAAGGTCATCAACGGCATCCGCCGCATTTCCAAGCCGGGCCTGCGTAAGTACACCGGCGTTGCCGACATGCCCCGCGTCCGCGGTGGCCTTGGTACCGCCATTATTTCCACCAGCCATGGCGTCATGACCGACCGCGATGCTCGCAAGCACAACGTCGGCGGCGAGATCATCGCTTACGTCTGGTAATTCGCTCGGTAGGTAGAAGGAAAGGAGATCACCGTGTCTCGTATCGGTAATAAGCCTGTCCAGATTCCCGCCGGAGTCGAAGTGGCAGTCAACGGCAACAACGTTGTCGTCAAGGGCCCCAAGGGCCAGCTCGAGCTCGATGTCTTTGAGAAGCTCGCTATCAACGTCGAGGACGACGTCCTCACCGTTTCCCGTCCCGACGACGAGCGTGAGACCCGTGCCCGCCACGGCCTCACCCGCGCCCTCATCCACAACATGGTTGTTGGCGTTTCCGAGGGCTTCGAGAAGAAGCTCGAGCTTGCCGGCGTCGGTTACCGCGTGCAGCAGAAGGGCAAGAACCTCGAGTTCTCCCTGGGCTTCTCGCACCCCGTGATCGTCGAGGCTCCCGAGGGCATCACCTTCGAGGTTCCCGACAACACCCACGTGAACGTCAAGGGTATCAACAAGCAGCAGGTCGGTCAGATCGCCGCTGAGATCCGCGGTCATCGTCCTCCCGAGCCTTACAAGGGCAAGGGTATCCACTATGTTGGCGAGCACATCCGCCGCAAGCTGGGTAAGGCCGCCAAGTAGTCGTAACCGACTCACTCGCATAAGACCAGCACCCCGTCAGGTGCTGGCAAGATCAACCTTTTTAGGAGTTTACGTATGAACAAGCATAAGGCGAAGCTGGAAGGCCTCAAGCGTCGTCAGCGTCGGGTTCGCGGCAAGGTCTCGGGTACCGCCGAGCGTCCGCGTCTTCGCGTGACCCGTACTAACGCCAACATCTATGCCCAGATCATCGACGACAGCAAGGGCTCCAGCCTGACGCTCGTCTCTGCCTCGACCCTCGAGGCCGAGTTCAAGGGCACCCACACCTCGAACAAGGAGGCTGCGGAGAAGGTCGGTCAGCTCGTTGGCAAGCGCGCCATCGAGGCCGGCATCACCAAGGTCGCCTTCGATCGCGGTGGCCGTATCTACCATGGCCGCGTCAAGGCCCTCGCCGACGGTGCTCGTGCCGCCGGTCTCGAGTTCTAGGAGGTATGTAGCACATGGCTCGTAATCAGAAGCAGCAGCGCGAGGCCTCCGAGTTCGAGGAGCGCGTCGTTTACATCAACCGCGTGTCGAAGACCGTCAAGGGTGGTCGTCGCATGAGCCTCGTCGCTCTCGTCGTCGTTGGCGACGGCAAGGGCAACGTCGGCGTTGGCATGGGCAAGTCCGCTGAGGTGCCCCTGGCCATCTCCAAGGCGTCTCTCGATGCCAAGAAGAACATGTTCCACGTGCCGGTGACCGATCAGGGCACCATCCCGCACGAGGTTCTCGGTCACTTTGGTGCCGGCCGCATCATCATCAAGCCCGCTGTCGAGGGTACCGGCGTTATCGCCGGCGGCGCTGTGCGTCCCCTCTTTGAGCTTGCTGGCATCAAGAACGTCCTGTCCAAGTCCCTCGGTACCGACAACGGCCTCAACATCATCAAGGCTGCCGTCGAGGGCCTCAAGGAGCTCTCCAGCCCTGAGGACGTCGCGGCTCGCCGTGGCCTGACGGTCTCCGAGATGTTCGTCGGTAAGGAGAACTAAGCATGGCTGACACCATCAAGATCAAGCAGGTCCGCAGCACCAACGGTTGCAAGCAGGACCAGGTCCGTACTGTCCGTGCCCTCGGTCTCCACAGGATCCGCGAGGTTCGCGAGATTGCTGACAACGAGTCCGTCCGCGGCATGATCTTCAAGGTCAAGCACCTTGTCGAGATTGTAGAGGAGTAGCAAATGCAGCTTCACGATCTTACTCCCGCGCCCGGTTCCACCAAGAACCGCAAGCGCGTCGGCCGTGGCAATTCTTCGGGTCACGGCACCACTTCTGGCCGCGGCCAGAAGGGCCAGGGTTCCCGCTCTGGTGGCACCAAGGGTGCCGGCTTCGAGGGTGGCCAGACTCCGCTGGCTATGCGCCTGCCCAAGCTTCCGGGCTTCCGCAACCCCCGTCGTATCGAGTACACCGCCGTCAATGTTGAGCGTCTCGAGCGTAAGTTCGAGGACGGCGCTGTGATCGACGGTGCCGCTCTTAAGGCCGCTCGCATCACCAAGAGCGAGTTCGAGCCCGTCAAGGTGCTCGGCAATGGTGAGCTCACCAAGAAGTTCACGGTCAAGGTCGACAAGGTCAGCGCCTCTGCGCAGGCCAAGATCGAGGCCGCCGGCGGAAAGGTCGAGCTGCCGTGCTAAATGGTCTTAAGAATGCTTTCCGCATCAAAGAACTGCGCGAAAAGATTCTTTTTACCATAGCTATGCTCGTCGTGTACCGCATTGGTGCGCACGTTCCTGTGCCCGGCATTCCCTTCCAGGGGATGCTGGGCCTTTTCTCGACCGGGAGCAACTCGGTCGCCGCAGGTGCTATGGCCCTCCTGAATCTTTTCTCTGGTGGCGCGTTGAGCTATGTCTCGGTGTTCTCTTTGGGCATCATGCCGTACATCACGAGCTCGATTATCCTCCAGATGCTCCAGGCCGTCGTGCCTTCCCTGCATGAGCTTGCCCGCGAGGGCGAGGTCGGTCAGACCAAGATTACGCAGTATTCGCGTTACCTCACCTTGGCTCTGGCTATCCTCAACTCCGTGGGTTACCTCTTCCTCTTTAAGAGCTTCGGCATTAGCTTCAACGGTGCCGGTGCTCCCGAGATCATCTTTGACCTCATGATTGTCGGTACGCTCACCGCGGGCGCCATGCTGATCATGTGGATTGGTGAGCTCATCACCCAGCGCGGTATCGGCAATGGCATGTCGTTGATCATCTTCGCGAACATCATGGCCGGTCTTCCGCAGGCGATCTTCTCCAGCACCGAGGGTAACGCCGGTGGCATCATCACCATGGTGATCATCTGCGCCATTATCCTGCTGGTCATCCCGCTGATCGTTTTCCTTGAGCGCGGCCAGCGCCGCATCCCGGTCTCCTACGCCAAGCGCGTCGTGGGCCGTCGCATGATGGGTGGCCAGACCACCTACTTGCCCATCAAGGTCAACACCGCGGGCGTTGTGCCGATTATCTTCGCTTCGGCGCTGCTGTACTTCCCGGCTCAGATTGCCGTGTTCTTCCCCGGCATCGGCTGGATTCAGGCAGTTGCCTCTGCGCTTTCGACCGGTTGGCTCAACTGGGTGCTTAATGTTGTCCTCATCGTGTTCTTCGCGTACTTCTACACCTCCATGGTGTTCAACCCCGATGACACGGCCGACAACCTTAAGAAGCAGGGCGGCTTTATTCCGGGCGTCCGTCCGGGCAGGGCTACCGCGGCCTACATCAAGAACGCGCTCAACAAGATTACGCTTCCCAGCGCCGTCTTTTTGGCGCTCATCGCCATCGTGCCTTCGATCATCTTCTCCTTCACGGGTAACCATCTGATCCAGGCATTTGGCGGCACGTCCATCCTCATCATGGTCGGCGTCGTGCTCGACACGGTCGATAAGCTCGAAGGCCAGATCAAGATGTATGATTACGATGGATTCTTTAAATAGGCTAGAGGAGGATTGCTCATGAACCTCGTATTGCTCGGAGCTCCGGGTGCCGGTAAGGGCACCGTCGCACAGGAGCTCGTCGCCGAGTTCGGCGTCGCTCACATTTCCACGGGCGACTTGCTGCGTGCTGCCGTCAAGGGTGGCACCGAGCTTGGTATTCAGGCTAAGAAGTACATGGACGCCGGCGAGCTCGTTCCCGACCAGCTCGTTATCGACCTTGTCAAGGAGCGCCTTGCCGCCGATGACGCCCAGCAGGGCTTCATCCTCGATGGCTTCCCGCGCAACACCGCCCAGGCTGTGACGCTCGATTCCGAGCTCTCCGCCATGGGTCGCGAGATTGACTGCGCCCTTCTGGTCGACGTGGCCCCCGAGGTCATCATCGACCGTCTGTCTTCGCGTCGCACCTGCCGCGCCTGCGGTTACACCGGCACCGCTGCCGATGCTACCTGCCCCAAGTGTGGTGGCGAGATGTATCAGCGCGACGACGACAAGCCCGAGACCATCAAGAACCGTCTCGACGTCTACGAGAAGTCCACGAGTCCGCTCGTCGACTACTATCGTGGCCAGGGTCTGCTCAAGTCGGTCAACGGTGACCAGGCTCGCGAGACCGTGTACGGGGATGTCAAAGAGGCTCTCGGTCTATGATCAAGATTAAGTCTGCAACGCAAATCGAGCAGATGAAGAAGGCAGGAGCGCTATCTAAGATGGCGCTCCGCCACGTTGGGGCCATGGTTCGCCCTGGTGTTTCGACCTTTGAGCTTGATCAGCTTGCGGAGCAGATTATCCGCATGCATGGTGGCACCCCGGCCTTTAAGGGCTACGGCGGGTTCCCCGGTACCATCTGTGCATCGATTAACGATGCCGTGGTGCACGGTATTCCCAATCCCGACATGATCCTGCGTGATGGCGATATCATCTCCATCGATACGGGAGCCGTTGTCGACGGTTGGGTCGGTGATAACGCTTGGACGTTTTTCGTCGGTACCCCCACGCCCGAGGCCAAGGCCCTGTGTGAGGTTACGCGCGATTGCCTTAAGGCTGCAATCGAGCAGGCTGTTCCCGGTAACCATATTGGGGACATTGGTTATGCCGTCCAGTCCCTCGCCGAGTCTCACGGCTATGGCGTGCTTCGCGATTATGTGGGGCACGGTATTGGCCATGTGATGCACGAGGACCCCAACGTTCCGAATTACGGAAAGAAGGGGAGGGGCGTTCGTCTCCAGGCCGGTATGGTCATTGCCATCGAGCCGATGGTTACGATGGGATCCAATCATGTGAGCACGGGCTCCGATGGTTGGATCGTCACAACTAACGACCACCTGCCCGCCGCGCACTACGAGAACACCGTCGCCATCACCGATGACGGCCCGGTGATTCTCACCACCGACGCGCAAGGCGCTTGGTGCTCCTTGCTTGGAGGCGAGATGTAGAGGTCGCGTTCAAATTCGTCGGCATTTACATTTCAAAGTAACAAGTTCCACTTAGTTGTGGAGCCATTACGAAGATATTACGATACGTGCACGCGTATTGTAGAATACTCAATCGCTGTCGTTTTCTAGAGAAAGATGATTGCTTGTGAAGAAGGAAGACGCAATTGAGCTCGAGGGTACGGTAAAGGAACCGCTGCCCAACGCCATGTTTAAGGTCGAGCTCGAGAACGGTCATTCGGTTCTGTGCAACATTTCTGGCAAGATCCGAATGAATTACATCCGTATTCTCCCCGGTGACAGGGTTGTCGTGGAGCTTTCCCCGTACGACCTGACCCGTGGCCGCATCACCTATCGCTATAAATAGCGGCACGCATACACGCACTCCTTTTCCGACTGCAGGCTTAGCTCAACCTACGGTCGGATTGTGTGTGAAGACCAGCCATAGTTTTAAACGCCTGCGGCTGGGCGAGTAGATAGTAGGGAAGTAGTTTGAGCGCTACCGAAAGGAAGAACGATGAAGGTACGTCCTTCGGTCAAGAAGATGTGCGATAAGTGCAAAATCATTAGGCGCCATGGCAAGGTCCTCGTCATTTGCGAGAACCCCCGTCATAAGCAGCGTCAGGGTTAAGAGAGGAGACTACGTTGGCCCGTATTAATGGTGTCGACCTCCCGCGTGAGAAGCGCGTTGAGATCGGTCTGACCTACATTTACGGCATCGGCCGCACCACTGCGACGAAGATTTGCGTCGAGTGCAACGTTAACGTGGATACGCGCGTTAAGGACCTCACCGAGGATGAGGTTAACGCCATCCGCGATTACATCGACAAGAACCAGATCATGGTTGAGGGCGACCTCCGCCGTGAGCGCAACCAGAACGTCAAGCGCCTTATGGACATCGGCTGCAACCGCGGCCTTCGTCACCGCAAGGGCCTCCCGGTCCGCGGCCAGCGCACCCACACTAACGCTCGTACCCGCAAGGGCCCGAAGCGTCAGATCGGTGCTAAGAAGAAGAAATAAGGAGCGCTAGATAGATGGCTACTGCTAAGAAGAACGTTCGCGCTGCCCGTCTGAAGCGCGCGGACCGTAAGAACATTTCCGTGGGCCAGGCTCACATTCGTTCTACGTTCAACAACACGATCGTTTCGATCACCGATCCCCAGGGCAACGTCATTTCCTGGAAGTCGGCTGGCCAGGTGGGCTTCAAGGGCTCCCGTAAGTCCACGCCGTTCGCTGCCCAGATGGCTGCCGAGGCTGCTGCCAAGCAGGCCATGGAGCACGGTATGAAGAAGGTTTCCGTCTTCGTCAAGGGCCCCGGCTCCGGTCGTGAGACCGCCATCCGCTCCCTCCAGGCTGCTGGCCTCGAGGTCTCGAGCATCCAGGACAAGACCCCCATCCCGCACAACGGCTGCCGCCCCAAGAAGCGTCGCCGCGTGTAACTGAAAGGATCGTATCAATATGGCAATCGACAGGACTCCTGTTCTTAAGCGCTGCCGTCAGCTCGGGATCGATCCCGCTGAGCTCGGTTACAGCAGCAAGAAGGAATCTATCCGTCAGCCCAAGCGCCGTCGCAAGGAATCTGAGTACGGCATGCAGCTGCGCGAGAAGCAGAAGGTCAAGTTCATCTATGGCGTTCTGGAGAAGCAGTTCCACGGCTACTTCAACAAGGCCCGCAAGATGAACGGCGTCACCGGTGAGAACCTCATGATCATCCTTGAGTCTCGCCTCGACAACGTCGTCTTCCGTCTTGGCTTCGCCCGCACCCGCAAAGAGGCTCGTCAGTCCGTCCGTCACGGTCACTTCACCGTGAACGGCAAGCGCGTGGACATTCCGTCCTACCGCGTCAAGGCCGGCGACGTCGTCGCTGTCGGCGAGAAGTTCCGTGACCTCCTCCCCATCAAGGAGGCCCTGATTTCCTCCGAGCGTTTCGAGGTCCCTGGCTGGCTCGAGGTCGATATCGAGAAGCTGTCTGGTAACGTGCTCGCTCTGCCGACGCGTGAGCAGATCAGCGGTGATATCAACGAGCAGCTCATCGTCGAGCTCTACTCTAAGTAGTCCATCCGGGCTGCTGAGGCTGGAGGTAATACATGTCAGAATTCATTAGGCCTCAGGTTCAGGTCGAAGAGATTAACGAGACGTCTGCTCGTGTCTCCGTCGAGCCGCTCGAGCGTGGCTACGGCGATACGCTGGGTAACTCCCTTCGTCGCGTTCTTCTGTCCTCGCTCGAGGGTGCCGCCGTCGAGGCTATTCAGATGGATGGCGCGCAGCACGAGTTCATGACCATCCCTAACATGGTCGAGGATGTCACCGACATCGTCCTGAATGTCAAGGGTCTTGTCTTCAGGGCTCTCGGCACGACCGACGAGGCGACCGCCACCATTTCGGTTGACGGCCCCTGCGAGGTCACCGGTGCGGACTTCTTTATTCCGTCCGAGTTTGAGCTGGTCAACCCCGAGCAGCACATCGCTACGCTCACCGAGGGTGGCCATCTCACCATGAGCATGCGCATCGGCTATGGCCGCGGCTATGTCTCTGGCGAGGCTAACAAGCGCGACAACGATCCCATCGGTGTGATCCACGTCGACTCGCTGTACTCGCCGGTGTCCCGTTGCGCCAAGCTCGTTGAGGCTTGCCGTGTCGGTCAGCACACCGACTACGACCGCCTTGTCCTCGAGATCGAGACCAACGGCTCCATCGCCCCGCGCGACGCCGTGGTCCAGGCTGCCAATATCATCAACCAGCATATGGCTGCCTTTATGAACCTTGCCGAGACCCCCGAGGTCGAGGAGGAGGCTTCGATCTTCGCTCCCGAGGTCACCAACGACAACGCCGAGCTGGACAAGCAGATCGAGGATCTGGACCTTTCCGTCCGTTCCTACAACTGCCTTAAGCGCGCCAGCATTCACTCGGTCCGTCAGCTCGTTGAGTTCTCGGAGAACGATCTGCTCAACATCCGTAACTTCGGTGTTAAGTCGATCGAGGAAGTGAAGGACAAGCTTGAGTCCATGGGCCTGAGCCTGAAGGCTTAATGCTTCGCATATTTGAGGAGAAACTAGACCATGCGTCACAACGTTAAGAAGGGCCTGAAGCTCGGCACCGATGCGAGCCACACCAAGGCCATGAAGAAGAGCCTGGCCAAGGCCCTCTTCGAGAACGACCGCATCAAGACCACCGAGACCCGCGCTAAGGCGCTGCGTTCGGTCGTCGATCCGATCATCACCTGGGCCAAGAAGGGCGACCTGCACTCTCGTCGTCTGGCCATCGCCAAGCTCGGCGATAAGCAGCTCGTTGCCGAGATCTTCGACAAGGCTGCCCAGGGCATGTGGCAGGACCGCAACGGCGGTTACACCCGCATCATGAAGCTCGGTAACCGTAAGGGCGACAACGCTCCCATCGTTATCATGGAGCTCGTCACCGAGCCTTGCACGCCTAAGGCCAAGAAGGTTGCTCCGGCCCCCAAGAAGGCCGCTGCTCCCAAGAAGGTCGAGGCTGCTGAGGAGGCTCCTGCTGAGGAGACCGCTGAGTAGACAATCCGTCTGCATAGGCTATATTCGAGGGGTACGTTCGCGTACCCCTCTTTTTTTGTCGAGATGCCATTGCCTGTTTGTTGGGAGCGCCCATGACCGCGCCGTCTGATTTCAATTCGATTCCAGAGCTCGATGCCACGCTCGTATTCCGTGTTGCCTACGATGGTTCGTCCTACAGCGGATTTGCCGAGCAGCCGGGCCAGACGACCGTCGCGGGCGAGTTGTGCCGCGCTATCGAGACGCTGCTGCGCCGCCCGATCGATCTGACGTGTGCGGGGCGTACCGATGCTGGCGTGCATGCGGTGGCTCAGTACATTAGCGTGCCCGTAACGGACGCTGAGCTGGCTCTGACGCGCCGTAGATGGCTGAGGGCTATGGATGCGCTGCTGCCCAAAGATATCGCCATAAACGAGGTCTACAAGGCCCGTAAGGGCTTTTCTGCACGCTTTGATGCGCGTTCCCGTACGTATACGTACCGTATTGCTGATCGCGACGCGCGCCCCGTGCTCTCGCGCGGTGCGGTGTGGTGGCATCGCTACCCCTTGGATGTCGATGCCATGGCTGCCGCGTGCCCTGCGCTCTTGGGCGAGCAGGACTTTAAGAGCTTTTGTAAGGTCGCCTCTGCCGTGGGCAAGCCCACGCACCGCTGCGTGATGCGTGCCGAGTTTGGCCATGAGGTCGCTTTTGGCGAGGATATCCTGACGTTTACCATCGAGGGCAACGCATTTTTACATTCGATGGTGCGCACTATTGTGGGCACGCTCGTGGAGATCGGCATGCATCGCCGCGATCCCCAGTGGATGCGCGAGGTCATAGATGCCTGCGACCGTACCGCTGCGGGTCCCACGGCGCCTGCCTGCGGCCTTACGTTTATGGGCGTCGATTACGATCCAGCCGAGCTCGTTGTGCTCGACTAGGGCAGTGCTCGGCGCGTCCGTGCCTGGTACATACTATGTGTGAGCTGCACGTGTGCAACATCTGTTCTTGGCGTGCAACATGTTAGGCGGCTCGTTGCTTTTATAGCCCGGGTGTACCATGAACGACGGTTTGATTTGGCGCTGTCGAGAGGACGGAAAACTTGGTTCGACGTGGTTCGCATCCGCGACTTTCGGTGATCCTTATTGTTGAGGGTTCGCCCAGCTATGCGATGCGCGCGCTCGAGAGCGTCCAGAACCAAGACCTCTATGACCTGCAAATTGTCGTGGTTTGTCGCGACGTTGCGCCGGGCGTGCGCCATTCGCTCGAAGTTGCCGCAGGCAGGGATATTCACATCGATTTGATTGACGTCGAGGATTCGGCGCGCGGAGCATGTCTCAAGGCCGGTTTTGCCGCCTCGCGTGGATCGCGGATTGTTGCCATGAATGCCGACGAGTGGTTTGCCCCACAGTCCCTTTCCAAGATGGTCGATGTTGCGTGCGATGCTGCGGCAGACATGGTGATTCCCACAGCATCGCTCGACCGCTATGACGCTCATCGTGAGCGCCATTCGCGCGTACTGGATGCCACCTCTCTTGCGATCGATGACCGTGCTTCTTTGGCGGCTGGTCTGCCTCAGATGATTTCCGGCGGCCTGATTGCCCAGACTTCCGGTGTGATGTACAGCCGCTCGTTGTTCGAGACGTGTTTGTCGCGCGACCGTGCGCTTCGCTCGATTGGGTTTATGACATGCGCCCTTTCGCAGGCGCAACGCATATCCGGGTGCGGTGACGCCTGTTTCCATGCGGTGGTGCCACGGCTTACAGATGCTTTTGACCCCACATTGTTTGCCAAGCTTACCGATGACGCCCGGGCGCTCGACGAGCTTACTGATTCGCTTGCAGAGGCGGGCGGTGACACGCAGCTAAAGGTTGCGAGCCATATGTTTTACTTCGCCGGGCTGGTCGCCTGCATCGAAAATTTGTGCTTGAGCCCGCATGGGGTTTCTTCAATCGAGCGTTCCGCTCGAATGCGTGATATGCTCGAAGCATCTCGAACTCGTCAGATGGCCGCGGCACTCAAGGATAACCATCGTGGGCTCGGCCTGTTGTTTGGACCGATTGCCAGTGCCAAGCCTGCGCGTTGCGTGATGTATACGCACCTGGCCGCTTTTTTTAACCGGACGGGCGTCAAAACTGCCTAAGACGGCTATGTTCGAAACAATCTTGCATGGAATTGTTTCGAAATCCGTTCTTATTCACAAATACCCTTAAATAGCGCTAAACTATTCAATCACTAATTGATTGTCTCCGCCATCTATGGAGTGAGGTTTTGTATGGCTAAAAAACGCAATGGGCGCCAGGATGCCATCAGAGATATCGTGCGCAACAAGGATGTTCGCACGCAGCGCGTGCTGGTGGACGAGCTGCGTGCCATGGGTTTCGATTGCACGCAGGCGACGGTTTCGCGCGATATCGCGGATATGGGGCTTCGTAAGCTTCCCGAGGGTATTTACGTCCTAGCCGAGGACTTGCACCTGCAGCGCATGGTTTCGGAGCTGGTAACGGGCGTTCTGCGCACCGACAACCTGGTTATGATCAAGGCTCAGCCCGGTACCGCTTCGGGTATTGCCGCCGCCGTTGATGCCGCCGAGCTTCCCGACGTGCTCGGTTCGCTCGCCGGTAACGACACCATCTTGGTTATCGCCCAGACCGCCGAGGACGGCGAGCGCCTGGAGGCCCTCATCAACAAGCTGAGTAACTCTCGTAAGTAGGCGAGAACCGCGTCGTGCAGGCGGCTACAGAGCCTTGTAAGGGGGCGTCGACGATGGTCGGCGCCCTTTTTTATTGCCGTATCGTGTTGAGGCGCGTGCGAGGTTTCTCGTGACAAAAAGGCGCCCGAGCAGCATTTGATCTACTCGGGCGCCTTTGATTGGCTATGGCTGGGTGCCTACTGACCTGTAGAGGGATCGGGCGTGGGCGTAGGCGTTGGAGTGGGGGAACCGCCCTCGCCGCCGCCTTCGCCACCGCTACCGTCGCCGCCGGTCGAGCCGCCGGTCGTTCCGGTGCCACCCGTGGTGCTGCCGCCCGTGGTCTCGGTGGTCGTGGTTGTAGTCGTGGTTGTCGTAGTCGTGGTCTCTTCCTCGTCTTTGTCCTCGGTGTCGCTATACGACTTCTTGGTGTTGCTGGTGCCGTAGAACTTCCAGACGTTGTTGTTCTTGTACGTGGGGGCCGTTCCGGTCGGGAACTCCTCGCGCTCGGTGCCGGCCAAGACAGTGTCCATAAACTTTTTAAAGACGGGTAGGTTGGTCTGCGAGCCAAACAGATCGGCCCCGTACTTTTGGATGGGGATTTCGCCTGCGGAATAGCCGGTCCACAGCGCGCACGCCAGCTGCGGGGTATAGCCGCAGAACCACAGGTTGGTGTTGTCATCGGTGGTGCCGGTCTTGCCCGCATAGGGCTGTTTGACACTCAGGGCACCGTCGACGCCCGTTCCGCTGCCCTGCATAACGCCGGTCAGGACATCGGTCACCGCTGCGGCCTCGCCCGCAGAGAGCACCTGCTTGGGGTTGTCGGTGTGCTGGTAGAGTACCGAGCCGGTGCGCGAATCGATCTCGGTAATGGCAATCGGCTGACGATAGTAACCGCCGTTGGCAAACGTGCCGTAGGCAGAGGCCATTTCGAGCGGCGAAATCGAACCAGGGCCGAGCGTCATGACGGGGACGTCCTCGATATTTCCGTTGGAGGTGTCGATGCCAAGCTTTTTGACGAGCGAGAGGATCTTGTCGTTGCCGATGGCGTCTGCCACCTGGATATACGCGGTGTTGGACGATACAGCCGTTGCCTGCTTGAGCGAGATGTAGCCATAGCTCGTGTTGGCGTAGTTTTGCACCTTGGTTGTGGTGCCCTTTACCGTAAGCGGCGAGTTGCAGTTGAGGGTGACGTTGGGGTTCATGCCGTTTTGGATGGCAGTTGCCAGCGTAAAGGCCTTAAACGTGGAGCCCACGGGACGCTTGGCCGTGGCGTGGTTGACGTGGCTCTCGTCGGCGTTGTAGTCGTAACCACCCACCATGCACTTGATATAGCCGGTCTTGGGGTCGACAACGACCATGCCCATGTCCAGGCCGTCGAGCGAAAGCGTGTCGAGCTGGGCACGCACGGCCTCCTCGGCAGTCTGCTGCATCGTGGGGTCGATGGTGGTCTTGACGGTCAGGCCGCCCTTAAACAGCACGTCGGTGGAGAACTCCTGCTCCAGCAGCTGTTTAACATAGGCGACAAAGTAGGGCTGCGAATACACGTCGACACCGCTGCCCGAAATCTCGGTCACGTTAAGGGTGATGGGCTCTGCCTGGGCGGCATCGTGCTCCTCCTGGGTGATGTGGCCCAGGCGCAGCATGTTGTCGAGAACCTTGTTGCGGCGAGACAGTGCCAGATCGGGATTGACCGTGGGGTCGTACTGCGAAGGCGAGTTGGGAAGGCCGATGAGCAGCGCGGCCTCGCTCAGGGTGAGGTCGGCGGCGCTCTTGGACAGATAGGTCTCGGCGGCGGCCTCGATGCCGTAGGCGCCGTGGCCGTAATAGATGGTGTTGAGGTACATCATGAGGATCTCGTCCTTGGAGTACATCTCCTCCATCTTGATGGCGATATAGGCCTCGCGCACCTTACGCTCGATGGTCGAATCGAACTGCTCCTCCTGCAGGATGGTGTTGCGTACCAGCTGCTGGGTGATGGTCGATGCGCCCTCGTGGCCACCGGAGACGGTTGCCACGGCGGCACGCGCGATGCCCCACAGGTCGATACCGCCGTGCTCGTAGAAGCGCTCGTCCTCAACGTCGACGGTGCCCTGCAGCACGTACGGAGAGACCTGGTCCTTGGTGACGGACTTGCGGTTTTGCGTGTAGAAGCTCGCGATCTTGTTGCCGTTGCAATCGACGATCTCGGTGGGTTCACTCACCAGATAGGCGTTGGCGTCGGTATAGTCGGGCAGATCGGACAGCCAACGGTTGACGTTGCCGATCATGCCGATGCCAAACGCTACGCCCGCGATGAGCAAAAAGCCCAAGAACGAGAGCAGGATCATGGGCAGGGCATACGTCTTGGAACGACTGCGTCCCTGTCGTTGGCGAGGACCCATATATTGACCTCCAGGTATGTCGTGCCGGGCGGCGG
>CAJLUE010000032.1 GCA_905209765.1 uncultured Collinsella sp. | reverse complement strand
GGCAGGTGGGCGACCCCGAGCCCCGCGGCGCGGGCCCGCCTCACGGCGAGGGACCCTATGTTGCGGAACTGGTCGACGACGACGAGCGTGCCGGCGGGCGCGGAGGCGAACAGCGCGTCGAGCTCGGCCTCCCTGTTGCGGACGGGGGCGCTGGCCAGCACCTCCCCGTCGCGGTCGATCAGGCAGGCCCAGTGCGATGACTTGCCGACGTCCAGGCCGAGCACGGCCGCGGGTCTGGTGGATGGCGCTTTCACGGTGGTATCCTTCCGGTAGTCGTTCGACCGGATGGCCTCCCCCTCGGCACTCACATTACCAGCCGCGGCGCCTGCCCGGCACTTTCCTATCAGCCGTCGGGGGCGGCGCGCCCCGCGCCGGCAGCACCCAACGGGCCCTCTCGGGGGCAGGGACGTTCGGCCGTGCGCGGGCGCCCGGTCGGCGGCCCGTTCTGGGCGCGCCTCAATCGTAGCCCGAGACGGTCCCGGGCTGACAATTTCGACTGTAATGGACGTTCTTAAACGACTAGTCAAATAAGAACGTCCCCAATGACTAGGTCGGGCACATTGCTTTGTGAGTTTATTCAATCTTCTTTAATAACAATTAAGTTGTTTACCTGCTTAAAGTTATTTATCATTTTTAAAAATAATGCTCAAAAAATCGTCCAAGAAGTCGCGTGTCATTTTTTGATGCGTCGCGCGTCAAGTGATTTGGCAAGTTCTTGGTTAGATATTGGTCAGTTTTGGGTCAACCTTGCCAAAAGCTTGACGAATGCAGATTTAGACGTCGACGAATGAACACTCTAGGCGGGCTCCAAGCAAAATTCTGGGCTGATTCTCGATAATCGCTTCCAATTGTCTCTTGCCGCGTGCCACCCTCGCGTACAATCTGCTCCGACATTCGCGCGCCGTCCGGCGCTTAAGAGGGGAGGGCCCCATGGCAAACGAGATCTGGACCATCAAGCGTTGTCTCGAGTGGACCAAGGAGTACCTGGCCGAGCGCGGCGAGGAGCACCCCCGTCTTTCTGCCGAGTGGCTGCTGTGCGCCGCCACAGGCCTGGCGCGTATTGACCTATATATGCGTATGGACGAGACGCTTAACGCGGCCCAGCTCGAGACCATGCATGCGGCCGTCGTTCGTCGCGCCAAAGGCGAGCCGCTACAGTACATCACCGGCAGCACGCAGTTTCGCATGATTGACGTCGCGTGCGCTCCCGGTGTGCTCATTCCGCGCCCCGAAACCGAGATGCTCGTCGAGGAAGTCCTCAATTATCTGGATGCCGAGGTGCTGAGCCCCGAGGCTGCTGCCCGTCAGCGTGTTGAGCTGCCTTGGAACGATGAGGTCGAGGAGGCACGCAAGGCCGAGGCTGCGCTGGCAGACGAACGGGCGACCGCCGAGCGCCGTGCCGCTAACCTGACGGCTGCCGATGAGGCGGCGCTAGGCGGCGACGTACTGGGCAGCCGTGCCTATGCCGAGGAACTGGCCGATCGCGAGGCCGAGGAAGCCGCCGCGCAGGCAGCAGAAGCCGAAGCCGCGGAAGCCGCCGAGTCCGAGCTCGACGAATACGGCATCGCCATCGAGGGTGCCGGCCAGGAGACGGCTTTAGCTCAGGATGCCGCTGCGCCTGCCCCAACCGAGCCCTGCACTGCCCGCGTTCTCGAGGTCGGCTGCGGCACGGGCTGCATTTCGCTCTCCCTTGCCTGGGAGCGCCGCGGCCACGTCACCTGCACTGCTACCGATATCGAGCCGCGCGCCATCGACCTTGCTACCAAAAACCGCGACGCCCTCGGCCTCACGGCAGATGAGGTTGCCTTTAGCCTCACCAACCTGGTGAGTTCCATTCCCCGCGAAGAGTGGGGCACCTTTGATGTGCTCGTCTCCAACCCACCTTACATCCCGACTGGCGTCATGCGCTCGCTGCCGCACGAGGTCAAGGACTTTGAGCCCGACCTGGCGCTCGAGGGCGGCGCCGACGGCCTCGATATCTTCCGCCGCCTGCTCAATGCGGCGCCTTACATGCTGCGCGCCGGCGGCCTGTTTGCCTGCGAGCTCTACGAGGGCGCCCTCGATGCCGCGGCCGAGCTCTGTCGTCAAGCGGGTCTGTCGGACGTGCGCATCGTCCACGACCTCACCGATCGTCCCCGTATCGTCCGAGCCATCGTCACCGAGCCCAAGCAGCGCCAGTAATATTTATTAACTGGTTAACAAAAATTATAAAGTAGTTTATAATTAGGACGGCTGAAAGAGGTCGGCCCATGCAACCTCCTACCTTTCGGGAAATCATTGCCCTACTCAAGCACGATGGATTCGTGAAGGTCGCGCAAGTCGGTAGTCATGCTAAGTATGTTTCTGGCGATCGTGTTGTCACCGTGAACGGCTCTGGTGGTGATCGACCAAAGAAGGGCACGTGGGCAAGTATTCGTCGCCAAGCTGGATGGTAGTTGGAGGCAAAATGAGGCAGCGATTTACCTATGACTGCGTTCTCATAAAAGAAGACGACGGTTACTGCGCCAGCTTCCCGCAGCTTCCCGGCGCCTTTGCCGATGGCGATACGCGCGAAGAAGCGATTACCCATGCCACCGAGGCGCTGATGGCGTTTTTGGCCGACGACCTCAACAACGGTTTGACTCCGGCAGGGTACGAACGCTCGGCCGAGGTCGTGGCCCTTTCAGTCGAAATCGACCACGAGGACGCTCGGGAAGCGGCGTGCCGAACATTTAAAGATGCAGCGCTGGACCTCAAAGTCTCCGCTCCGCGGATTACCGCGCTGGTCAAAGCCGGAAAACTCGATGTTGAACTCGTCGACGGCCGTCGGATGATAACGATAGACAGCATCGAGCGCTACGCCGCCCAAAGACGCCACGCCGGCAGGCCAAAGAAGTTCGTCGCAGTCCAATAACCCCCTCACTTTCACCGACTACTAGAGCCGCTCACCAAACCAACATGCGCTCTGGGCAAATAGGCTGAATGTTTCGTGCGAGAATGCCCCTCAGTAAACAAACTTTCACCAGAGCGTAAGGGGCTGGCATACACATGCAGACGGTCTATCGGGTATACGAGGGAACGCGCGAGCCGCATCGGCTCGCCGTCGAGCGCACGGCCGAGGTGCTCGGCCGCGGCGGCCTGGCCTTGATCCCGACCGAGACCGTCTACGGTGTCGCCGTGGCAGTCAACGCCTTCTCGGACGCCGTACCCCAAGATACAAGCGAATTCCCATCGTGGCCGCGCGATCCGCAGGCTGTCGTCAATGGCGCCGCGGTCCCTGCGCTCGGTACCGGCTACCGCCGCATCTTTACCCTCAAGCAGCGCAAGCTCACCCAAACGGTCGCCTGGCTGGTTGATAATGCCGAAGCACTCGACCGCTATGGCGTGGATATCCCCGAAGAGGCTCGCGTACTCGCGCGACGATGCTGGCCGGGAGCCCTGACTATCGTGGTCAAGGCGGCCCCCTGCGTGCCGACCTTTATGCGCGCCGCCGACGACACGGTGGCACTTCGCGCTTCGGCCTCGCCCGTGGTGCAAGCGCTCATCCGCGCCTGCGGCAGCCCTCTTGCCTGCACCAGCGCCAACACGCATGGCGCGCCCGCGCCGGCAAGTTTTGTCACGGTGGAGGAGCGCATCCTGGAGGGGGTCGATGTTGCCGTCGACGCCGGCGAGACCCCGTGTCGCGGCGCCTCGACCATCGTGTCGTTCCAGCACGGCGGGCTCCAGATCCTGCGCCAAGGCGCACTTCCCGCATCAGAGATCGAACGGGTCCTGTCCGACCCGATGCAATAGAAAGGTGTAAGCGATGTCGTTGAATCTGGGCAGCCTGGGCATGGAAGATGCCTCGTTTAACTTTGGCGGTTCCTACATCATGGCGCTCGACTGCGGCACCACCTCGGTACTTGCGACGATCGTCGACGAGTACGGCTGCATCGTCGCGCAGGCACGTCGTAGCGTCAAAACCAGCTTCCCGCGTCCCGGTTGGATAGAGCAAGACCCCATGGAGGTGCTTGCCAGCCAGATCGGCGTGATGATGGAGGTCCAGTTTAAGAGCGGCATCCATTCTGACCGCATCGCCGCCATCGGTATCTCCAACCAGCGCGAGACCACGGTGGTGTGGGACCGCATAAGCGGCCAACCCATCTATAACGCCATCGTGTGGCAATGCCGTCGCACCGCACCTCTGATCGACGAGCTGGTCGAGCGGGGCGCAGAAGAGCTGGTGCGCTCCCGTACGGGACTCACGCTCGATCCGTATTTCTCGGCTTCCAAGGTGCAGTGGATCCTCGACAACGTCGACGGTGCGCGTGAGAGCGCGGCGGCGGGCGACCTCATGTTCGGCACCATCGATACCTGGCTCATCTACAACCTCACCGGCAGTCAGGTCTTTGCCACCGACTACACCAATGCCAGCCGCACGGCGCTCTTTAATATCCATACGCTCGATTGGGACGACGACCTGCTGGCGCTCTTTGACGTTCCACGTTCCATGATGCCCGAGGTTCGTTGGAGCTCGGGCGACTACGGCCGCGTCGCGAGCGACATCATGACCAACATGCCGCCCATCATGGGCGTGGCGGGCGATCAGCAGGCGTCGCTGTTCGGCCACTGCTGCTTCCATCCCGGCCAGACCAAAAACACCTATGGCACGGGTTGCTTTATGCTCATGAACACCGGCGACGAGGTCGTCGAATCCAAGAACGGTCTGGTCTCCACGATCGGTATCGCCGCGGACGGCAAGATCAGCTATGCGCTCGAGGGTTCTATCTTTGCCGCCGGCTCAACCATGAACTGGCTGCGCAACAACATGGGCATCATCTCGAGTGTGAGCGAGTCCGCGCAACTCGCCGCTTCGATCAACGACAACGAGGGCTGCTACTTCGTCCCCGCCTTCGCTGGCCTGGGCGCTCCCTGGTGGGACCCGCGTGCCCGCGGTATCGTGTGCGGCCTGACCGGTGCCTCGAGTCGCGCGACCATTGTGCGTGCGGCCTGCGAGTCCATGGCCTACCAGAGTTATGACGTGCTGCGCGCCATGGAGCAGGACGTGGGACTTTCGATTGAGCGCCTGTCCGTCGATGGCGGCGCCTCACGCAACGAGTTCATCATGCAATTCCAGGCCGACCTGCTGGATATCCCCGTGCTGCAATGCGAGACGGTGGAGACCACGGCAATCGGTGCCGCGTACTTGGCGGGTCTTGCCGTCGGCTATTGGGAAGACCTTGAAGAGCTGGAGCAAAATGCCCAGATCGTTAGGACCTTCCTTCCCCATATGTCCGCCGAGCGTCGCGAGCAAAACCTTGCGGGCTGGCGTGATGCAGTCAAGCGCTCGCTCAGTACCGCACAGTAGGGCTGCGATGGGCTGCTCGATACAACAAACCGCTAAACTTATGCACGGCGCGCGGCAACAACATCGCCATGCGCCTTGTCAGCAAGGCCATCTTCCGGCCGCAACGAAAGGGGCAATCAACCCATGACCGTCACCTACGATACGTCCCGTGTGACCCTTGTCGATCACCCGCTCGTCCAGCATAAGCTGTCGATTCTGCGCGACAAAAACACCGGCACCAACCAGTTCCGCCAGCTCGTGCGCGAACTCGCACTTTTTGACGGCTACGAGGCCATGCGCGACCTGCCCATGGAAGACGTCGAAGTCGAGACCCCCATCACCACCGCAACGTTTAAGCAGCTCGCCGGCAAAAAGCTCGCCATCGTTCCCATTCTGCGTGCAGGCCTTGGCATGGTCGATGGCATCCTCGACTTGGTACCCTCCGCTCGCGTGGGCCACATCGGTATGGAGCGCGACGAGGTTACCCACGAGCCGCACGAGTATTACTGCAAGATGCCCAAGGATATCGACCAGCGCATCTGCCTGGTCGTCGACCCCATGCTCGCCACGGGCGGTTCGGCCGAGATGGCCATCAGCTACCTGCGCGAGCGCGGTGTCAAGGACATCCGCATGCTGTGCATCGTCGCGGCCCCCGAGGGCCTCAAGTCGCTGACTGAGAAGGACCCCGATGTGCATATCTATACCTGCGCCATCGACGGCCATCTCAACGAAGCTGCCTACATCGTTCCCGGCTTGGGCGACGCCGGCGACCGCATCTACGGCACGCTGTAATCTCTGGGCCATACCGGCTAACGTCGAAAATACGAAGAAATGGTGCGCGCGGTCGAACAAAAGACGACCGCGCGCACTCCTGTTAACGGACGTTTTGCCCCGCAGGGTTCGAGAAAAACGTATTACCGTACCTGCGGCATAAAGAAGGTCTTAAGAAAACGAACAGGTGCGTATTAACCGATGCTTTTTCGGTTGTACTTTAGCGATTGGCTCGTACAATAGTCACCAATGTTTGGCGGGAACTGTCCTGTGAGGCGATAAAAAAGGAAAGTGAGGACGCCAGTGTTTCAGATAGCCGATCTGCTCGCTATCGTTGCAGGTGCCATCGCGGGCGCGATTGCCTTCCTTCCCTTTGTCTTTACGCTCAAGCCGGTTCTTGACGATAAGCAGAATGCGGACATGCTCAAGGGTATGGTGAGTCTGGCGGTCTCGGCAATCGCTCTGCTCGTCTTTACCTTGGTTGTGTTTGTGTTGTTCGGAGAGGCATTTCGCATGTTCCTCTTGGGCGAGGCGATCGGCTTCGTGGCCTTTATGGCCGCCTGCGCGGTTCGCGTCGCCAAGGCGCTACGAGATCCTCATGAGGTCGAAAGGTAAGTCGTGGAAATTTTTGAAAAGCTGCCTGATGAGATTAATCATCTGGTCAGCGAGTTCAGCTCCACCCCTGTCGTGGGCGATCTGAGCTGCGGCATCACGCAGTACTCGTTTTGGCTGATCGTCTCCACGATCGTGCTCCTGATCGTCCTGGCCGTGTTCAAGAAGAAGCAGACCCTGGTCCCCAAGGGCTTCTTCGTCAACGGTTTCGAGTACATCATCGAGTACGTCGAGAACGATATCGGCAAGGGCGTCGTGGGTGAGAACTGGAAGAAGCACTTCCCGTTCCTGTGCTCGCTTTTCCTGTTCATCCTGATCAATAACATGATCGGCCTGATTCCGGGAATGAAGCCCGGCACCGGTGCAATCGGCTCCACCGCCGCGCTCGCCATCTTCGCCTTCGTGTACTTCATCTACTACGGATGCAAGGCTCACGGCGTGATCGGCTACATCAAGAGCCTCGCTCCGCAGGGCGTGAGCTTCCCGATGAACGTGCTCGTGTGGGTCGTCGAGCTTTTCTCGACCTTCCTGCGCCTCATCACGC
Organism: uncultured Collinsella sp.; assembly: GCA_905209765.1. Classification (GTDB taxonomy): domain Bacteria; phylum Actinomycetota; class Coriobacteriia; order Coriobacteriales; family Coriobacteriaceae; genus Collinsella. The sequence goes on along the minus strand of CAJLUE010000032.1, from coordinate 11,845 downwards.
TCGCCGTCCGTCTGTTCTGCAACATGTTCGCAGGACACGTGGTCATGGGCTCGTTCGCCATCATGGCGAGCATGTTCATGCAGCCGCTGCTTCAGCAGGTTTCCGCGGCCCACGCCGTCGGCGCCCTGCCTTCGCTGGCCTGGCTTGCCATTCTCATCCTGATCTATGCGATCGAGCTTGTGGTCGGCGCCATCCAGGCTTACGTCTTCACGGTCCTTACCGCCGTGTATGTCTCCGAGGCAGAGGAGGTCGCGGAGGAGGAGTAGTCTTCCGTTCGCGCCTTAAAGGTAAGGCAATTCGTTAAACCGCCGGTGCCCGTACCCATGGAGCCCGGCAGTTATAAAAAGGTTATCCTGCGTGAAATAAGACACGCACGACAAAGGAGGAATCGTGGGAGTTATCGGTTACGGTCTCGGTGTTATCGGCGCTGGTCTTGCTATCGGCCTGTCTGCTCTGGGTGCTACGGGTGCTATGGCCCGTCAGCCTGAGGTCCAGGGCCGCGTGTTCACCGTCTTCATCATGGGCTCCGCTTTCGGCGAGGCTCTGGCTCTGATCGGCTTCGTTGTCGCGCTGATCGTTAAATAGCACGGAGCGTCAAGTATGAATCTTTCATCCCAGAAGAGCGCGATCGCACTCTCCGCGTCCGCGGCCGCGCTGCTCATGCCGGTTTCCGCGTTCGCCGAGGACGGCGCCGCCGGTGCGGACATCCTCATCCCTAAGATGGCGGAGTTCATCCCGGCGCTTATCGCCTTCCTGATTATCTGGATCGTGCTGGCCAAGGTCGCCCTGCCGGGCATCATGAAAACCATGGAGGAGCGCGGCAAGAAGATCGAGGAGAGCCTCGACGAGGCCGAGAAGACCAAGCAGGAGGCTATCGCCAAGCGCGCTGAGTCCGACTCGATCGTCACCGACGCCCGTCGTCAGGCTGCCGACATCGTTCTCGAGGCCCGTAAGGACGCCGAGTCCGAGCGTGCCCGTATCATCGAGGCTGCTCACAAGGAGGCCGAGGAGATCATCGCCAAGGCCCATACGACCGTCGAGGACGAGCGCAAGTCCATCTACGCCGGTGCCGCGAGCTCCATCGCCGACCTGTCCGTTGCCGTCGCCACCAAGATCGTGGGCGAGGCGCTCGAGGACGATGCCGAGCAGAAGAAGCTCATCGAGCGCTACATCCAGGAAGCAGGTAGCCTGAATGCCGACTAGCCGCTATCAGGACAAGGTGCTCGAGACCTACGCGCGTTCCCTTTTGGAAGCCGCCAAGGCCGAGAACCATGTGTTCGAGGACCTAGAGATGATCGAGCGCTTGGCTTCTGCCAGCCCCGAGATCATCGCCGTGCTCGACACCATGTCCAAGCGCGACCAGCTCGACCTTCTTCCCAAGGTGGCAGCTGCCTTTAAGTATGTTGCCGAGGAAGACGAGGATGTAGTGGGCGTGACCGTCACCACGGCGATCCCGCTCGACGACGAGCTGCGTCAAACCATCACTAAGAAATGCGAGCAGGACTTCGGCCGCAAGGTATTCCTTATCGAGCAGGTCGACCCGTCTATCGTGGGCGGCCTGGTGCTCGAGGCCCGCGGCGAGCGTCGTGACATTTCCGTCAAGACGCAGCTGCGCATCGCGCAGGAGACCCTCGCAAACTCTGCTAATTCGTACGGAGGTGAAGCCTAATGTCCGAAACCCTCAATGCCCAGGATATCGCCAAGAAACTGCAGGAGCAGCTCACGAGCCTCTCCGCGACGGTCGATACGCATGAGGTTTCAACGGTCGACGAGGTAGGCGACGGCATCGCGCGCGTCTCCGGCCTCAAGAGCGCCATGGCAGGCGAGCTTCTGGAGTTCAAGAGCTCCGATACCGGTGAGACCGTCTTCGGCCTTGCCCAGAACCTTGACCGTGACGAGGTCGGCGCCGTTCTGTTCGGTGCCGTCGACTCCATCAAGGAAGGCGACGAGTGCCGCACCACTGGCCGCGTTATGGATATCCCCGTGAGCCGTGCCATGCTCGGCCGCGTCGTCAATCCGCTCGGCCAGCCCATCGACGGCCTGGGCGACATCGTCGCTACGCACCGTCGCCCCATCGAGTTCAAGGCTCCCGGCGTCATCGATCGTACCCCGGTGTGCGAGCCGGTTCAGACCGGTCTGCTCGCTATCGACTCCATGGTGCCTATTGGCCGCGGTCAGCGTGAGCTCATCATCGGTGACCGTAAGACCGGTAAGACCGCCATCGCCATCGACGCTATCCTCAACCAGCGCGGCAAGGGCATGGTCTGCATCTATGTCGCCATCGGCCAGAAGGCCTCCACGGTTGCCAACATCCGCGAGACCCTCGCTCAGCACGGTGCGCTCGACTACACCATCATCGTTTCGGCCACCGCTGCCGATTCCGCCCCTATGCAGTACATCGCGCCTATGGCCGGTGCCGCTATTGGCGAGTTCTTTATGTACAACGGCGAGGACGGCAAGCCCGCCAGCGAGACCAACCCCGGCGGCCACGTGCTCGTCATCTACGATGACCTGTCCAAGCAGGCTGTGGCCTACCGTCAGATGTCGCTGACGCTGCATCGTCCGCCCGGACGCGAGGCCTATCCTGGCGACATCTTCTACCTGCACTCTCGTCTGCTCGAGCGTGCCGTCAAGATGTCCAAGAAGAACGGTTACGGCTCCATGACGGCTCTGCCGATCATCGAGACCCAGGACGGCGACGTCTCGGCCTACATTCCGACCAACGTCATTTCCATTACCGATGGTCAGATCTACCTGCAGTCCGAGCTCTTCTTCCAGGGTCAGCGCCCGGCAGTCGACGTGGGTATCTCCGTGTCCCGCGTCGGTGGCGATGCGCAGACCAAGGCCATGAAGCAGGTCGCCGGCAACCTCCGTCTGGACCTCGCTTCCTATCAGGAGCTCGCTGGCTTTACGCAGTTCGGCTCCGACCTCGACGAGGCTACTCAGAAGCAGCTGACCCACGGTGCTCGCATGACCGAGCTCCTGAAGCAGCCGCGTTACAAGCCGTTTGAGGTTGGCGAGCAGATCGTTACGCTGTTCGCTGGCAACGAGGGCTTCCTCGATGACCTGGAGATCGCCGACGTGCTGCCTTTCCGTGCCGAGCTCATCGAGTACATGGACAATGGTTTTGGTTCGCTGCTCGACAAGGTTCGCGCCAAGAAGATCGATGATGACACCAAGGCTGAGCTCTTGCGCGTCATCGGCGACTTCAAGCAGCAGTTCATGGCCAAGCACCATTCGGATGTTTCTGGATCAGAGGAGAACTAAGCCCCATGGCCAACCTTCGCGACATTAAGAAGCGAATCTCCTCGGTTACCACGACCAAGCAGATCACGCGCACGATGGAGATGGTCTCTACGGCCAAGATTCGTCGTGCCCTCGATCGCTCCAAGCAGGCCGAGCCCTATAAGGAGGCGCTGACCGACGTCATGTTGACGGTCGCCGGCGACGCCTCCTGTTCGGGCACCGATCCCATGCTGCAGAAGCATGAGAGCGTCAAGCATGGCCTGATTGTCGTTATTGCCTCGGACCGCGGCCTTGCCGGCGGTTTCAATACGACGGTGGAGCGCACGGCCGAAAAGCTCGCCGCTTCTTGGGCGAACGACGGCATCGAATGCGAGATCATCGCGTGCGGGCGTAAGCCGGCCACGTATTTCCGTGACCGCGCAAACGTTGTCATGCACTTTGAGGGCAACTCCTCTGAGCCCGATTTCAATCAGGCCCGCATGATCTCCTCTCATATCTGCGATGCGTATCGTGCCGGTGAGCTTGACCGTGTCGAGCTTGTCTACCACCACGCCAAGAACCGCGTGGATCAGGAGCTTCGCGTCGAGCATCTGTTGCCGCTCGACCCCGAGATGATCGCTATGGCCCACGGTCCGCGTAAGAACGAGACCGACGCCCCTAAGCGCATCTCGTCCACGTTCGAGTTCGTGCCCTCTCCCGAGCATGTTCTCGGCAAGCTTGTGCCGTCTTATATCCTGACGGTCATCTACCAGGCCCTGATCGATTCGGCGGCTGCCGAGCAGGGTGCACGCCGCAAGGCCATGCACTCCGCGACGGAAAACGCCACCGCGATCATCTCGACCCTTACCCGCACGTATAGTCGCGTGCGCCAGGCTTCGATCACGACCGAGATTAACGAGATCGTCGGCGGAGCCTCAGCATTGGAGGAACAGTAATGGCTAATAACACCGTAAAGCTTGCGGTCGAGGAAGCCACCAAGAAGACGACTGCCGGTGATGGTCGCATCGTGCGAATCATCGGCCCTGTCGTCGACGTCAAGTTTGACGGAGCGGTGCCCCCGATCTACAACGCGCTCACGGTCGAGGCCGAGACCCCGATCGGTCATCTGAGCACGATCCTCGAGGTCGAGAGCCAGCTTCCGGGCGGCGTCGTCCGCACGGTCGCCATGTCCTCGACCGACGGCCTGCAGCGCGGCCTCATCGCCACCGATACCGGTGAGCCCATGAAGATGCCCGTTGGTCCCAAGACGCTCGGCCGCATTTGGAACGTCATGGGCAAGCCCGTCGACGGCAAGCCCATGCCCGAGGTGGAGGAGTTCTACCCCATCCACCATGCAGCGCCCCGTTTCGACGAGCTCACCACCAAGACCGAGATCTTCGAGACCGGCATCAAGGCCGTCGACCTGCTCGAGCCCTACATCCGCGGCGGCAAGACAGGTCTGTTCGGCGGCGCCGGCGTCGGCAAGACCGTTCTGATCCAGGAGCTCATCAACAACCTCGCCCAGGAGCACGGCGGCACCTCGGTGTTCACCGGCGTCGGCGAGCGTACCCGCGAGGGCACCGACCTGTTCCTCGAGATGAGCGAGTCTGGCGTTATCGACAAGACCTGCTTGGTCTATGGTCAGATGAACGAGCCGCCCGGAGCGCGTCTGCGCATCGGTCTGGCCGGCCTTACCACCGCTGAGTACTTCCGCGATCGCGGCCAGGACGTTCTGCTGTTCATCGACAACATCTTCCGCTTCTCCCAGGCAGGTTCCGAGGTTTCCGCACTGCTGGGCCGTATGCCGTCCGCCGTTGGTTACCAGCCCACGCTGGCAACCGAGATGGGCGACCTCCAGGAGCGCATTACCTCGACCAAGACGGGCTCCATTACCTCCGTCCAGGCTGTCTACGTCCCCGCAGACGACCTGACCGACCCGGCGCCTGCCACGACGTTTACGCACCTCGACGCCACCACGGTTCTTTCGCGTAGCATTTCGTCGCTCGGCCTGTTCCCGGCTATCGACCCGCTCGCATCTTCCTCCGACGCTCTCGATCCCTCGATCGTCGGCGAGGAGCACTACCGTGTCGCCGTCAAGGTCCAGGAGCTCCTGCAGGAGTACTCCGACCTTCAGGACATCATCGCCATTCTGGGTATGGACGAGCTGTCCGAGGAGCAGCGCCTTACGGTCAACCGTGCCCGTAAGATTCAGCAGTTCCTCTCGCAGTCCTTCCACGTCGCCGAGAAGTTCACCGGCAACCCCGGTGTCTACGTCCGCGTCGAGGATACCGTCCGCTCTTTCGCCGAGATTGTCGACGGCAAGGCCGATGACCTGCCCGAGCAGGCTTTCCGCTATGCTTCCACGATTGAGGACGTGCGCGAGCGCGCCCGCAAGATGGGGGAGAAGTAGGTTATGCGTATCCGCATCGTGTGCCCCGTGAGCTGCGCCTATGAGGGCGACGCTGCGTTTGTGTCGATTCCGTCCACGGATGGCGAGTTTGGCGTTCTGCCTGCTCACTCCAGCGAGATCTGCACGATCGACCGCGGTTACGTTCGCGTTTCCGATAAGGCCATGGGCACTGTCGACCACACGTTTGCCGTGGCCGGCGGCTATGCCCAGGTTGCGGACGATGTCGTGACCGTTCTCGCCGAGCGCGCTTGCGATTTGGCGACCGTCGATGCCGACAAGCTTAAAGCTGATATTCAAGGTTTTGAAGAGAAGCTGGGTAATTTGTCGGAGGATGATGCACGCCGCGCCTACCTCTATAATGAAATCGCATGGTGTAAGCTCAAGCTTGCCCAATAGTCAAACGATTTAGCGTTCGACCATTTGCGAACACATCATGCCCGGGATGGCCCAGCCACCCCGGGCATGCTTTTTGAAAGGGTAGACCTTGGATATTATCCGCGTTGAGGGTGGCCACGCCATCGGAGGCTCCGTGCCCGTCTCGGGCGCCAAGAACTCCGCGCTCAAACTCATGGCGGCAACGCTTCTGGCGCCGGGCAAGACGACGCTGCAGAACGTGCCCGATATTTCCGATGTCCACGTGATGGGCAAGGTGCTCAAAGGCATGGGCGCTACGATCGATGTTCTCGACGAACACACGCTCGAGATTGATACCTCTCAGGTCGATTCATGGGAGGCCCCCTACGAGCTCGTTGCCAAGATGCGCGCTTCCACCGCCGTCATGGGACCCCTGCTGGGCCGCTTCCATCGCGCCAAAATTGCCATGCCGGGCGGCTGCAACCTGGGTGCTCGCAAGATCGATATGCACATTCTTGGTCTTGAGGCCCTGGGCGTTGAGTTCGATACCACCCACGGTTACATCAACGCTAATGCGCCCCAAGGTCTGCGCGGTACCACCGTTACGCTCGAGTTCGCCAGCGTCGGTGCGACCGAGAACCTCATCATGGCCTCTGTGCGCGCACAGGGCACCACGGTTATCGACAATGCCGCGCGCGAGCCCGAGATCGTCGATCTCGCTAACATGCTCAACGAGATGGGCGCCAAGATTGTTGGCGCCGGTACGCCCGTCGTGACTATCGAAGGCGTGGAAGAGCTCCATCCCGTTACCCATCGCGTGGTGGGCGACCGCATCGAGGCCGGTACCTTTATCGTTGCCGGCGCGTTGATGGCCGACGATCGCGGTGTCGATGTAACGGGCTTTTGCCCCATTCACTTGGGCATGGTGCTCAAGAAGATGGAGCTCATGGGTATCGACTGCGAGCGCGTCGAAGATGGCGTCCATGTGAACCGTGCCGAGCGTATCAAGCCGGTCGACATCCAGACGCTTCCGTTCCCCGGCTTCCCAACGGACATGCAGGCGCAGATTATGGTGCTCTCCGCCCTTGCCGACGGCAGTTCCGTTATTACCGAAAACATCTTCGAGAATCGCTTTATGTTTGCCTCTGAGCTGGTGCGCATGGGTGCCGACATTCGTATCGAGAGCCATCATGCCATGATTCATGGCGTCAAGGGCTTCTCGGGTGCACAGGTTACCTCGCCCGATCTGCGTGGCGGAGCGGCCCTCGTCGTAGCGGGCTTGATCGCCGACGGGACGACCGAGGTTTCGGCCATCCATCACATCAAGCGCGGCTACGAGCAGTTTGTCGAAAAGCTGCAGGCGCTCGGCGCGCATGTCGAGCATGCTACCGTCCCCGATCCCGTCATCTACTAATACAGGTTGCCTATGTTTAATAAAAAGCCCCTCGCGGATACCACCGCCCGAAGACCCTCAACTGGTGCGCAGGCCAAGATCTACAGTCGCGATAACGTGGCTCGCTATTCCGAGCGCGCTCGTCAACGTCGTCGTAGCCACACGATTCGTCACGTCGCGCTCATTGTCGTGCTTGGCGTGCTGCTGAGTGCCACTACCGCTGCCGGCCTGTGGTTTGCCACCATTATGGGCAAGCTCGGCGATTCTAATGTCATTACCGACAATCTGCGTCGGGTTCTGGTTGACACCGATGAGGCAAAGGATCCGTTCTACGTGCTGCTTCTTGGCACCGACGGCCGTCCGGGCGAGGATACGTATCGTGCCGACTCGATTATCCTGGCACGCATCGACCCCACGCAAAAGCAGGCGACGCTCATTTCCGTTCCGCGCGACACCAAGGTCGAGTACAAGGGCGAGACCATGAAGATCAACGCCTGCCATACCGTTGGCGGCGCCGAGGCCATGGTCGAGGCGGTCAACGAGCTGTGCGGTGTTCAGATTTCCCACTATGCCGAGGTCAGCTTCGACGGTATGCAGGCGCTGATTGATTCGGTTGGCGGTATCGACATTAACGCAACCGATGATGTTGACGACCCCGAGCACCTGGATATTAAGATTACCGCTGGCCAGCAGCATATGGACGGTGCCACCGCCCTTACCTATGCCCGCTGCCGCTACACCTATGCCGACGGCGATTACACGCGCATGCGCCACCAGCGTCAGGTGCTTGGCGCCCTTGCCAACCAGATTCTCAATAACTTCGATGCCACGAAGATCTTTGGCCTGGTTAATTCGCTGTCCGATATGCTCGTAACCGATATGAGCGTTCAGGATATCGTGGCTACGGTCAACGCCATGCGCGGTATGGATGTCGACGGTATCTACTCGGCCAACCTGCCCTCGTACGCCGACGACAGCACCATGATCGACGGTGTGAGCTACGTCTTTGTCTACGAGGACGAGCTCAAGGAAATGATGGAGCGCGTCGATGCCGGCAAGGATCCCAAGGGTCCCAACACCATGGGTCTTTCCGACGGTTCCAGCTCTACGATCGGCGACCTGAACAACAACACGTCAGACGATTACGCAAACGGTACCGCAACCTCATCGGTCAGCTCTGACGATTCCGATGACTCAAGCGATTCGAGCGATTCGGACTACTACGAAGAGCCCACCGGCGACGGTAACGGCTACGAGGCCAACTATTAGAGTTACGCGGTTTTACCAAACCGCGTAACCAGTTGACGCTGCAAACCCGCCAGAGCGGCAATCTGCCTTTCAACTTCGGCGGCATGATCAAAAGATCAATGCCGCCTCGTTTCAAGGCACCTTGCTCGCTCTGGCGGGTTTTCGCTGTCGGTGCCAAAACATCGGCGTAACACTTGGCACATGGGTAGTCATTGGGGACGTTCTTAAACGACTGGTCAAAGGGGGACACTCTTGATGCACTTGGCACTTGGGGACGTTCCTTTTGTGCCGGCAGTTTGGGACACTCCTTGCGTTAAGAGGCTGGCGTGCGTCAACCTATTCTCGTTGCAGTAAAAAAATCGCCCCGTTCTTGGTTGAGGACGGGGCGATTCGTCTTTTGGACTTGTGCAGCCAGGCTTATGCAAAGCGGGCGACGAGCTCCTGGAGCACGTCGGTCATCTTGACGAGCGAACTGACCGGGACGAACTCGTTGACGCCGTGGTAGCAATAGCCGCCGGTGGAAAGGTTGGGGCAGGGCAGACCGCGGAACGACAGCTGAGCGCCGTCGGTGCCGCCACGAATCGGCAGCACTTGGGGCTCAACGCCGCAGGCAAGGTAGGCTTCCTTGGCAACATCAATAAGCTCGGGATAGTCACGAACGATCTCGGCCATATTTCGATACTGCTGCTTAATCTCGACCGTCACGCGCTCCTCACCCAGACGCTGGTTGAGCATCGAGGCGGCGGCATCAATAAGGTCGAGTTTCTGCTGGAACTTGGCGGCGTCATGGTCGCGGACGATATAGCGCGCTGTGGCGTGATCGACGGTCGCAGATACACCCTCAAGGTGATAAAAGCCCTCGTAGCCTTCCGTATACTCCGGGCGCTGCACGTAGGGGAGCAACGCGTTGAAGTCGCAGAACAGATTGCCTGCGTTGACCATACGGCCCTTAGCGTCGCCCGGGTGGATGGACTGGCCCTCAAAGCGGACGGTCGCCTCGGCGGCGTTAAAGCACTCCCACTCCAGCTCGCCGATGGGGCCGCCGTCGACCGTGTAGGCGTACTTGCAGCCAAAGGTAGCGATATCCAACAGCTTGGCTCCGTGGCCGATTTCCTCGTCAGGGCAGAAGCAAATGCCGAGTGCGGGATGGGGCAAAGAAGGGTCCTGAGCGATACGCGCGACAAGCGACATGATCTCGGCGACGCCTGCCTTGTCGTCCGCGCCCAGCAGCGTGGTGCCATCGCTGCAGACCAGGTCCTCACCCGCGAGGTCGTTCAGGGCGGGAAGCTTGGCGGTACTCATGGCAACGGGCTTACCGTCAACCGTGCCGCAGACCAGGTCGCCGCCTTCGTAGTGTACGATGTGCGGCTTCACGCCGGCGCCCGGTGCAACTTCGGTGGTGTCGAGATGGGCGATCAGGCCCAGGGCGGGCTTGTCCTCAGCGCCCGCACTTGCGGGGATATGCGCGCAGACATAGGCGTGCTCGGTCACGTAGGCATCTTCCGCACCAAGCTCGCGCAGCTCTTCAGCCAGCACGTTGGCAAGGTCAAACTGAACGGCGCTCGAGGGTACCTGGTCGCAGTTTGCATCCTCGGACTGCGTGTTGATCTGGACGTAGCGCAAAAAGCGCTCGAGGACATCGGGGCTCGTGGTGGTGTTTTCCATAAAGACCGCTCCAATCTTGGTCGTCGTGTGCAACAAGAACTCTAGCACGGTATGCCACGGCATACCACGACGCTTGGATGGGGTAGAATCAGCCATTGAATGCAGAAGGGACGGAAGATCATGGATACGACAAATAGCTCGCGCGAACTACATCTGACGGTGGCGAACGAAGACTACTTGGAGTGCATGGTTCGCATTGAAAGCGAAGAGGGGGAAACCAACGGCGTGCGATCGGTCGACATCGCGCAGCGCCTTGGCGTCTCCAAGGCATCGGTCAATAAAGCGGTTTCGGCGCTCAAGGCATCCGAGCTTGTCGAGCAATCGCACTACGGCAAGGTGATCCTGACCGATCGCGGCCGCGAGGTTGGCACGGCTATCTGGTACCGTCATCGCCTCATCCGCACGTTTTTGGTTCAGGAGCTCGGTGTCGAATTTGAGCGAGCCGATTCCGAGGCCTGCATGATGGAGCATGCGCTATCCGAGGACACGATGAGCCGCTGGCTCGCCTATCTCGAAAAGCAGGGAATCAGCGTCGAGGAATAGCGGGATATATATGGATACGAGTTATTACAACCGCTTTGGTGCCGAGGAACTTACGCGCCGCTTGTCGAGCGAGACCTTGTTGGCGCAGGGCCCCATGGGCAGTGTTCTGTTGAGTGAGTACGATGCCGCTGACATTCCACCGGCGTTTTGGAATCTGGCGGAGCCGCAGACCGTTTCTCGTATCCATCGCTTGTATGTCGCCGCCGGCGCGCAGGTGCTCATTACCAACACCTTTCAGGCATCAAGCTATGCCCTCAAGCACGACCAGATTGCGCCGTCCGTGGCGGAGGTCAATCGCGGGGCCGTCGACGATGCTCGCCAGGCGCACCCTCAGCTGCTGCTGGGCTCGATGGGCCCGATCGGTATTGAGTGGTTTGCCGAGGACTCTGCCGAGTATCGTGAAATCCGAGGCATTGCGCGCGAACAGGCGCACGCCTTGCTCAATGCCGGCGTTGACGGTCTGCTGATCGAGACGGTGACGTCTATCCGTAATTTGCAGCCCATACTTGCCGGCGCTCGAGATGCCGCCGACGGCATGCCTGTTCTGGTGAGTTTTGTCGTTGACGATAAAGGCGACCTGTTGGGCGATGGCCTTAACATCGAGGCAGCCGTTTTGTACGCCGAAAAACACGGCGCAAACTCGGTTGGTGTTAATTGCTGTTCGCTTGCGGCCGCGAACACGGCGGTGCCCAGGATGGTTGCATCGGCGACTACTCCCGTCACGGTGCGTCCCAACGTAGGCGATCCGGTCCAGACTCAGGATGGCCCCGTATGGCACGAGAACCCCGAAGCTTTTGCGCGCGCATGCATCGAATGGAGACATGCCGGTGCCGCAATGGTGGGCAGTTGCTGTGGAACCACGGCAATCACTACGGCAGCGATGGCCGAGGCGCTCGATATATAAAGGGCAAAACCGCTCCATACGGGGCGGTTTTTTTATTGCTTGCATGTGCTCGGCAGCATTTGCCCAAATGGTGAATGCTGGTGCCGGCAGGTTGCCGAGTGCA
>CAJLUE010000031.1 GCA_905209765.1 uncultured Collinsella sp. | reverse complement strand
AGGATAAGGTTCGTCAGCTGCTCGAAGAGCAGGGCACGGTCTCGGTCAAGGAGATTTCGGACGCACTGGGCGTTTCGGACATGACGATTCGTCGCGACCTTGAGGAACTTGCGAGTCTGGGCGAGATTGAGCGCGTGCACGGCGGAGCTCGCAGTGCACAGGGACGTCCCCACGCTATGTTGCGCCACGAGTACTCGCACAGCGAAAAGCGCACTAAGCATGCCGAGGAAAAGTTGCAGATCGCGCGCCATGCTGTGGAGCTTATCGAGGAAGACTCGACCATCTTTTTGGGCACGGGCACTACGGTGGAGCAGATGGCCTCGATGCTGCCGGCGTTTCGCCTGCGCATCGTGACCAATTCGCTTTCGGTGTTTAACCTGCTCGAGGCGCGCGAAGATTGCGACCTGTGCCTCGTGGGTGGTATGTACCGTCGCCGTACCGCCGCTTTTGTGGGACCAACGGCTGAGGATACCCTGCGTGCACTGGGTATCGACGCTGCGTTTATCGGTGCCAACGGCATTCTGGATGGCGACGTATCTACGTCCAACATGGACGAGGGCCGTATCCAGCAGCTCGCCTTTAGCAAGGCAGACTCGCGCTACTTGATCGCCGATTCGAGCAAGATTGGCAAGCGCGACTTCTACACCTTCTGCCGCCTGGACAGCTTGGACGCCGTGGTGTGCGAACCGGGTATCGCCGCCGAGAATCGTGCCGCCATCGAGGAACACACGCAGGTCATCTGCTAGCTAGCGCCACGGGATTGTCAACGGGCGATGCGGGAGGACTTTTACCTCCTGTCATTGTGGAAACCAGCGCGTCAGCGCTACGCGATATGACGCGCAAATGAGGACCCCATAATCAAATCATCTCAATCTGTAACATCTAGACGTCCAAAACCGGTCTTAGTGTTACAGATTGAGACAATTCGACGGGGTCTACCTTGCTTGTCTCGATCTGTAACAGCTAGGACTTAAAAACTCGGCTACGTGTTACAGATCGAGACAAAAGAAAAAGAACATTAGGACTTGAAAATATAGTTTTGATAAGGGATTTGCCCAGTTAAGACGGTGCGGCAAGTAATTGCAATTAATTTGCCTCCGGAGTCGTAAGCATAACGAGTTAGTTCGATGACCGGAAGTTTTGCAACACCATAATTGCTGGCTTCGGAATCGCTAAGTTGACGTGCTCTATAGCTTTCTCGAGCAGATTGGATAGAGTTGGACAACTCGTCCATGATTTTGCTAAATGCCTGAAAATCTAACTGATTATTCGGAACGCGCGACTTTGAAATGAAGAACGTATCAGCGCCTATGAAGCTGCCTTCAAGTTCGTAGGTCAATTCAAGACGCTGAATCTCATCGCGACTTTGGCATCCAAATTGTTGGAGCATCATTACGGAAATTGGACGACCTGATGTGCGGCCGCCGAAATGTTTGGTTATGGTATCCGGATCTACACCATCGCAATGGCTTGCAAAGTCAAAGTCTAAAAGTGAATTGAGCTCGCTGACGCGTTTCGGTGCAACAAACGATCCCTTACCCTGGATTCGATAGATACTTCCACGACGCTCCAGCTCACTCATGGCAAGTCGGACGGTTGTTCTGCTTACGGCGTATTCGTCGCAAAGTTCCATTTCTGTTGGAAGTTTATCGTCTGCTTGATATACATCGACGATTTGCTTGAGCAGCGCGTCGGTGAGCTGTAAATAGAGTGGCCGTTTTTCGTGTGTATCGAGCATTGGAGCCTCAGTTTGCATGTTGGTGGTATCTGATGATTGCCGTGGTCGGGATATAGCTTGAGCGCAACAACCTTAACGTATCACAGAGCGGCTCAGCATGACGATCTGATGCCTGTAACCACGAAGGGCTTGTCCAAGCGTGAAGATATTCTGGGGCAGGCAAATACCGTTCATGGAGTCCCCGATATGTTGGAGGTCAGCGCCAGCTGCTTTTGCTGCAAGGCCTATTTTCTTAATGGTCTCGCTGTCGCAGGAGTCTTGACTCGTCCCGTTCGCCGCCATGACGAGAACCTTCTCTTCAATTGACTTGCCTACGTTGTGGGATCGTACAAAGTCTACGATGGCGCGCAGGTCTGCTTCTTGGAAGCAAGGGACGGTGTAGGGGGCTGGCACGAGAAGGATATCGACGCCGAGGTCAACAAACTTGCGCGCAATTTCGAGCGTCATGACAGGTTCCGCAACGCCCGCTCCATGCATTTTTCCGGCTATGACCAGGCCATTGAAATGCTCTTTGGAGAGTTTAATCGAATGGGCGATTGCATCGTTGGAGACGCCGGTTCCAGGGTTGCCCGTCAGGCAGATAAAATCAAATCCGAGTTCGTTAGCCTTTTCTAAGGTCTTGGGAGAGACGCGACGACCCATGGGGATTTCCGTTCGGGATTCAGACATCTCTGCCTCGTTATCAACTGGCTCCAGATTGACGCCAATGGGCCTTCCGCATGCTCGCTTCACCCAAGTGACCGGGTTTTCATTGAGATCATCTGGAATACCGGCAATAACTGGATCGAACACATCGAGCGCGTTAAACAGAAGCAGGTCGGCACCTGCGGCACGTTCGATTTCTGCATTAGTAACGCCGCCGAGAAATTGGGAAGAGGGTACGTTTTCCGCCATGATGGTACGTCCCTCGGAAGCCAGAATTGCCTGCTTTAGATCCATGGGTGACGTGGCGGCAAAATCGGATGCGGACATGTTCAGTAATCGTTTGGGCATTGTTACTTCCTTTGACTAGAACGACAGGCTTGTGACATTGTCTCTAATATTGTTACAACAATATATTCAATATGTTATATCCAATCGGTGAACGGTTGCAAACTTATTGTACTGCTCGGAAAAAATAGTCTTTAGCTGGGAAAACCTTATATTAATCAACTACCGTTCACCGAATAAGTATTTGAATTCTTGACATATCGACACAGCGGAAAAAAATTGGTTATGACAAATCGCGCAAATGATATTACATTTCGCACAAGAACGTATTCACTTACATAAGTGGATACAAACGGGGACGACGACGGTTGAGTCCGGATAAATCGTTACGTGCCCGGGAATCATGAAAGGATGTGTTATGGACGCTATCGTCAAATTCCTTGAAAAACACCAGCCCCTCTTCGACAAAATCTCGAGGAACATTTATCTGGTGGCGATCAAGGATGGCTTTCTCTCGAATATGCCAATTGTGCTGTTCTCGAGCCTGTTCCTTCTTCTTTCGACGCTCCCTGCCTATGTAGGCATCACGCTTCCGTCTGAGGTGCTGGATTTCTTCAATAAAATCTATGCATATACCATGGGGCTTCTTGGCATTATGGTGGCTGGCACCACGGCGAGCTCACTTGCCATGTCGATGAACCGTCGCATGCCTTCGGGCAAATCTCTCAACCCCACCTCGTGCATGGTTTGTGCCATGTGCGGCATGTTCTTGCTATCGGTGACGAACGATGTTGTCTCGATTGGTGGAGCAGATACATCTGTTTTTGAAACCGGCTATATGGGAACCAAGGGTTTTCTCGCTGCGTTCGTATCCGCATTCTTGACCGTTAATATCTATAAGGTGTGCATTAGCCATAATGTGACGATCAAGCTCCCCAAAGAGGTCCCTGGCTCTATTGCGCAGAGTTTTCGCGATATCTTTGCGTTTGGGTTTTCAATCCTTGCGTGCGCTGTTATCGATCTCGCAAGCCGTACGCTGCTTGCTGTGCCGTTCGCCAATTTGGTATCTGCTCTAATCTCGCCGCTGTTCTCCGCGGTCGACACCTATCCTGGCATGGCGCTTATCGAAGGCGCAGTCGCACTTTTCCAATTTATGGGTATTCACGGTGCTTCGGTTGTCATGAGTCCGATCAATGCTGCGCTCTACGGCAATACCGTTACCAATCTTGAGGTTTTCCAAGCAGGTGGACACCCGTCAATTGCTCTCACGCAGGACTTTACAAGCTTCATCGGCGGTCTGGGCGGTTCTGGTTGCACGTTCATCGTTCCTATTATCCTGATCATGTTTATGCGTTCCAAGCAGCTTAAAGCCATGGGCAAGGCATCGATTATCCCGGTGATTTTTGGAGTTAACGAGCCCGTTCTCTTCGGTATGCCGATTGTTCTCAATCCCTATATGTTCGTGCCCTTCCTAGCGGCTCCTATGGTCAACGCCATAATCGGTAAGTTTTTCATTGACGTAATTGGAATGAACGCCCCCATGTATACCATGCCGTGGGCGCTTCCTGGCCCAATCGGTGCATTTCTCACCACAGGTCTTGATCTACGTTCTCTTGTATTGATGGCAGTGCTGTTGGTCGTTGACTTTGTGATTTACTATCCGTTCTGCAAGGCGTATGACCATCAGCTTTGTTTGGAGGAGTCCGCAAAGGAAGCTGCAGGAACCTCGGATGCAGATGCTATTGCCGCACAAGAAAATGCGGCAAAAGCTCTGGAGGCGGTAAAGAGCAAGGCGGAGCAGATCCGCGTGCTTGTGCTTTGCCAGGGTGCCGGCACTTCGACTCTCTTGGCAAATGCTCTTCGCGAAGGTGCCGCTGCTAAGGGTATTGATCTGGTTTCTCAGTCCGGTGCGTACGGAAGCCACTATGAGACGATGAATCAGTACAACGTGATTGTTCTGGCGCCCCAGGCACGCATGTACTATGACGCTATGAAGGCCGATACCGATCGCCTTGGAATTAAACTGCTCACCACAAGGGGCAAGCAGTATATCGACCTTACCAACGATCCCGAAGGTGCAATTGACTGGATCGTTCAGGAGCTGGCCAAATAGTGGATGCACTCCGTCGTTGATTCGTCGGTGTATAGTACGGCCCCACAGCTTATTGAGCTGCGGGGCCGTATTTCGTTGAGTATCTAATTGAGACAATGAGCGCAACCGTCGTGAGATCGCATTGGCGCTCTCCGAGTCACCGACAAACTGCCTTCCATCTATGAGACCAATTCGCTTTCGGTCTTTAACCTGCTCGAGGCGCCCGAGGGCTGCGACCTGTGCCTGGTAGGCGGCATGTACCGTCGCCGCACCGCCGCTTTTGTGGGGCCCACGGCCGAGGATGCCTTGCGTGCGTTGGGCATCGACGCGGCGTTTATCGGTGCCAACGGCATTTTGGACGGCGACGTGTCCACGTCTAACATGGAAGAGGGCCGCATCCAGCAGCTCGCCTTTAGCAAGGCCGATACGCGCTACCTCATCGCCGACTCCAGCAAGATCGGCAGGCGCGATTTCTACACTTTCTGCCGCCTGGACAATTTGAACGCCGTGGTGTGCGAGCCGGGTATTACCGCCGAGGACCGCACTGCCATTGAGGAACACACACAGGTCATTTGCTAGCTAACGCTGCAGGCGATACTTCTGCCCCCTGCCGGTGCGGGGATTATCGCTTCAATATGACGTGCAGAATGACACGTATAAGTAAAAACACCATTTGTGCGTCAAATTTGATGATGCGTAAAAATTTGCGCGTCATTTTACGCGTCAACGTGACGCGATATGACACGCAAATGCGCTCGGGCCAAGTATTCAGCTTGTGGGCTAGACCAGGCGGGCGTAGTCCTGTGACTGATGAAAGATGTGGGCGATATAGATTGTTTCGTGCTCAAACTTGTAAAGGCACACGTAGTTGTTGACGGGAAACGATCGGTAATTACGTGCCGCCAGCTCTTGCATGTGTGAGAGGGGACGTAGGAGCGGCTGCTCGCGAAGCAGATCAAGCTGATATTCAAACTCAGCGACAAAATTGCCTGCTGCACGCGGATTCTTAAGGATTTGAGCAAGGTATCCGACGATACTCTCGAACTCATATCGCGCGCTTTTGAGGATTACGACGTTATAGGTCATATTTGTCTCGTATCGAAGCCGCGAAGGATTCGTAATCGCTGTAGTCGCCTTGCGATATTTCGTCTTCTGCCAACATCATACGAGACAGCAATTTTGCCTTGGCGATTTCTTCTTGCATGAGGCGATACTGGTCGCTGCTGATGCAGTGCATGGCCTCGTAGCCGTTCTTAGTTACGGTGACGTCGCGCTCAGACTCAACAAGCGTAGTGAATGCAGCAGTGTCCTTCATATCTCGGACGGGCACACAAGCTGACATGGGTACCTCCTTTGCGTTGGGACACAATTGTACCACGGTGTGTCCAAGCGGACGATACCGTCGAATCGTCTCAATCTGTAACAGTTGGGATCGAAAAACTCGGCTAGATGTTACAGATTGAGATTAAAGGGATTGACCTGTGGCGTTTGTCTCGATCTGTAACATCTAGACGCTCAAAAGTTGTCTACATGTTACAGATCGAGATTGTTCGGCCCGGGCCACCCGTTCGTCTCAATCTGTAACAGCTAGGGCCGAAAATCCCTGCTAGATGTTACAGATCGAGACAGACGGCCTGCTCGGGCCGAGCCAAAACAAAAAGGCCGCATACGAACCCGTGGAGGGATTCGCATGCGGCCGACAGGGGGTATGCGGCAAAAGTTAGGCCATGAGCAGGCCGGTCTCCGCGACGTTCTTGTACCAGTACGCGCTCGCCTTGGGATAGCGCTTCTGGGTCTCAAAGTCGATGTAGAACAGGCCGTAGCGCTTGTTATAGCCGTTGGTCCAGGAGAACTGGTCCTGCAGCGACCACACAAAGTAGCCGTCGACGTTCACGCCGCCGTCGATTGCCTTGAGGATCCATGCGAGATGCTGACGCATGTAGTCGATGCGAGGGGCGTCGTCGATAAATCCGTCCTCGAAGTCGTCCTTATAGCCCATGCCGTTCTCGGTGATGTAGATCTTCTTGTAGTTGGGGTAATCGTTCTTAATGCGGAGCAGTAGGTCGTACAGGCCCTCGGGATAGATGATCCAGTCCCAATCGGTGGTGGGTACGCCTTCGCGCACACATGACTCGCCCACGCCCTTGAGGAACCAGCGCGAGGAGCCCTTGTCGCCGGTGCCATTGTGGTTGATGTCGTTTTCGCCCTCGGCGGCACGCAGGAACTGGCACTTGTAGGTGTTGACGCCCAGGCAATCGTTGTAGGGAAGCGCGGCGGTCAGCGCGGCGATGTCCTCGTCGCGGACGTCGAGCTCGCCGCCGGCGATATGGGCCAGCTTGGTCGCAGCCTCCATAGTGTCGGCTGCATAGTGGCCGCGGAAAGTGGCGTCGAGCACCCAGCGGTTGTTGATGACGTCGGCCATGCGAGCTGCCTCGCAGTCGGCGGCATTGTTGGGGTCGAGGGGATACTTGGGCTCCAGGTTCTGGACAATGCCGATCTCGCCCTCAAAGCCGCCCTCATGGAAGGCGACGACAGCCTTGGCGTGGGCTACCATCATGTTGTGCATGAGCTGGAAGGCCTTGTCCAGACGGTATTTCTCGCCGTGCGGCCAGTTGCCGACGATAAAGCTGCCCTCGGCGGTTGCGGGAATCTCGTTAAACGTGAACCAGTGCTTGACCTCGGTGAACTCGGCAAAGCAGAACTTGGCGTACTCGACAAAGGCGTCGATGGTCGTGCGCGTCAAGAAGCCCTCGCCGCCGTCCTGGTAAAAGGCCTCGGGCGTATCAAAGTGATCGAGCGTGACATAGGGGATGACGCCGGCTTTGTTGCAGGTAGCAAAGAGCTCATGATAGAAGGCGACGCCCTCGGGGTTAATCTCGCCGGTGCCGTTGGGGAAGATGCGGCTCCAAGCGATGGAGACGCGAATGCCGTTAATGCCAAAACGCTGGCACAGGTCGATATCGACCGGATACTTGTTGTAGAAATCGCTTGCGGGGTCGGGGGAGAAGCGACCCTGAGCAGCCAGGAAATCGTCCCAGGGCACTTTGCCCTTGCCGTGCGTGCGGGTCTCACCCTCAACCTGGTAAGCGGCGGTGGCGCCGCCAAACACAAAGCCGTCGGGGAACTGCATGGGGTTGGTCATGAGTCATCCTTTCTGTGGGATACGAATAGGGAGAGGTGCCCGAACTGGGGATCCGGGCACCAACAGAGGGAGGAACTAGTCGAGGTTCTCGCGGAGCCACTTGATGGCGCCGGCAGGGTCGCGGGTGAGGTCGATATATTCCTTGCCGCGCGGGGCGAGCAGCTTAATGCCCAGACGATCGGTGTCGGCCTTCATGTCGTTGTAGTAGCTGCGAACCTGCGGGGCGAGCACGATGACGTCGTACTGATCCATGATGGCAGTGTGCTGACCATAGGCGCCCGCGGAGGAAGCGATGTTCTCTCCGGTCTGCGCGGCACCTTCCTTGATGGCGTTGGCAAGCATGGCAGAGGTGCCGGCGCCGGCGCACAGGACGAGGACCTTCAGGCCATCGACATCCTTCTTGGCGGATGCATCGGCAGCGGGCTCGGGCTGATCGGCGACAGGCTTGCTGTCAGCGGCAGCTGCGGTCGGCTCGACGGCAGCGGCGGTCTGCTCGATGGCGGGCGCAGAGGTGCTGGCGGCGATGGAGGCGGCACCATCGGACTCGAGACCCAGCTCGGCGGCGCGCTCGGCCTCCTGGTCGCAGAGCAGCTTATCGTATGCCTTCAAGAACGGCAGGTAGATGATGGCGTCCAGCAAGATGATGATCGCAACAAATACCAGGGCGATAAGCTGGAAGTTCGTGGTGATGAAGATGCCGATGGGGGCGGGGGTGGCCCAAGGCACCACGAAGGAGAAGCCGTTCATGCCCACGTTATCGATAAAGAACTTGGCAACACTCACGTTGACGCAGCCGGCGGCAACAAAGGGGATGAGCATGTAGGGGTTAAGGATCATCGGCGCGCCAAAGAGCAGCGGTTCGTTGACAGCAAAGGCAACAGGAACAATCGAGGCCTTACCGACGGCTTTGAGCTGCTTGGACTTCATAAAGAGAATCAGCAGAAGCGGCACGATGAACGTGGCGCCGGTGCCGCCGAACTCACCCACGAGCGACATGTTAAAGGTGAGGGAGTGGGCGGGGTGGCCGCCTGCCAGAAGAACCTGCAGGTTCTCGGCCTGGTTGGCAAGACGGATGGGGTCGATGCCCGGCTGGACGATCGAGGGGCCGTGGACGCCGATGAACCAGAAGAACGCGGTGGCCGCCTGGATAAGGATAAGGCCGGGATAGGTTTCTGCAGCGGTAAAGAGCGGGGAGAGCAGTTTGATAAGCAGCTCGGAGAACGGAACGCCCATGAGGTTGCGAACGACGACATCGATGATGCCGCAGATGATGACGGCGCCGCCAAAGGGGATGATGTCGCGGAAGTTCTGAGCGATGGCGCCCGGGACCTCCTTGGGCAGCTTAATGGTCAGATCGCGCGAGACGCAGAACTTATAGACCCAAACGGTAATGAACGCGGCGATATAGGCCGAGAACAGACCGCGCGTGCCCATGCTGGTGCAATCGAAGACCGAAAGTTCGGAGCCGTTGAACTTGGTGGTGAACTGCGTGACTGCGAGCAGCAGCATGCTGCACTGGGCGGCCACCATGGTGGAACCGTCGTTGAGCACTTTGCCGGCGGGCATGCGACGGTTCATGGAAGCCGTAAAGTTCTTGGCGGTGGTGCCGGCAACCATGATGCCCATGACGCCCATGGTGAAGTTATACAGCTTGTTGCACCAGTCGATGAGCGGCTGGGGCAGCGTGATGCCGACTACGCCGGGAAGGGTGGCGATCAGCAGGAAGATCGAAGAGGTGAGGACGATGGGCATGCACCCAAGGAATCCGTCCTTAATGGCCTGGAGGTAGATGTTCCTCGAGATCTTCTCAAAGAACGGTTGATGCTTCTCGAGCATCTTTACGATGGCGTCCATAGAGCTCCTTTGCTGCTCGATGCGCGATGCATGTGGATGGAACTGGTCGTCGATGGATGGTCAGGACTGCCCGGAAACCTTCCTGCTTATGGAAGGCATTGCGAAATGACAACGTTGTCATTTCGTTAATGACAACGTAAGACATTTTTGGAAGAGCAACAAGGATTTACGGGTGAGTGGTCGATATTGTCCGGTAAACGGTTGATTTATCAGTCAGGCAGGTAGTGTATGCTAGAACGCAAAAAACAAGCGATGCAAAACCGACTGGAGAAGTAGTGGCAACGATGGACAAGAAAAATGTCTCGATGAACGATGTGGCGATTGCCGCGGGTGTTTCTCTCAAGACGGTGTCGCGCGTGATCAATGAGCCCGATAGCGTGCGCGAGTCGACACGCGATAAGGTCCATTCCGCAATGGAGGCGCTCGGGTTTCGAACCAACTTTGCCGCACGTTCGCTCAAGTTGGGCCGTTATGGTTGCATCGGCGTCGTGCTGTTTCACTTGTCGGGCGGTGCCGTGGACATGATTGACGGTATCGCCGATGCCGCCGAAGAACGCGGCTTTGCGCTCACGATGATTAAGAAGTGCGGAGGTGAGAAGATGACTCTTGCCGATGCGGCGCGCAGAATGTCGCAGCTGCCTGTTGATGGCATGATCTTCAACCTGCGTCAGATGGTCGATGACTTTGATAGCTTTGAGGCGCCGAAAGACCTCAAGACGGTGATTATTACGCCGATGGAGCATCCTACCTGCTCCACCGTCAGTGACGACCAAGAGGGCGGCGCGCGCATGGCGTGCGAGTACTTCTTGAACCACGGGCATAAAAACGTGTACTTCGTCTCTGGTAAGAAAGAGTCGCTGTCGAGCCAGTGCCGTATGAAAGGTTGGCGTGCGGCACTCGAGGCGCGTGGCATTGAGCCGCCCGAGCCTCTGCAAGGCGATTGGAATGCGGATAGTGGCTATGCCGCGGGCCTTGTGCTTGCCGATAAACCCGATTGCACGGCGGTCCTCGCTGCTAACGACTGCATGGCAAACGGCGTGATGATGGCTCTACGTGACAAAGGGCTCAGTGTGCCCGACGACGCGTCCGTGATCGGCTTCGACGATGAGCTCTACAAGATGATTCCCAACTCGATTCTGACGTCGGTAAAGTTCCGTCACCGCGAGCTGGGCATCCGTGCGCTTAACGAGGTCGTCGCAGGTCTGGAAGCCCCGAGCTCCAGAAGCCGTACGCTCGTCTCGGGTGTGCTGGTCGAGCGTTCCAGCGTGAAGGACCTGCGGGCGTAGACGTGCTCGGCCTGTTCGTCTTAATCTGTAACAGGTAGGGCCGAAATACTCGGCTAGATGTTACAGATCGAGATTGAGAGGATTGTCCTGTGCGTTTATCTCAATCTGTAACAACCAGACGTCCAAAACCGGTTTTAGTGTTACAGATTTAGACAATTCGACCCCGCCTATTCCATTTGTCTCGATCTGTAACAGTTAAGGGTGAAATAGCCAGCTAGATGTTACAGATTGAGATATTTCTACTCGGGCGTTCTGTTTGTCTCGATCTGTAACAGCTAGGACCAAAAACTCGGCTAGATGTTACAGATTGAGATAAACGGCTTCTGACCTGCACAAAAAGGCCGGGGGCGGCGTGCCGTGTGACGTGCCGCCCCCGGCTGAGAAATGGGGACAGGTTATGTGGGCGGGTAACCCCGCCAGTCACTAGTCCAGACGACGGGTCTGCGCCACGTGCTTATACCAGTATGCGCTTGCCTTGGGCGTGCGCTTCTGGGTTTCAAAGTCAACGTAGAAGAAGCCGTAACGCTTGTTGTAGCCATTGGTCCAGGAGAACTGATCCTGCAGGCTCCACAGGAAGTAGCCGCCCACGTTGACGCCCACCTCCATGGCCTTGAGCAACCAGCGCAGGTGCTGCTCGATGTAGTCGATGCGCGGCTGGTCGTCCACAAAACCGTCCTTGTAGGGGTCCTTGTAGCCCATGCCGTTCTCGGTGATGAAGATCTGCTTGTAGTTGGGGTAGCGCTGCTTAATGTAGACGAGCAGATCGAACAGGCCCTCGGGATAGATGATCCAGTCCCAGTCGGTGGTGGGGATGCCGGGCTTGTTCACATGCTCGCCAATGCCCTTGACGCGCCAGCGGCCAGTGCCCTTCTCGCCCGTACCGTTGTGGTGCAGGTCGTTCTCGCCATCGTAAGCCTTCAAGAAACGGCACTGGTAGTTGTTGACGCCCAGGTAGTCGTTGTAGAGCGCTGCCTCGCGCATAATCTCGAGGTCCTCGTCCAAGATCTCGATGGTGCCGCCCGAGATGGCCGCCAGGCGGTTGGCGCACTCGAGGGTGTCGGGAGCATAGTCGCCGCGGAAGGTGGCGTCGAGCAGAAACTGGTTCTGCAGCACGTGCTCGTTGTTGGCGGCCTTGATGTCGGCGGGGTCGTTCTCGTTGAGCGGATACTTAAACTCCAACGACTGGATGACGCCGATCTTGCCCTTAAAGCCGCCGTTGTGGAAGGCCAGCACGGCCTTGGCGTGGGCGAGCATCATGTTGTGCTCGCACTGGAAGGCCTCGGCAAGATGCGCCTTGACGCCACCGGGGAAGGTGCCCTCGATGTAGGTGTTGGAGGCGTCCGCCCAGATCTCGTTAAAGGTGAACCAGTAGGTCACCTGGTCGGCGTACTCCTTAAAGCAGAAAGTGGCAAAGTCCACAAAGGCGTCGATGGTCTCGCGGTTGAGGAAGTCGCCCTTCTCAAAGAGGGGAAGCGGCGTATCGAAGTGATGCAGCGTGACAAACGGCTCAACGTGATGTTTGTGGCACTCGGCGAAAAGGTCGTGGTAGAACTGCACGCCCTCGGGGTTGATCTCACCGGTGCCGTTGGGGAAGATGCGGCTCCAGGCAATGGAGAGGCGGATGCCGTTGATGCCAAACTCCTCGCATAGCTCCAGATCGACGGGGTACTGGTTGTAGAAGTCCGAAGCGGGATCGGGGGAAAAGCGCCCCTGGGCCTTCAGGAAGTCGTCCCAGGCAACCTTGCCCTTACCGTGAGTGCGGGTCTCGCCCTCTACCTGGTAGGCAGCGGTGGCACCGCCAAAGACAAAGTCCTCGGGAAACTGCGCGGGCGGGTTGGTGACGCTAGCAGGGTTAACGGACATGATGAAATATCCAATCGTCTAAATTGAAGGGCCAACCGGTCTTGGATGATCGGCTGGCCCTGAGCGTTACTTACTTCGAGAGTTGCTCGCTTACGAAGGCGAGAGACTTGTCACCGTTCTGGGAGAGCTCGATGTACTGCTTGCCACGGCAGGCGACGCACTTGTTGCCCACGCGCTCGCAGTCCTTCTGCAGGTCGGCCAGGTAGCTTGCGGCCTGCGGGGCCAGTACGACCAGGTCAAAGTCGGGGAGCATGTCGACGTGGTTGCCATATGCCTCGGCAGCGGTCTCAAGATTGATGCCGCGCTCTTTAGCAGCCTTGGCCAGCGCGTTGGCGAGCAGGCCCGAAGTTCCGCCGCCCTGGCAGAGCACGAGCACGCGCTTGCCGTTGAGGTCGCTGGTGGCCGTTGCCTCGGCAGCGGGTGCTGCGGAAGCGGCGGGAGCGTCGGCCTTCACGGCCTCGGCAGCAGCGCCGGCGGCAACGCTCTTGGCGTCGGCCTTGCCCTGGAAGGCATCGTTGAGCTTGGCGGCCTTCTCGGCGTTCTTGGCGGCGAGCTCCTCCTGGGAGATCTCGGCCTCCTCGGCGCACTTCTGGGCGTCATAGGCACGGAAGAACGGATAGTACAGAACGAAGTCGACGACCAGGATAAGGGCGAGCATCACAAAGGCGAGCGGCTGGAAGCCCAGGCCCATGATGGTGCCGATGGGGCCGGGGACGGTCCAGGGCAGGGTGTACATAAAGCCGTTCATGCCCAAGAAGTCGATAAAGATCTTGAGGATCCAGATGTTGGCGATCGGGGCAAAGACAAACGGGACAAAGAAGACGGGGTTGAGCACGATGGGCGCGGCGAACAGCAGCGGCTCGTTGACGGCAAAGCACACGGGGACGATAGCTGCCTTACCGACGGCGCGCATCTCCTGGGACTTGGCCAGGAAGCAGAACATAAAGACCAGGACGAGCGTGGCGCCGGTGCCGCCCATGCAGACGACGAAGTACTGGGCACCCTGGGTCAGGACAGCAGAAGCGTGCTGGCCAGCCTGGAACGCAGCTAGGTTGTCGGTCATGTTGGCAACGAGAGCGGCGGCGATGGCGGGCTCGACGATCGAGGGGCCGTGGACGCCGACGAACCAGAAGAGGCTCATGGCGCCGTAAATCACAGCGAGGCCGATATAGCCGTCGGCAGCGGTGAACAGGGGCTGGAACACCTGGATGACGCCCTGGGCAAAGCAGAAGCCAAAAACAGCGCGGAAGACGATGTCAAAGACCCAAAAGACGGTGATGCAGACGGAGAAGGGGATGATGTCCTTAAAGGTCTGCGAGATGTTGGGCGGAACCTGCTCGGGCATCTTGACGGTGATGTTGCGCTTAATGAAGAACTTGTAGATGATGCCGGTCACAAACGCAGCGATGAAAGCGGTCAGCAGGCCCTTGGAACCAAGGTAGGTGGTGTTGAAGCCGCTGGCGGCGTCCGTGGCGATGGTGTCGCTCGAAAGGAGCAAGAAGCCGATGATGGCCGCGCACATGCACGAGATAAAGTTGATCTGGTTGTTCTTGGGCAGATCGCGGTTCTGAGCGTCGGCGAAGTGCTTGGCCGTGGTGGCGGCGCAGGCGATGGCCAGAATGCCCATGGAGTAGTTGTAGCACTTCCACAGGGCGTTGTTGATGTCATCGGGCCAGTAGAAACCCCAGATGTTGGGGACCGAGGCTACCAGGCAAAAGATGGACGAGAAGATGATGATGGGGATGACGGAGATAAAACCGTCACGGATCGCCTTGAGGTACTTGTTGCGGGCGATCGCGTTGAAAAAGGGCTGGCCCTTTTCGATGATGGCGATGAGTTGCTCCATGCAAAGCTCCTAAGAGTCGGTGGGCTAGCAACGATGGTAGCTTTTGGCGTTTGGCTGCCAAAATGTTGACGTTGCCATTTTTGGATACAAAAAAGACGCGAATCGGTGGTCCCTGTGCCTGTGGACCGTCGATTCCTTGCGCGTAAACGTTTGAGCCGCCCGGTGGCTCTGTGTTTGCACAATGGCAACGTTAACATTTGGGCGACAAAAGCCGTTCGGTGAAGCAAAAATGTCGGTGAACGGTAGGTTTTGGGTGGTGAGCGTATGGTGGGGGAGGCGTTAGATATACTTGAAGACGTTTCATTTGACTGCGTAGGGTGCCACCAATGGCATCGTTGACATAGAAAGATCAACCTATGGCCGCTGTTAAAAAATCGGTTTCCGTTAAGGATGTGGCGCTCCTCGCGGGCGTCTCAGAACAGACGGTCTCGCGCACTGTCCACGATTCGCCCAGCGTGCGCCCCGAGACCAAGGAGCGCGTGCGTGCCGCCATGCGCGAGCTTGGCTATCGTCCAAACTTTGCCGGTCGATCGCTGCGCCGCGGCAAGTTTAAGACTGTCGGCGTCGCCATGTTCAACATTACCGGTACCGGCAACCTCGACCGTATGGAGGGCTTTGCTGCCGCCGCCGATAAGCACGGCTACGCCATTACCCTCACGAAAGTAGATGGGCATCCGTATACCCTCGAGAGCGCATCGTCGCGCATGAGCGCACTGCCAGTGGACGGTATGGTTGTGATCATGAATCGCATGCCGGCGGACTTTGGCACCTTCGAGCCACTGCCCGGCATGCAGACAGTGCTCGTTACGATGTTGGAGCACCCGCTGTGCTCGACGGTCGATAACGATCAGTTCGATTGTTCGCGCCAGGTTGTCGAGTACTTGCTGGGGCAGGGGCACAAGACCGTGCACTTTATCTCGTGTCCCGAGCGCTCGCTTTCGGGCATGCAGCGCGAGGAGGGCTGGCGCGAGACATTGCGCGCGCATGGTATTGAGCCACCGCGACTCATCCGTGGCGACTGGACGGCTCAGAGTGGATATGCCGCAGGCCAGGCTCTGGCGGACGATCCGACCTGTACTGCCATCTATGCCTCCAACGACGCCATGGCCTACGGTTGCATTCGCGGACTCGAGTCGCGCGGAAAGCACGTGCCCGAGGATGTGAGCGTGGTGGGTGTAGATGACAGTCTGGGCGATATCGTGCCCGACCGTCGCCTGACCACCGTGCGCTTTGACAACAAGCGTGTCGGCATGTGGGCAGTCGATAAGATCGCCGGTGCCGAGGAGGTTGCGTCTGGCGTGGAGCACATGCTGATCCCCGGCGTGCTCGTAGAGGGCGATACGGTGCGCGATTTGCGTTAGGGTGCGGTCCTGTTTGGGCTTCCACTAATCATGTTTGATATTGTTCAAAACAGTTTAAAAACCGTTCACGGGTGAAAAGCAACCGTTCATAGCTCGAAATTGCGTTTTGCGTTGTTCTTTTTTGTTTGAATGTTAATGTTTCTGCCATACAGAACGCAGCGCGTATGCCCGGACGCGATGCTCTCCATTGGTTCATATGTGAAAGGAACGCAATATGGCAACCAAAGAAGAAATCTCGATGGTTGGATTCGAGATCGTCGCATACGCAGGTGACGCCCAGACCGATCTGCTTGCAGCGCTCGATGCTGCTCGCGAGGGTGACTTTGAGAAGGCCGAACAGCTGCACAAGGATGCCAGCGATGCGCTCATCGGTGCCCACGACACGCAGACCAAGCTGCTTTCGCAGGAGGCCGGCGGTGGCGAGATGGAGATGACCTTCATCATGGCTCACGCTCAGGACACTCTCATGACCACTATGATTCTGGAGAAGCAGACCCGCTTTACCATCGATGCCTACAAGCGCATCGCCGAGCTCGAGGCCAAGCTCGCCTAACGAGTCCGCACAACCAAGTCCCCTTCCAAAAGCTCTGCCGCAGACTCGCGACAGGGCTTTTTCTTTTTACCCGGCACTTGGGGACGTTCCTTATCTGCCGGCAGTTAGGGACACTCCTGCCATGCATTTGATCCTTTGAGGATGGAAGAAAACGGGTTATTAGGTTTGTTGCGGTGCCGACTCGACCCGTCGGTTACAAAACTATGCCGGTTTACTACGATGAATCGTATTCTTTCAACTATAGAAAGAACAGCGTTATCAAAGCCGCAGGTAGAAAGCTTGCCATTTTCTGCTAATAGCAAATGTGGTCGGTCCTATCGGTTTTACGGTAGTAAACCGGCATAGTTTTGAAATGGCACTGTTCGACTAGCAGCGTTATGGAGCTTCTGCACGCCCTCCCGTTCGGTTTTTCGCTGGATGGGTATACTTTCACCCGCAATACAGGCCGGAATGAGGAGGTATCCAAATGCCGGATAACGGGTCAATACAAAAAAGAGGTGCGCACGAGATGGCCCATGGGCGTCCTGTCCAGATAACTGAGCATACGACGGTAACCGAGCTACAGCCCAGCCTGTCCGATATCGTGTGCGCAAACAAAAAGCTACAGATTGGCTTTATCGTTGCGCTCGTGGTACTGGCGCTGCTGTCGGGCTTTGTAGCTCGTCCGCATTTTGCCGATACCAAGACTTGGGACTCCACCATCGAGGTCATCGATCAAAAGAAGGGCAATGTTTTGGCGCTCACGACCTCGTGCGTCGCCCTATCTGCGGGTATCACTGCGCTGCCGGGCGATACGGGAACGCCAGTCGCCGAGCAGCTCGCGCAGCTTTCAGGCAACCTTGGTATCGTGCTTGCCGTGCTATACCTAGAGAAATATTTGCTTACGATTTTGTGGTCGGTTGGCCTGGGCATCCTGATCCCGTTTGCGCTGGTGCTCTTTGCGATCTCACTTGGCATTCACGGACGCTGGAGCACGAGCACAGTCATTCGCCGCGTGGCAACGCGTGTGCTGGTGGTCGCCATAATTGGCATGGTGTTGGTGCCCGCAAGCGTATGGGTGTCGCAGAAGGTCGATGAAACGTATCGCGTAAGTATTGAGCAAGCTCAGCAAAAGGCTGCGGATGCGGCAGATAGCGACAGCTCCAAAGCAAGCAAGAAAAAGACCGAGTCCACAGAGTCCAAGAATGTGCTTGAGCAGCTTGCCGACGGTGCCTCGGGTCTCGTCACATCGGTGACCAGCGGTGCCAAGCAGATTACCGATGAAATTGTGCAGCAGGTGACCGATCTGATCGAAGGCGTCATCGTGATGATCGTGACCTCGTGCGTGATTCCATTGCTGGTGCTCGCGGCGTTTTTGTGGCTGGGGCACGTGCTACTGGGGATTGATATTTCCGGCCCGGCGAACTATCTGACGGGTCGCTTTCTGAGCGCTCCGTCCAAGCACGCCAAAAAGGGCGGGCAGTCCGAGTAGCTAAAACAGCTGTATATACTGGGGCATACCGCCGAAGGGCGGCCGAGACACGTTCTCGGCCGCCCTTTTGTTTGTTGAATGCGCGGTAAGCCGGGCCTTTTCTGAGTCCAAACGGTCAGCAACCATCCGCGAACGGTATTTGTTCAAAAAAGAACAAAGACAAACAAATTATTGTTGCAGTTAATGTTCGAATGTGTTCAAATAAACATGAACAGTGAAGAACCGCACATTCAGATGCCCGGACCTGAACGCGATTCAACACTTCCAAACAGAAACTACGCACCTGCGTATCTCTCAAGGAGGATGTCATGAGAGTTGTAATCGCTTCCGATGCCGACGGTATGTCGATGAAGGAGTCCATCAAGGAGATGCTCATCGCCGACGGTCACGAGGTCGTCGACTATTCCGAGACCCCTGCCGCGGACTTTGTCGATTCCGCCACCGCCGTTGCCAAGGACCTGCTGGAGCACAAGGATTCCCAGGGCTTCGCATTCGATAAGTACGGCGTCGGCTCCTATATGGCCGCCGTCAAGATCAAGGGCATGGTCGTCGCCAACATTTCCGATGAGCGTTCCGCTTACATGACCCGCGAACACAACGGCTCGCGCATGGTCACCATGGGCCCGGGCGTTGTGGGCACCGAGGTCGCCAAGAAGATCGCCCGCGAGTTCCTGCGCGCCCAGTACGCCGGCGGCCGTCACCAGATCCGTGTCGACATGCTCAATAAGATGGCCTAACGAGAGCCACCGAGAACTCGAACTTCTATCTCAACTTGTGAATTCAGACGAAAGGACGTTCTGATGAAGAAGACCATCGCAATCGGTTGCGACCATATCGTTACGGACGAGAAGATCTATCTGGCCGACCGCCTGGAGCAGGCTGGCTACAAGGTGCTTGACTGCGGCACCTACAGCCACACCCGTACGCACTATCCCATTTACGGTAAGGCCGTGGGCGAGGCTGTTGCCAGCGGCAAGGCCGACTTTGGCGTGGCCCTGTGCGGCACCGGCATCGGCATCACCAACGCCGTCAACAAGGTTCCCGGCGCCCGCTGCGCCCTGGTTCGCGACATGACCTCTGCCCTGTATGCCCGTCGCGAGCTCAACGCCAACATCGTGGGCTTTGGCGGCAAGATCACCGGCGAGTTCCTGATGGCCGATATCATGCTTGCCTTCCTGGAGGAGCCCTACGACAAGACTCCCGAGCACGATGCCCTGATTGCCAAGATTGATGCCTGCAACAAGGCCGACGCCGAGGCTCAGGCTGACCCGCACTTCTTTGACGAGTTCCTGGAGAAGTGGGACCGCGGCGAATACCACGACTAGTGGGGTTCCGGCGTTCTACCGAACGCCAGACCAGTCGACGCTGCGAAGCCATCTGGCGGGCGAGCTGCTCCGATAACACTTTTGCTTGCTGAGCTTGTGTGCTTCGTTTTGGCGGTACCTGGCATTCTGCAGCTTTTTAATTGACGGCTCGCGTTTCTGTGATGGGGCGCGGGCCGGTTTTCTAAACAGGAGTTCAATATGATTCTGACCGTTACCATGAACCCGTCGATTGATACGC
>CAJLUE010000030.1 GCA_905209765.1 uncultured Collinsella sp. | reverse complement strand
CCTGGAAGACCTCGCCGAGCGCCCGGACGAGCCCCGGGTGGGCGTCCGAGACGACGAGCCGCACGCCCGCCGCCCCGCGCGAGCGGATGGCCCGCAGGAAGGCGAGCCACGAGTCGTAGGACTCGGTGTCGACAACGTCGACGCCCAGGACGCGCCTCCAGCCGCCCGCATCGCAGCCGACGGCGGTGACCACGGCGGTGGAGGCGACGCGCCCCCCGCGGCGGCACTTGACGTAGGTCGCGTCGAGCCAGACGTAGGGCACCGGCGAGCCGCCGAGCGGCCTTCCGCACAGGTCCTCGATGTCCGCGTCCAGGCTCGAGGCGATGGCGCTCACCTGGTCCTTCGAGAGCCTGGAGACGCCCATCTTCTCGGCCACCCTCCGCACCTTGCGGGTGCTCGTGCCCGTGGCGCACATCTCGGCCACGGCGGCCACGAGCGCGCGGTCGACGCGCTGGTAGCGCTCGAGCACGTCCTCGGGGAAGAAGCTGCCGGAGCGCAGCTTGGGGATGCGCAGCGTCAGCGTGCCGACGCAGGTGGCGAGCGACCTCTCGCGGTAGCCGTTCCGGCTGTTCGCCCCGCCGCCGCACAGCTGGTCGGCCTCGGCGTCCATCACGGCGTTCACGACCTGCTCGGCTAGCCTGCGGAGCAGCTCCTGCATGTCGATGGCGCCGTCGTCGAAACGGGGCATGGCGAGCATGTCCGGCGTCGGGTCTGATAAGATTCCCATAGCGGTCTTCGTCCTTTCCTAGAAACCTGTTGTTGTGGTGATTTCAGATTCTAGGACGAAGGCCGTTCTTCGTTAAACGGGCGCTAGGGTGTCACCCTTACACCAACATTTTCGACGCGATCGGAAATCGGCGCCCCATGGCCCCAAGAACCTTCCATGCCGCACACGGTCGAGGCAAACCCGGCAGCAAAGTCGAGCGCGCGCTCGATGGCCTCGGCGCCATCCTCGCCACGCTTGGCGGAATCGAGATAGCACATCAAAAACGAGGTGAGGAACGAGTCGCCCGCCCCCATGGTGTCCTTCATATCCGTTACCGGTTTAGCCAGCTGGCGGTAATAACGCTCGCCGTCGTAAGCAATGCAGCCCTCGGCGCCCGCCGTAGCCGACACAAAACGCGGACCCAGGCCCTTCACCCATGCCAGGCGCTCGCGAATCTCGTCCTCACTCGCGGCATCCGCCGCACTAAAGAAAGCGAAATCGACGAAGGGCGCAATCTGCTCGTAGTACTCGTCGGTGGAGTCGTCCGAAAAGTCAAAAGAGACTGTGACGCCCGCAGCCTTCAGCTTGGGCAGCTCGCGCTCGGTAAAGCAATAGTTGCCCGAATGAACCACATCGAACTGCTTCATGTACGAAAGGTCAAAGCGATCGAGGACATAGCGCGCATCGCCACGGATACCGCCCTCGTTGGAACCAAGGAAGACACGGTCACCGTCAACGACGGTCACGCGAGCCGCTCCGTTCTCGCCAATCATCTGCTCGCACTTGTCAAGCTCGATACCCTCATCCTCGAGGCTTGCAATGACATGCTCGGCAGCAGCGTCATTGCCAAAAATGCCCATGTATGCAGAGCGTGCGGCACCGCATTTCTTGGCATAAACGGCGAAGTTCACCGCGTTGCCGCCGGGATACATGGTGTGGATATGCTCGTAGCGATCGACGACGTTGTCGCCAAACCCAAGAGCGTTAACGTTGAATGTCATAGCGCCGTCCCTTTCTCGTCCTAACGAGATCGCCGTAATGGCCGCCGTGCCGCCCTGGCCCTACGCAAGCTTCAGCAAATCGGGCAGCTGGTCGATAATCTTGTCCGCGGCATCCTGGCTAAATCCAAAGCGCTCCTCACGCTTGGCAATGACTGTCAGGCCGGCTCGCTTGCCGGCAGTGATGCCAGGCACCGAATCCTCAACGCAGCAGCAGCGATTCGCGGGCAGCCCCAGGAGATCCAGCGCATGCAGGTAGATGTCGGGCTCGGGCTTGCTCTCCTTAAACTGCTCGCCGCTCACCACATACTCAAAGGCATCCGACAGCCCGCACGCATTGAGCACTTCCTCGATGCTAACCATGGGAGACGAGCTGGCAAGCGCCACGCGAACGCCACGGCGCGGCAGCTCTCGAATCGTATCCACGGCGCCTGGGTTAATCAAAGCCTGATAGTCGCGCGGACGCTTATGCGCCCACTCGTCCCAACGGGCCAACGCTTCCTCGCCAGTGAAATGCCCCTTACCGGCGCGCTCAAACCAATCGACCAGCATATGCAGGAAGAACTGATGCGAGGTACCGACCTGCCCATTCAACTCCTCTTGAGTCAGATTAAGCCCAAGCTCCTTGGCAAACGCGGCAGTCTCGCCCAGGTAGTAATACTCGGTATCGACAATGACGCCGTCCATGTCAAAGATAACGGCGTCGAACGGAAATGCGGACACGGCACCCTCCCTAACAAAAGGGCGCCTGCAAGCAGGCGCCCGAACCATGCATTATCGGCGATTCTAACCCAGCAGCTTATCCAGCGCCACCGCAATGCCGTCTTCGTTGTTATTGGCGGTCACCATCTGGGCCACGGCCTTAACCTCATCGACGGCGTTGCCCATGGCAACACCGGTACCGGCCCACTCAATCATGGACTTGTCGTTCTGGCCGTCGCCAAACGATACGACCTCACTGGCATCGATGCCGAGCTTGGGCAGGGCACCCTCGAGCGCACGGGCCTTGTCGATACCGGGCGCCGTGTACTCAAAGTACCAGTCGGCCGTAAACATACCAGAAAGCGTCTGAGTAAAGGGCGCGTACATCTCCTCGTGATGCGCTTGCAAATAGGCCGGGTCGCCCGCAGTGAGCAGCTTGTCCACGGGATAAGCATCAGCGACCTCATGCAGGCTCTCCACCTCGCGAATCTTAAGATCGCACGCGTCGCGCTCATACTTGACGATATTCTTCTGCGAGCCGTCAGGCAGCGTGATCATGCAATGGTACGAGTCCTCGACGTGCAAATCGCGACCGAGCGAAATCATAGGGATCACGTCAAAATTACGCAGGTGATCAATCAGGCGATGTAATTCGTCGGCAGGCATAGCCTGATCGAACAGCACCTCGTCGGTCTGGGCATCGACGACGTGAGCGCCGTTAAAGGCCACCAGCAGACCGTCATGGTTTTGAAGGTCGAGCTCCTGTGCCAAGGCGTGCAGCCCCCATGCGGGACGGCCCGAAGCCAAAATGAGCTTAATGCCCGACTCCTGCGCCGCGAGCAGTTTCTCGCGCGTACGCGGGCTAATCACTTTCTGATCGTTGGTGAGCGTACCGTCGATATCCATTGCGATGGCTTTGATTGCCATATATGCCTCCCTGTCATTGAACAACCTTGTCTGAGCCATCATACAGAACACCCACTGCGACTCTGTTTGCAACGGGCAAAAAGTCATATATTGTCTCAAACATGAACGGGACGCCATCTCGGGGCTCAGTAGTTCCAGCCCAAACGCCGAGCCACCACATGCAAAGCTGGCGACACCAATCGCGACCGTTCCACAAATCTCATTTCACCCCGTAGAAAAAATTCAAAATTAGTTCTTGTCAAATCAGCAAAACGAACGTACTTTAAAGATGACCGCTCCGGTGGTCATCGTTTGATCGAGCATATTCAGTTTCAGTTTTCAGCGTGTAAGAGAAAGAAGATCGGCAAAGTACAACCCCAAACGCAATGACAACTTAATGAGGTAACTGCCACATGTGAGGCACCCAGGGCATTGCTGTCTCGATTTTGAGCACGATGCCTTCCGCCTTGCATGGGCCGTTCCATCCCGCCCCTGCAGCAACTGCCTCACGGGCTCATTGAAAACCGCATAGCACCCCAACGTCAGCACATCACCCACGGCAAGCACATCACTCACGACAACCAACACATCAACAAACAGCACGAACATCAACCGATTGGAGAAGCTATGACAAACTACCACGCTGAAAACGGCGATAAGAAAAGCATTCTGGATGCCCGCATTGAGCGAGCATATGCAAACGAATATGACGCCGCCTTTGCCGCCGCGACCATCAAGAACTACGCGTCGCTACCGCTCGCGACGATCTTGGCCGACCACCCCCAACTGCTGAAGCGCTGCACAAAGATCATGGGCGACCCCGACATTCGCAAGCTGACAGACCCCTATGCCCCAAAACGCGACAACGATTCGTACGTTCTTACCGTAGGCTGCCTAGCCCATATGCTTACGGCGCTCGACACGAAACTCAAGCTCGAATGGGAACCCGACGAGCGTCATGAACTCGAAAGCAAGCGGAACACCCTGCGCACCGCACTGTTCCTTCCGTTGGACGGCCTCAAGCGCTGCAACGTCGAGCTCAATACACAGGCGCGGCAAAAGCCCGGGACCACGGGGCAGAAAACTCCAAGACCCCATGCGGCCATCGTCGACCGCAACCGATATAACCGCATGACCGCGCACTTTTCCGCCGAGGGAGCAGCCATAAGGACGCTGATCGATCTGCTGTGCCTCCTGAGCATCAACGAGCTATTTGAGGGCTATCTCGCCCTTGTTCCCGCGACGGCACCCAAGTCGGTAGCAAAGATCATCGAGACCTGCAGACGCCAGTTTGAGCGCCATCGCAATGGCAGCGAGATGAACGCCAGCATCGCGCAGTACTACGCGGCTCATTACAAAAATGACGGATGTGCCCCTGTCGAGCATCAGCTGCGGCTCGCCTACACCACGCCCGCCGCAACGCTCTATCGCTTTGGAGCCCTTGGCGCTTGCGAGCCGCACGAACAGGCAGCCTGCCCCACAACCGAGCTCGATCTCAGGCTCGGACGAACCCTGTAGCCCGCCAGCCCCTCCGCGGGCAACAATCATATTCCACAACACAACCAACAGAAAGGAGTCCTCATGGACACCAATCATTCCCCCATCATCAGCCCCCTCACCATGCGTGAATCCGCCCGAGGTATCACGCTCACCAGCATTTACGATGAGATGCTCGCCCGTCGCGAGCTCTCCGTCATGGGAAACATCGAAACCCCGATGACCCACGACCTATGCCAGCAGATCCGCCTGCTCGATGCCACCGACCCCAGCCGCCCCATCACCATATTTGTCGCCAGCGCCGGCGGAAGCGTGCGATCGGGTCTTGCGATCTATGACGCCATGCGCCTCGCATCGTGCCCCATCCGCACCGTCTGCCTGGAATTCGCCGCGTCCATGGGCGCCGTGATCTTTATGGGCGGCGACGATCGCCGTATGGCGCCCCATGCAGAGCTCATGATTCACGACCCGCTGATCCCCCAGGGGGCAGGCGGCTCGGCACTTGCGCTGCAGGAAACCAGCCGGCGTCTCATGCAGACCCGCAAGACCCTCACGCAAATCCTCTCGGACCGCAGCGGCCTCACGCCCAAGCGCATCCAGTCCCTCACTGCAAAAGACACCTACCTTTCGGCCAAGCGCGCCGTCGAGCTCGGCTTTGCCCACGAAATCCTCTCGACCACCAAGGAGATCGCCCATGTCTAACCTCGCCAGCCGCCTCGCCGCATCTGAGCCCGCATCGTCCACCATCCTCGCCAAGGATCGAACGCTTTCCTGCGACACCCGCCAAACGGGACTCAACAACAACGCACTTGTGATCGGCCCCTCGGGAGCCGGCAAGACCAGAAACGTCCTCAAGCCCAACCTGCTGCAAATGAACGCAAGCTACATCGTGCTCGACACCAAAGGCACGCTCTGTCGCGAAGTGGGACCCGTGCTGGCAGCCCACGGCTACCGCGTGCAATGTCTCAACTTCGCCGACCTCAACACCGTCCCGGCCCTTGCGCCCGGCATCGAGCGCTGCGGCTACAACCCCCTGAGGCACATTCGCCGCAAGGCGGACGGCAGGCCCAACCAGCAGGACATCCTCTCGGTGGCAAAGGCCATCTGCCCCATCGAGGACAACAACCAGCCTTTTTGGGATCATGCGGCGGCAAACCTGCTGTCGTGTCTTATCGCCTACGTCACCGAACAGCTACCCGCCGACGAGCAGACGATCAGCTCGGTCATCAAGCTGATCGAGCACCTGCAGGACGGTGCCACTGGTCGATTGTTTGACGACCTGATCACGACCGACCCCCAAAGCTATGCCCTCTCGCTATGGCGGCGCTACGCCATTACGCAAAATGCCGAGCGCATGCACGCGAGCATCGTCGGCATCCTTGCCGAAAAGGTCATGTGTCTGGGATTCGACGGTGCGGCACAGCTCTATCGTGAGTGCCATCAGGTGGACTTCGCTTCCATGGGACACACCCCCTGCGCCCTGTTTGTAACCGTAAGCGATATTGATCGCAATCTCGATCCGCTGACCGGCCTCTTTATTACGCAGGCGTTTATGGACCTCATTCGCGAAGCCGATAGGCAGCCCGACGGCAGCCTGCCCGTGCCCGTGCGCTTTATGCTCGATGACTTCGCAAATCTGCAGATCCCCCAGATCGACAACGTGCTCTCGATTATCCGAAGCCGCAACATCTGGGCAACGCTGCTGCTGCAGTCGACCAACCAGCTCGATGCGCTCTATGGCGAGGCACGCGCACGCTCCATCATGGGCAACTGCGACACGCATCTGGTGCTGGCGTTCCAGGATCCCGAGAGTGCCCGGGTGTTTTCTGACCGCGCCGACGCGCTGCCCAGCACGCTCATGGCGACGCCGATCGATCGCTCGTGGCTCTTTGTACGCGGTCGCACTCCCGAACAGGTCGAGCGCTTTAGGCTCGAAGACCATCCGCTCTACGGGGAGCTGCCCGAGGCGCAGCGAGGCCATGCGGAGACCGAGATCTAGGCGCAGGGTTCTCGCAGCGCGCGGCGCCCCGGCGATGTTCCACAAAGGCCGTGCGCCCCGGGACCACGGCAAAGCAAAGGGGCCCGCATCCGATAGGATACGGGCCCCTGACTATAAGACGCGATGCGTTAACAGCAGCGACTACTTGCGATGCGCGCGGTAGAACTCGATGAGCGCCTGGGTCGAAGCGTCCTGCTCGGCCTTGGCGGCGTCGTCGTGGAAGGCCGGGGTAATCTGCTTGGCAAGCTGCTTGCCCAGCTCGACGCCCCACTGGTCGTAGGAGTCAATGCCCCAGACCGTGCCCTCGACAAACGTGATGTGCTCGTACAGGGCGATGAGCTCGCCGAGTGCGAACGGGGTCAGCGTGTCGCCGAAGATCGAGGTCGTCGGACGGTTGCCCTCAAAGCAGCGGGCCGGGACGATCTGCTCGGGCGTGCCCTCGGCACGAACCTCGTCGGCAGTCTTACCAAAGGCGAGAGCCTTGGTCTGGGCCAGGAAGTTGCCCAGGAACAGCTCATGCACATCCTGACCGCTATCGGTCGCAGGGTTGGCGGTATTGGCGAAGGCGATGAAGTCGGCCGGAACCACCACGGTGCCCTGGTGCAGCAGCTGATAGAAGGCATGCTGGCCGTTGGTGCCGGGCTCGCCCCAGAAGATCTCGCCGGTATCGGAGGTCACAGCGCTGCCGTCCCAGCGGACGTGCTTGCCGTTGGACTCCATGGTGAGCTGCTGCAGGTAAGCCGGGAAGCGGTGCAGATACTGGCAGTACGGAAGCACGGCGTGGCTCTTGGAGCCGAAGAAGTTGACGTACCAGACGTTGAACAGGCCCATCAGCGCGACGGCGTTGCTCTCGAGCGGCGTGTTGCAGAAGTACTCGTCAATGGCATGGAAGCCCTCGAGGAACTGCTGGAAGCGCTCGGGGCCGAGCACGACGATCAGCGACAGGCCCACGGCGGAGTCGACGGAGTAGCGGCCGCCGACCCAGTTCCAGAAGCCGAAGGCGTTGGCGGGGTCGATACCGAAGGCCTCAACCTTCTCGAGTGCGGTGGAAACGGCGACGAAGTGCTTTGCCACGGCCTCGGCGTTCTGCTCCTCGGAGCCATCGATGGCGCCCTGAGCCTTGAGCTGCTCGAGCATCCAGGTCTTGACTTCGCGAGCGTTGGTGAGGGTCTCGAGCGTGGTGAAGGTCTTGGAGACGATGATCACGAGCGTTGTCTCGGGATCGAGACCCTTGAGCTTCTCGGCCTGATCGTTGGGGTCGATGTTGGAGATGTAGCGGCAGTCGATACCGGCGTCGGCGTAGGGACGCAGGGCCTCGTAGGCCATGACCGGGCCCAGATCGGAGCCACCGATGCCGATGGACACCAGGTGCTCGATCTTCTTGCCGGTAACGCCCTTCCACTCACCGGAGCGCACGCGCTCGGCGAAGGCATACATGCGATCGAGGACCTCGTGCACGTCGGCGACGACGTCCTGGCCGTCGACGATGAGCTGGCCCTTCTCGGTTACCGGGCGGCGAAGCGCGGTGTGCAGGACGGCGCGGTCCTCGGTGGTGTTAATGTGCTCGCCGGAGAACATGGCGTCGCGGCGCTCCTCGAGCTTCACCTCGCGGGCAAGATCGCACAGCAGCTTGACGGTCTCATCGGTCACCAGGTTCTTGGACAGGTCAAAGTGCAGGTCACCAGCGTCAAAGCTCAGCTTATTCACACGCTCGGGATCGGCAGCGAACCAGGCCTTGAGGTCGATGCCCTCGGCCTCGAGCTTCTCCTGGTGGGCCTCGAGCGCCTTCCAAGCGGCGGTCGACGTAGCGTCGATAGGTGCGGCAACAGTTGCCATAAAGTCCTCCTCAGCATACGGGCGCATACCTCCATGCGCCCGGATAATCAGATACCCCTATTCTAGCGCAGGTCAAGACTACAATCAGCGAGCGTTGCCAATCCGCCCCCAAACGGCGACCCACCAAAAAGGGACAGGTTTATTTTGGCAGGTCAAACGCTTTACCTACCAAAATTAACCTGTCCCTTCCTGGCAGGTACTAGGCCGCGGCGCACACGCTGCCGAGCAACTCACGCAAGGGAGTGCCGATGCCCTCCAGCAGCTCGGGTGCGATAATGGCAAAAACGGGAACCTCGCCGGCACCCACGACGGCGGGCACTTTTCCCTCGGAGACGATGCACCCGTAGGGAACAAAGCCGTCCTCGCCGGCATCGAGCACGGCCATGCGACGAGCGAGTTCGCGCGCAAAGCCCGCCGTATCGGCATCGCCGACCGCCAGGACAAAGTCCACGCCTTCGTCGGTCGCCAGGGCTACAGCTTCGTCGATCAGCCCGTCTTCCCCGTCGCGCTCAACCGAGCCACAGCGGAAAAGCACGCGCTCGAGCAGAGCTCGGTCAACCGAGCCGAGTGCCGCCGAGACAAGCTCATCGCGCGTATGCTTGTCACCGCCCAGCACGACCAGTGCCTTGGTGCCGCCATAGTGGGCAACCAATCGCCCGCACCAGCGAGCCACGTCTCCATCCGCAACAAGGCGCGTCGGCATACCAAACCCATAATTGACCATCTTTCCCACAACCCTTCCGTGCGTATAGGCGGTATCAATCGTTAGGCTCATGCTACGAAGCAAGGTTTTCCGAGCTGTTTCGCACTCTTTAGAGCTGCGTTAAAACCCGATTCAACCGCACGACCATACCTACCAAAAGGGGCAGGTTTTGACGATGTCCAGACGAGCGGGTATTATCGAACATGTATTCGATAAGAACATGTGTTTGATGGGAGGACGCGTGGGGCACGAGCGTCACACCTATATCTGCATCGACCTCAAGACGTTTTACGCTAGCGTCGAGTGCGTTGACCGCGGGCTCAACCCGCTCACCACCAACCTGGTCGTTGCCGACGAATCGCGCGGGCGCACGACCATCTGCCTCGCCATCACACAGGCCATGAAGGACCTCGGAATCCATAACCGCTGTCGCCTGTTCGAGATTCCCGACGGCATCGACTACATCAAGGCCGTACCGCGCATGCAGCACTACATGGAGGTGTCGGCGCAAATCTACGGTATCTATCTGGAATTCGTCAGCCCACAGGACGTGCACGTCTACTCCATCGACGAATGCTTTATCGACGTGACGCCCTATCTGGACCTCTATCACACCGACGCTGAAGGCTTCGCCTGCATGTTGCGCGACGAGGTCCTGGCGCGCACCGGCATCACGGCGACGGTCGGCATCGGCCCTAACCTATTCCAGGCCAAGGTTGCACTCGATATCACCGCCAAGCACGTGCCCAGTCGCATCGGCAAACTCGACGACGAGACCTTTCGCAAGGAGATCTGGCCCCATCGCCCCATCACCGACATCTGGGGCATCGGCCCCGGCGTGGCGGCCCGTCTCGAGAAATACGGCGTCTACGATCTGATGGGCGTCGCGGCGCTCGACGAAACCCTGCTTTACGACGAGCTCGGCGTCAATGCCGAGTATCTTATCGACCACGCCTTCGGGCGTGAGCCGACAACCATCGCCGATATTCAGGCCTATCGCCCGCAGGCAACCTCAACAACCACGGGGCAAGTGCTATCGAAAGGCTATGCCTATGAGCAAGCCTACACCGTGTTGCGCGAGATGGTCGACAACGCCGTGTTGGACTTAGTCGATAAGCACGTGGTGTGCGACAGCATCTCGCTCTTTGTAGGCTACGCGAGCGAGCGCGCCGACATACGCCGCCTCGACGCCAGCGGCACAGCGCAATATGTAGACGGATGCGGACACCTACGCTCGAGCACGTCGAGCATCGAACCCACCGCGACCGCCGGTCCTGAGCTCGCACCCCGTGCGCCCAAGCCCGTCCAGCACAATGACGAACGGCGCCGACTGGTACGTGAGGCGCAGGCAACCGATGGCATCTTTGTGGGAGAGCATGGCGGTAAACCGCGTGGTGGCTACGCCGCGCTCTTTGCACACTCTAACGCCTCGCGAAAGCTGCCCGAGCGCACCAATTCGTTTAAGAAAATCATGGGCTATTTCGATGAGCTCTGGGCGCAGACTGTCGATCCCAAACGACCGGTCAAGCGTATCAACCTGGGATTTGGCAACCTCATGCCCGAGGAATTTGCCACTATCGACCTGTTTAGCGATGTTAAGGCCGATGAGCGCGAGCGCGACCTGGCGCGCGCCGTCCTGGCCGTAAAGGGTAAGTACGGCAAGAACGCACTCGTCAAGGGATTAAGCTTTACCGCCGGCGCCACCGCACGCGAACGCAACGATCAGGTAGGAGGACATCGTGCCTAAGCCCCAACAACAGCCGATGCGGCCACCGACGCCTTTTGAACGTCTAGCGGACCCCGAGGGAAGACGTCGCTCCGCCGACCCCAAGCTCACCGCCAACGGCGCCATCCGCGCCGGCCGTGCCGCGCAGTTTATGCCCTTTGCCTCCCTCACGGGATACTACGAGCTTGTGCGCAAACAAGAGATCACTGTTGAGCCCAAATGCGAACTCACAGAAGAAAAAGCCCTCGAGCTTTCGAAAAAGCTCGAGGGCCTCAAACGCGGCGATCTGGTGCGCGTCACCTATTACGATATGTACGGCTATCGTAGCCGCACGGGCATTCTCGACGAAGTGTTACCCGCATTCAAGCTGCTCAAACTCAGGGATATCGCCATCGACTTCGACGATATCCAAGGCATCGAGCTGCGTGGTCGAGTCTAGCGACGAGAACGCTTGCGCAAGACGAGAGCAATGCCAAGCACTGCGGCAGCTGCAACCAGCAATCCCAAGACCAGCGTGAGGGTCGAGTCACCAGCGTGAGGCAGCGAGCCGTCCTTCGGAGTCTTCTTAGCGGTCGTCGTGACAGTGGTCGTGGTGCTGCTCGACTGGTCGTTACCGCCCGTCTGGCTGCCACCAGGCTGATCGCCACCACCCGGCTGCGAGGGATCCGTGGGCTCCGTCGGATCCGGAGTACCGGGTTCGACCGGATTCTCAGAATTCTCCTTGCGCTGGATCCAAACCTGGCAGCCATAGAATGGGTTGGCGGTACCGAGGCACAGACCCTGGTTGGTCACCGCAAAGGTGCGCAGACCATGGTTATACGGATCGTTAAAGCCATTGGTCGTCAGCGTCGTAAAGTTCACGCCGTCCTCGGTCACATACATATCAAAGCCACGCTCGGCATCGCGAAGATAACACATGCACGTAAGCACGCTCTGCAGCTTCTTGAGGTTCTCCTCGCTCAGCAGCTTATCGAGCGCATCCTGAATATCGCTCGGCAGCTCGGTGCCATAGGCATCCTCGTACTGCTGCTTCAGGCTCTCATAGCTATCGAGCATGTCCTGATACTGGTCGGCAAAGGACTTGAAGTACGCGATCTCGCCATCGATCTTCTGGACATAAGCGGCGTCGTCCTCAACGTCCTGGGACATCGTCGCGGCCTGATCGCAAAGATCGCCCGTGGCATCCTCCAGCGCATCGCTCAGATCGCCAAAGCCCTTAGCAACCTCGGTCTTCTCGTCATCGACATCGACGGCCTTGTTTGAATCATCAACCTCGGCAGCTTCGTTCGAATCATCGACCTCGACGGCCTCGTTTGAATCATCGTCCGCAAGCGTGTTCACGGGAACGATGGGGTCGTCAGGCGATTTCTTGTCGAGCAGGTGATCGAGCAGGTCCCTAAGGCGCTGAACCTGAGAGTCCCACTCCTCGGGCGTCATATCGATAATGTCGCCATTGGAGAACTGGCCGATCGGCTCAAGCAGGCTCGCGGTATCAAAGGTACCGATATACAGCTTGCCGTCGAACTTCTGCATGCGCCAAATGTACTGGTTCTCGTTTCGGCCAAAGCCCGAAGTCAGGCCGGAAATACCGCCCTCGGGGAACATGTCGGTGCGATCGCCAACGA
The DNA here is from genome assembly GCA_905209765.1 of uncultured Collinsella sp. GTDB lineage: Bacteria > Actinomycetota > Coriobacteriia > Coriobacteriales > Coriobacteriaceae > Collinsella. The sequence continues at coordinate 8,552 of CAJLUE010000030.1, read as the reverse complement.
CGAGCTCCATGTTCTCGTCCTTGTCCATACGATAGATGTTAACCGACTGCTCAAGATTGGCATTCACAAACGAGCAGTCAACGCCGCCCATGCTGCTCTTACCGCCCTCTTCGGTGTTGGATTTGTTGAACAGGATGCGCTCGAGGGCAATCTCCTCGTCGTTGTATTCACCGATATAGAGGTAGTCGTTGTAGACGATGAGGTTGGCAGCGCCAGAACGGGTACGGGCAGGATCGATGCCAAAGCAGTACTTTGCACCGTCCGTCTTCTGATCGCCGACAATGGGAGTCCACGAATAACTGCCGTCGGCATTCTTGTCGCCACGGACCATGGCAAACGACTGCATGGAATTATCATCGGGAGCGTTCTCGGGCGTACCGGTGCAGATGGTCGCATAGAGATGGCCATTGTACGAGACCATATCCCAAATGGCGCCGCCGTAGATGCTGTCCTTATAGCGAATCGCCGGATAGCCAAACAGCGTCTCCGAGTTGGCAATCTCGGTGAAGCTGTCCTGGCCCTTCGAGGGGTCAGACGACGTCAGGATTGTCGACACAAAATTACCGTTCGCGTCTTTACCCACATTACTGATGACGAGCTGGCCATCATGGACGCACATGCCGCGGATACCGGTAGAAATGCCCTGCTTGTAGGCAGCACCGTAATCCTGCATGCTCGAAAGGCCCTGATAGACAACTTTGTACTCATCCGTCTTAGGATCGATCTCGTATACAGCAGGCAGGCCGCCTTTGCCGCCATTGGTCCTGACGCTGCCGCAGAAATAGAGCTTACCCTTATAGCTCACGGCATTGCGGAACAAAGGAGCGACGCCGTTGAGCGATTCAGAGAGTAGCAGCTTGGTCTCACCGGTCTTGGTATTGATCTTGACCAAGATGCCGCCGCTGTCCTTGTCGGCCGTGCCGTCCTCCTTCTGCTGTCCATAGAAGAAGGTACCGTTAAACATGGCCTCCAGCGTCAGGCGCATGGTTTCGACATCAAAGGAATCGCCCAGCGTGCTGTTCATGAGCGTCAGCGTGTTGCCCATCGCCGCATAGCAGGTGCCCACATAAAGCCAGTCACCATAGCTCGCAGCCGCCCAAGTGTAGCTCTGGCCGCGATCGCCTTCGTTGTTGGCCGTATTACCATCGGCGCCCGGAACGGCAACGGCACCGTTACCCTGGTAGTCGACGATGCCATCCGGCTGCGACGTTCCTACCGTAGGATGCGAGAGCTTCTCAAAGGAATACCCATTTCCCGCATTGTAGGTAACGGCACCCGATGCGTCTTCGGCGTGCGCCGGCAGCGGCGATACCAAGATAGCGGCAAGCGCTGCCACCAAGCCAAGTGTTCCCACTCGTCTCATAAGGTTATAGCCTCCCCTGTCCTAAAGCCCAGTTTTAGCATTCTTCATTTCTGTCCACGGTTAATTGCAATCTGAGCACAGCAATAATCAGTGTATAAATATACACCTGTAATTTTTTGGACGGGTTCATAGATGCTCGATTGGTAGCGAATTCCGCGCAAACCGTCACCAAACTCCACTTTTGCCGCATCTAAAGGTTATTTTTGCGCAAATTTTTGGATGCCGATAGTCACAATGGGCAGGAGGCTGGTACCCACCGGAGAGGGCAACGCCTACATTTTCATAACGTAATAGCCCGCACCCCTCACCGCCGTCTCGAGTGTGTCGCGATCAACCGGGCGCTTCGAGCGTACGCGTGCCGTGTGGTCCGTATACGTTACCGTTGCCCACACGCCATCAAGCGTATTGAGGGCATTGGCTACGTTCTGAGCGCAGTCGTCACAGCTCATGCCGCCGATGAACAGCTCATCGCTATAGGGATAGTGCGACGCATCGGTATCCACCACAACAACCCTCTTGGCTTTCTTTCCGCTTGCGCCATCACTGCAGCAACTCTTCCCATGCGTCGACGCCGCAATACGGCGCAGCCCAAAGAACATACCAATAGCAATCACGCCCAGCACGATGATATTTGCTGGGTTGAGCAAGTCGCTCATACGCTCCCCTTCCTTACGGTCCATTTCAGAGATACCCCCGTGGGGTGTCCCCATCTTAACCCAAAATCATGTCGGTTCGGTCAATTAGTTTCCCTACTCAAACTTTTTTGTTGACCATGGCTTACTTTCGTGTATACGTTTTCCTAGGCTAACAGTTTAGATCCGTAAGGAGCACCGTGACCCGAACCATAGACATTCCAACGTTTCAGGCAGCGGTCGTGCGCAACTGCTCTCCCACGCTCGCGGGCATCAAGCCGGCATCGCTCTTTACCTATCCCGGCGTCTACGCCCATCAGGATGGTTCGGACGCGACCGCGTCAATCGCAGAACGCCGAGCACGCCTGCTCAACGTTATCGCCCAGTGCAACCGCGAGCTTAACTCGCTCGGCATTCATCTGAGCGTTTTGGTCTGGCGCCCCTGCGGGGCGCTCGTATACGCATATCGGCCCAATAGCCTCGCCACTTACCTTGCTGACCCGCGCGCCAAAACGGCACTCGCCAAGGAGGGCTACGACACCGGCAACCTCTCGGCATGTCTTGTGCACCTGGCATCGCGCATCACGCTCGCAAGCAATAACGCCGCGGAATGCGCATGCGGCCAAACCCGATGCGCATTGGACCATCAAGCACGCTACGACAATGGCTGCACCTGCGAGTTTCCACACGAAATTGGCTACTTCCTGGGGTATCCCTACGACGACGTGCACGAGTTCATCGCCCAACGTGGCGAGAACTACAAGATCTTTGGAGCCTGGAAGGTCTATACGAATGCCGAGCAGGCGCTTGCGACGTTTGATGCGTACCGTGCCTGCACCCAACACCTCACCTTTATCTATCAGCAGGGCTGCAGCTTGGCGCAACTTGCCCAGGCGACCCGATAGAACGTACAAACCGCGGCCGCACGCCGCACAACCGAAAGGACTCAATATGAGCAAGATCGCAGTCGTCTACTGGAGCGGCACAGGCAACACCGAGGCCATGGCAAACCTCGTCGCCGAGGGCGCGACGTCAGCCGGAGCCGAGGCCGCAGTCATCCCCTGCGCCGACTTCTCTGCCGACAAGGCCACCAACTATGATGCCATCGCCTTCGGCTGCCCCGCCATGGGCTCCGAGGAGCTTGAATACGATGAGTTCCAGCCCATGTGGGATGAGGTCAAGGAAGCCCTCGGCGACAAGAAGGTCATCCTCTTTGGTTCCTATTCGTGGGCCGAGGGCGAGTGGATGGACAACTGGAAGGCGGACGCCGAGGAGGCGGGCGTCAACGTCGTCGATTCCGTCATCTGCTACGATGCGCCCGACGATGAGGGCGAGGCGGCCTGCAAAGCCCTGGGAGCGGAGCTGGCCTAACGAAGCCGTCAGAAAGTCGCAAAGCAACTGACAGCCGAGCATTGCACAACAACAGTCGTTCACGCCCAAACAAAAACGGGGGCCGGATACTATCCGGTCCCCGTTTGCTATATCGACAACTTCGACGCGCCGCTACGAGATATTGCCCAAAAACGCCTTGGTGCGTTCGCTTTTGGGATGGTCGAAAACCTCGCTCGGCGTGCCCTCCTCCACGATAACGCCGCCGTCCATAAAGACAACGCGGTCGGCGACGTCGCGGGCAAAGCCCATCTCGTGCGTCACGACGATCATGGTCATGCCGTCGCGTGCCAGGTCGCGCATGACACCCAGAACGTCGCGGACGAGCTCGGGGTCGAGCGCCGACGTAGCCTCGTCAAAGAGCATCACGTGAGGGTTCATCGACAGGGCGCGGGCGATGGCAACGCGCTGCTGCTGGCCGCCCGAGAGCTGGCTCGGCATAAAGTCGATACGCTCGGCAAGACCGACCTTGGTCAGCTCCTCGACGGCAATCTTCTCGGCCTCTTCCTTGCTGCGCTTGAGCACCTTTTGCTGCGCAAGCATGACGTTCTTTTTGACCGACAGGTGCGGGAACAGGTTGAACTGCTGAAAGACCATGCCCAAGTGCGTACGTACCTTATTGAGGTCGACGCCCTTGGCGCACACATCCACGCCCTCGACGACAATCGAACCACTCGTGGGATGCTCCAGACGATTGATGCAGCGAAGCATCGTCGACTTGCCCGAGCCCGAAGGACCCAGGACTACGACGACCTCACCCTTGTGCACATCCAGATCGATGTCGCGCAGGACCACGTTATCGCCAAAGGCCTTCTGGATGTTCTTGATGCTGACGACGACCTCGTTCGAGTTATTGGTTTCGCTCATGATAGGACCTCCTTACAGACCGGCGATGTGATCGGCGGGCGTCGCGACGACCTGTCCGGCGCTCTTGGCGGGACGCTTCTTTTTGGTTTCGGCCGTACCCAGCAGCCTCGCCTCAAGACCGCTCACCAAGCGCGCAAGCGGCAGGGTGATGACCAGGTAGAACAGCGCGGCAACCACGTACGGCGTGATGGAGCCCGTCGTGGCCACGATGGTGCGGGCGTTCATGACGATCTCGACCACGCCCACGGCCGCGAGCAGCGACGTATCCTTGTAAAGCAGGATAAACTCGCTGGTCAGCGTAGGCAGGACATTGCGGAACGTCTGCGGAATCATAACGTAGAGCAGTGTCTGGAAGGCATTCATGCCCAGCGAGCGAGCGGCCTCGTTCTGACCCTTGGGGATCGACTGAATACCGGCGCGGAAGATCTCGCACAGGTAGGCGGACGAGTTCATGGCCATGACGATAACGCCCAGCACATAGTCGTCAACCTTGACGCCGGCCAGCGGCAGGCCAAAGAACGCGATATAGATCTGCAGGAACGCCGGCGTGCCGCGGATGATATTCACGTAGATGCCGGCAAGGCAACGCAGGATGCGCGACTTGGAGATGCGCATGAGCGACAGGGCAAAGCCAAAGGGGATCGCCAGCGGAAACGCCACAAGCACGATCGAGAGCGACATAAGGAAGCCCTTAAAGACGATCGGCAGGCTCTGGACCAAAATGACCGGGTTCAAGAACAGGCGAAGGAACATGTTGGAATTCCATGCCTCGACCCACGGCTGCTCCTTAAGATCGGCCAGGAAGTTATCGAATGCCGTCACGCCCTTAATCTCGACGGAAGGAATCTTGGAAATCTTCTTGGTCGAACCGTCGGCGAGCGTATAGGTGCCGCTAAAGGCCTCATCGCCGCCCTCGACGGGAAACGTCACGCCGTAGACCTCGACACGGAAAAAGCCGCCGGCAGGTGCCGTCTCGCCAAAGTCGATCTTGAGCGTTTGGCCGTCAGCCTTGCACGAGGACCTCATGGGCGTACGATCCATGAGGTCCTCGCCCGAGAGCATCGTCAATCGCGTGTCATCGGTACCAAACGTCGTGCCGTCGACAAACGTCAGCGAAAGACCGCTCAGCTCCTCGTCGGCATCGGCCTGGACCTCCCAGGTAATGCGCGTCTCGGTGCCGCCGACCACAGCGCTGCCCGAACCGGTGTTGGGTCGGGCGGTAATCTTTGCGGTCTCAAGCGCCTGGGCGGTCGTGGGCGCATATGCCCCCGCGCACACCAGCGCGAGCGCCACGGCCATGACGCAGGCTAGCTTTTGGAGCAAGGCAGGCAGTAAAAAACGCTGCTCCGCAGCCCCTTCGTTCAATTGAGACAAGGTGGCTCCTATCGTAGAAGTTGCCGGCAAAACGAGACGGAAGCACTCTCCGTCGAGAGAAGCGCAAAGGCCCTCTCCGCAAAACGGAAAGGGCCTTTGCGCAATCAAGCATCTATTTACTTGATGTTGTACTTAGCCATGAGGGCGTCGACGGTACCGTCGTCGGTCAGGTCCTTGATGGCCTGGTTGATGTCGTCCTTGAGCTTGGTGTTGCCCTGGTTGATGGCGATGGCGTACTCCTCGCCGGTGCTGATCTGCTTAATGGTCTGGCAGGTGTTGAACTGCTCGGCGGTCAGCTGGCTGGCAACGGAGCGGTTGGTGACTACGGCGTCGCCCTTATCGGACTGCAGGGCGCTGAAGCACTCGGTAGCGTCCTTGTAGGGGACGATCTTGGCCTTGGGGAAGTTCTCCTGGGCAAAGGACTCGGCGGTCGAGCCAGACTGAACGATGATGGTAGCGTCGGCATTGTTGAGCTTCTCGCTGAAGTTGTCGGCCGTGATGTCGGTGTTATCGACCTTGGTCACGATAGCCTGATCGTCCATGTAGTAGGAATCGGAGAAAGTGACTTCCTTCTCACGCTCGGGCGTGTCGGTGATAGCCGCGATGGAGACGTCATACTTAGCGCCCGAAGCGACGCCCGGAACCAGCGTGTCAAAGTCATTGTTGACATACTCGACATCCAGGCCCAGCTTGTCGCCGATAGCCTTGATGAGCTCAAGGTCAAAGCCCTGATAATCGCCGTTGTCATCCTTGTACTCAAACGGGGCGTACTCGGCAGAGGTGCCGACGGTCAGCGTACCGTCCTTGACGAGCGCGTACTCCTTGGAGCCGTCGACCTTCTCGACCTTAGCGTCGTCAGAACTGCTGGAACCGGCATCAGAACCAGAGGCGGCGTTGGACGAGCCGCAGCCCGTCAGAGCGAGGGCGAGCGCCATAGCACCCGTGGCGGCAAATGCGCCAAGCTTCTTCAGCTTCATAATCAGTCTCCTTCCAATGACCCCACATGATTCAGAGGTCTGCAAAAACTGATGGCTATTATGCACCCGCTTGGGAGAATCTGCAATTAGAAAACTGATTGAAACAAACCCATAACGTGAATGGAACACTCCACTTTGTAACAGTCATTACTGCTGTAACGACCTTAACAGTTTGATTTCAGCCGCATAACCTGCAAGTTCGTTCGGTGTCTCCAAAATGAATGGCAATGCGCGCAAGCGACTATTCGATACAATATTCTGCATAACCTGCATACCGCCGCCAAACTCTTCACTACCCAGGTAGCCCTTACCGATGCATTCGTGGCGGTCCTTATGGGCGCCACAGGGGTTCTTGGAGTCATTGATATGCACGGCGCGCAGGCGCTCAATACCCACCACGCGGTCGAACTCATCGAGTACGCCGTCCAGATCATGGATGATGTCGTAGCCGGCATCGCTCACATGGCAGGTGTCCAGACACACGCCCAGCTTGTCCGACAGCTCGGGGCGCTTGTCGGCAACACCCTCAATGATGAGTGCCAGCTCTTCAAAGCTGCGGCCCACCTCGGTGCCCTTGCCGGCCATGGTCTCGAGCAGCACCGTCGTCTGCTGGCCCTCAAACATCACCTGGCACAGGGTGTCGACGATCATCTGAATACCGGCGTCGGGGCCCTGCCCCACATGCGCACCGGGATGGAAGTTGTAGTAGTTGCCGGGCAGCGCTTCCATGCGCCGCAAGTCCTCGGCCATTGCCTCCAGGGCAAACTCGCGCGCCCGCTCTTTGGCAGAACAGGGGTTGTAGGTATAGGGGGCATGCGCCACGAGTGGGCCGAAGTCGTTTTGCTCCATAAGCTCGCGCAGGGCCGCCACGTCATCCATGTCAAGATCTTTCGCCTTGCCGCCGCGCGGGTTGCGCGTAAAGAATGCAAAGGTGTTGGCGCCAATGGATAGCGCCGTCTCCCCCATTGCCCGATAGCCCTTCGTCGTCGAAAGATGACACCCAATCGTCAGCATCTCCAGCTCCCCCTCATCAGTTGCGGTGAAATAGTTCCTGTTTGGCCCCTATTCTGCCGCAAACAGGAACTATTCCACCGCAACTTATAAAAGGGGCATCAGAGATGCGGGCCACCGAGCACTACGGCTACGGGCGTCGGCGTCATGATCCCCTACGCGTCAACGCCAAGTCCTAGAGGGCTAGACGGATTGCATCGATAATGCGCGCGCAGCGCTGCGTGGCGGCAAGGGGCATGACGGAACTCTCGAGTTTCCCCGCCCGGATGAGCTGGGTCGCATGCGAAGCTTCGCCGTAAAAGTCATCGACCTCAAACGGGGCGTCGATTTCGAGTACTCGTCCGTCGAAGTACTTCACATGGGCGAGCTCGGGGCGATGGAGGCGCTCGATTTCTAACGAGCCACGCTCGCAGACAATCGTTAAGCGGCTTTCATATGCTGCTTTGCCGTCGCAAACCATATGAATGGGTATGCCGCCGACGCTCATATGGATCTCATCGGCCCAATCCACGCGGCCGCCCGATACGTCGCGCCAGCGAACTTCACGAGACGAAACATCGCACGCACCCGCAAGCAGATCCTCAAACCACCCGACCGCATAGCAGCCCATGTCATATAGACAGCCGCCCTGCAACGGATCAAGCAGATAGCCCGAAGGAGACTCGCCGTAATCGAGCTTTTGTACGCTTTCAATCGAGACAATACGGCCAAGCTCACCCGACGCAAGCAAGCCCTTCACGCGAGTATGCATCGGACAAAACCGATTTTTCATCGCCTCCATAAACGGCACACCGCACTCGCGGGAAACGGAGGTGATCGCACGGGCCTCTTCTTCATTCAAAACGGCCGGCTTTTCGCACAGTACGGCCTTTCCCGCGCGCAGCGCCCGACAGACCCAATGCGCATGCATGCCATGTGGAAGAGCCAAGTAGATTGCGT
>CAJLUE010000029.1 GCA_905209765.1 uncultured Collinsella sp. | reverse complement strand
GCGAACGGCGCGCCTGTTTAGCGAAACTGGTGAAAAATAGATTGACGCTAACAGGAACCTCCTGTTCACGAGGTTCTCCGGCGCCTTGGAGACCTCGCCGGCGTAGGAGCTGTAGCCCCGGGCGCGCCTCTTGTTGTAGACGACCTCGAGGCCCTCCTCGCGCATCACGCGGGCCACGCGCTTCTCGCTGGCCCGGACGCCCTCGCGGCGCAGGCGCGCCCAGACGGTGCGGTACCCCCAGCACCCCGAGCCCTCGCGGAAGATGCGCACCACGCGGCCGCGTATGTCGGCGTCGCGGTCGCGCGGCGCGGCGACGCGGGGCCTCCAGTACTCATAGGAGCTCTTCGATATCCTCAAGAAACCTGTGATCGAGCGGAGGGGCAGGGCGGTCGCCCGCCTCAATCTCTCGCCGAGCTCGCACTTGCTCCTGTTCGAGATCGAAGCCGGGTCCCACCCTTCCGCTTTTAGGTCGGCCAACACCGCCCTGAGCAGCAGGTTCTCTATCTGGTCCTCGTTGAGCCCGGCGAGCGGGCCGGTCGCCGGCGGGGCGTAGATCGACTTGTCGGGGCCCAAGCTGGCCTCCTTTCGTGGCGGTTTCCTCGCCCCGATTCTACAGCGCGCCCCGGTGTAGCTGTGCGGGAGGTGCCCCGTCGCCCACTTCTTGGCCGCGCCCACCGAGACCCCCGCGAACTTCGCGGCGGCGGTCGGCCCCATGCCGTCCTCCGTCGCCAGGAGGAAGAGCTCGACCTTCTCCCTGCTGTACATGCGAACCTCCAGTCCGGACCGCCCCGCGGTCCAACTTTCTGTCCGCACCTCCTTTGGCCTCAAGCAGGAACTATTTCACCGCAACTTCTACAGAGTGTCTAGCGGTTGCGTTCCTTGAGGGCGCGGTCAATCTCGCGCTGAACGTCGCGCTTGGCCATATCCTCGCGCTTGTCGTAAAGCTTCTTGCCGCGGCCTAGGCCCAGCAGCAGCTTTACGCGGCCGTCGGTATTAAAGTAGAGCTCCAGCGGCACCAGGGCATAGCCGCGATTACGCAGCTTGCCGTCGAGAAAGTCGATCTCCTTGCGGTGCAGCAGCAGACGACGACGGCGATCAGGGTCGCGGTTCCACACGCCGCCATGGCTATAAGGGTGAATATGCAGGCCCACGAGCCAGCACTCGCCGCCACGAATCAGTGCAAAGGTGTCGGTGATCTGGCACGCACGTTCGCGAATCGACTTGACTTCGGTACCGCTCAGTTCGATGCCGCACTCAAAGGTCTCATCGATAAAGTACTCGTGGTGTGCCGAGCGATTCTTGGAGATGAGCTTGCGCTCGCGCTTACTGGGCATCGCCGGCCTCCTTGGCGCCATCGGCGTTTGAGCCCGCGGCGTCGCGCTTTGCCTTGCGCTCAGCATTGAGCTCGGCGTCGCTCTCGCGCACCAGTTTAATAATCGCCGCGCAAGCCTCCTCGCCCACCAAGTCGCGAGCACGCACCGTCAGGCGTGTCGCCTCCTGCTTGTCGCCGTCGCTTGCAGCATCGGTCGCGCACATGATCAGGCAGATGGCAATCTCGGCCGAAGGCGAGGTCGGCACGCCTTGCAGGGCCAGTTCACCCATCACGTGGTCGTCGCTCTCATCGGCGGCATCCGGATAAGCAGTATGGATCTTGTTGAGCAGGCGCGTCGTATGTGCATCGCCAGGGGCCAAGCGCAGCGCTAGGCGCGCACAACCCACGGCCGCCGAGACGTTCTCGGTCTCGGGCTCAAGGAAATACTGGCCCAAGTTGGCGTAAGCGCGGGCGGCGCACTTGCCATCGCTTGCACGCTCCAGCACCGAGAACGAGAGCGATGCCCATTCCTGCTTGTCCTCGAGTGCGCGGAACAGCTCGGCCAAGTCCAAGCGATAGTTGCAGTTCATGGGGTCCCAACGCACAGCCTGCATCAGGGCATTACGAGCGCTCACATAATCCTGCTGGCGAATGTAGGCAAACGCCATGTCAGAGTACAGGCGGTCAAACGGCACCTCGACCTGCACGAGCTCGCGCGGATCCTTCTCCACGCGGCGATAGGCCAAGCGCTCAAACTTGCTATCGAAGCTAAAGTATTGGCGCTTCTCCTCCGTCTTGCACTCAGCGTCGATATACTCCTCGGCGAGCTCCACCAGGCGCTCCAACAGCGGCGTCGCCGTAGCCAGGTCGCCCTGCGCCAGATAGTTCTCGGCATACGTGATGTCTTCCAAGCTGATAGGCAGGTCCATGACAACTCCTCGGTCCGGGCGGCAGACTCAACGCGCGCCTTAAATATCGGTCAATACACAAAACCCGGGTCTCTTACGAGGCCCGGGCGTTCAATTTTGGTAGCCCGTACCAGATTCGAACTGGTGATCTCCGCCTTGAGAGGGCGGCGTCCTAAACCGCTAGACGAACGGGCCATATGTAGCAAATGCAATGGCTGGGATGGAGGGAGTCGAACCCCCATTGACGGAACCAGAATCCGCTGTCCTGCCATTAGACGACATCCCAATGACTGCATCGCTGCGCTCGGCTGTGCCTTTGCGCAAGAAAGAAATATACGGGAAGTCCCGCCATGACGCAAGCCCCAATTTTGACTTTTTTGAAATTCAGTCAAATTGGCCTAATTTCGTCCAACCCGTGAAGGACCTGTGAAGCCGACCGCTGCACACGAAGGGCAAAACGCCGCGAGCGGCAGCCGTCAACCGTTGGCAGATTCTACCGCGAAAACGATAGCACCAGGCAACACAATCGAAGTATCAATGATCGCGTAGATATCGAGGCGCCATGGACGAAGAGCTTGATTACCTATGGGAGACCCTGGGCCTCGAGATCACTGCCGACCTTTGGCCCGAACGGGAAAAAATCCATCCCACACTGCGCCCCGCCATCACGGTGATGCAGGCAAACTACCGCCGCGCCTCATTTTTGATCATGCGGACGTCATGGCATGCGGCGCTCCCCGACCTCAAGCGCATCCAGGCAAGCCTCGTCGAGCTGTCCGGCATGCCGACCGTCATATCCGAGACGAACCTGGAGCGGCGGCAGCGCGAGCGCCTGCAGCGGCAACGGATTCCGTTTATCTGCCCCGGCATTCAGGCATACCTGCCCTTTATGGACGAAGAGTACTGGAGCGACACGCCCGACAAGCACGTAAAGATCTACGACCCACACGAATGGGCGCAGCTGGAGGACTGACTGGGGCAGGCCCGGCGGCGGAAAGTGTGTCCCAGATTTCAAGCTCAAACTGGTCCCCACTTTCCCGTAGAGCCTCCAACCGGAAACCGTGTCCCAGTATCAGCGCTCGGAACGGGATGCCATTTCCGATAGAGCGCTCAACCGGAAAGCACATCCCAGAGTCAGCGCTCAAAACGGGACGCACTTTCCGCAACCGCTACAGCAACGCCTCGGTCCAAGCCGCTTCCCTAAAGCCGGGAATCGCAAAGTCGTCGCCCACCAGCAACGGGCGCTTAACCAGCATGCCGTCGGTCGCCAGCAGCTCGCAGCATTCCTGGTCCGTCATACCCGCGTCCAGGCGCGCCTTCAGGCCCAGCTCTCGATATTTCATGCCCGACGAGTTAAAGAAGCGTCGCACCGGCAGCCCCGAACGAGCAATCCAGGTCGCAAGTTCATCGGCCGCGGGATTGTCCGTAACGATATCGCGGTCGATATACTCAACCCCATGTTCGTCCAGCCATGCCTTGGCCTTTTTACAGGTCGAGCACTTGGGATATTCAACAAACAGTACGGTCATGGGAATCCTCCGAATATAGATCGGCCAACGCAGGCACACGCCATACGAGGCGCCTTCGCATGATGAGGCAATTGTAGCCCACGGGTCACATGCTAAACGAACCGTACCCCGAATCCGCGTTTGATGAACGGCAACAGCTCCATTGCCTCGGGCGTGATATGGCCCGCAACGTTCATACGCTCGTCACCGGGAAGATCGACCCGCGCAATCTCAAGCTCGCCTTCGTAGCGCCCATAGCCGCTATTGCTCACAGCGATCGACCCCGCCTTTCGCGGCAGGCCGGCACCGGTATCCGTCGGCACGGAATCCGGCTTAAGCGTCGTGCGCGACTCCTGAGACCTAAAGATGAGGGTGCTCGAATCGGGCCGGTCGTGATGAATCTGCCCACGTACATAGGCATAGCCGGACTCAAGCTCACATTGCAAATCCACGTATCCGGCAGAAACTTGAGCAAACTGTGCCCAACCCGCTTCGGAAAGATCAGGGTCGCCGACCAAAACAATGTCGCAATCGGCGCCATGTGCGAGCTCAAGCATGTTGAGGGCAACCTTTGACGCGCGACCGCGCTGCGCCTCAACCGTCGGCAGTCCCTCGAATACCGGCCCGCGAACGTTGGCATCACCCGGCACAAAAGCCATGATTTCGAAGCCAAGCGCCGCAAGACGAAGATTCGTCCGAGCAATGTCCTCCAGAGCTAAACCGGTATAAGGCTTGGGATAAAAATTGTGGCAGGCGGCAAAACGGGTCACATCGGCACCGGCTTCTCGCCACGATGCGATTTCATCAGAACTCACCGTCGATGCATTAACCACAATGCGAAATACACCGGACAGCTCCGCGACCCGCTGGGCACTAAAGCCATAATCCAAGCGCAGGTACTCCAGCCCCAGATCACGCAAGTCCTCCATGCGCTCAAGGCCCAGCAAATCGCATGTGCGCGGCCCCACATCGGCAATCAGCGCAATACCGCGAGCGGAAAGCAGCGACAGCACCTGACGGACCTTATGGGCATACGCCGCTCCCCCATCCTCGGGAATATGCAGTGAGGTAAACGCATAGCGCGCACTCGCCGCAGCACCACGCTCAATCGTCCGCTCAATATCCTGCAGAGGGCTGGAAAGATAAATCGAAATACCCGTTTTCACGCTTCAACGCTCCTTTAAAAAAGGCCGGCGGAGCAGTTAGCCCCGCCGGCACAACCATAGCATCAAGAAATCTTCCGCGCGCCGCGAGCCCTGAGCAACACGGCTCGCGATATCAAACTACTCGCCAAAGAACTCGTTGATCTTCTGCTCGTCGACGCCAAAGAACCACGTCAGGACAAAGCCGGCGGCATAGGCAAGCAGCATAGCGGCAACGTAGCCGAGCTGCTGGCCAGGAACGACGATCAGCAGGCCAAACAGACCGGAAACGCCCTGAGAAACCGTGCCGATGTGAAGTAGCGCCGCGAGCGCGCCGCCAAATCCGGCACCCAGGCAGGCCGTCACAAACGGACGAACGAGCGGCAGCGTAACAGCATACATCAGAGGCTCACCCACACCCAGGATTCCAACGGGAATGGACTCTGCGACGTACTTCTTGAGCTTGGCGTTCTTGGTCTTAAAGTACAGCGCCAAACCGGCACCGACCTGGCCGCCGCCAGCCATCATCAGGATGGGAAGCAGGTAATTGATACCCTTGGTAGCGCCGTCGGGATCGTTGAGCATAGCGTGGATCGGCGTGAGCGCCTGATGCAGGCCGACGGAAACCAGCGGCAAGAAGCCTGCCGACAGGATATAGCCACCCAGGACGCCCAGCTTCTCGAAGATAAAGGTGAGGACGCTAAAGATGGCAGTCGTCAGCCATGCGCCAACCGGCTGGATGACGAGCATCAGAGTAAAGGCGCCGATGATGAGCACCAGCAGCGGAGACAAGAACGTGTCGAGTGCGTTGGGCATAACCTTGCGAATCTGACGCTCCATCCAGGCAAAAAATGCGCCAGCGATGAGAGCCGCGATCATACCGCCCGCTGCGGGGTTGTACTGCGCACTGGTGAGGGGCAGCAGAATGGCAGTGGCAGGATCAGCCGCGCCAGGCGCAAGCAGGGGCATGGCACTGTTGGCGATACACATCATGCCGGCGATGCCGCCCAGCGCAGCGGAGCCGCCAAACTCACGTGCCGCGTTATAGCCCACCAAGATGGGCAGATAGGCAAACAGGGCCCAGCCCATGGAACGAATGCCCTGGTACCACCACTCGCCCGCAAGCGCGCCTGCCGTCGAGACGTTAATGACGTTGCAGATACCGTTGATGAGGCCAGCCGCAATGATGCCGGGAAGCAGGGCGACAAAGACATTGGAAATCTTCTTGAGGAAGGCCTGAACCGGCTTAGACTCGTACTTGGCCTTCTGTGCGGCCTTGTTTGTGGCCGCAGCGTCAACCACGCTCTCGTCAGCAACGCCTTTCGCAAGGCCAGTGAGTTTGGAGAACTCCTCGAGCACCTTATTCACCTTGCCCGGACCCAGCACGATCTGCATCGTGTCATCCTCAACCAGGCCCATCACGCCGTCGAGCGCCTTAATACCCTCCGTGTCGACGTTGCCCGTGTCTTTGACGGTCACGCGCAGGCGCGTCATGCACGCCGCGTTTGCGAGCACGTTGTCTTTACCGCCCAAAAGGTCCAGCAGCTTTTGAGCCAGCTCTTTGTTCGTCATAACTCCTCCTTGTATTGGGTATCTCGTCTGGATGTCATATCAGCTCACGCCGTGCACCTATTGGACATCGGCATTGCTCTTCTCATGGCCACTCACCGCAGTACGGACATGGCCGTGCGCCCGTTCAAGAGCTACCGCAGCCTGCTCGGCATCGCAGTCCAACAGCACCGAGACAATAGCGGTTTTTACGTGGCCGCCGGCATCCGCAAGCGCCTGAACAGCGCGCTCGCGCGTGCAGTCGGTCGCTTCCATCACGATGTTCTGGCCGCGCACCACCAACTTCTCGTTCGTCTGCTGCACATCGACCATCAGGTTTTGGTACACCTTGCCAATCTTGACCATGGCACCGGTCGAAATCATGTTGAGAATGAGCTTTTGGACCGTTCCCGCCTTGAGCCTCGTTGAGCCGGTCAGCACCTCGGGACCGGGCACGGGCTCAATGGCAAGATCTGCGCTCTCCCCGATCTTCGACCCTTGGTTACAGGCAATTGCAATGGTCTTGCACCCAGTTGCCTTGGCGTACACAAGGCCGCCCACCACATAGGGAGTACGACCGCTTGCCGCCAGGCCAACGACAAGATCCTTGTCCGAGAGTCCACGCTCCCGCAGGTCGCTCGCGCCAAGCTCCTCGCTGTCTTCGGCACCTTCGACAGCCTTGATAAACGCCGTCTCGCCCCCGGCAATGAGCCCGACAACCAGATCGGGCGATACGCCAAACGTAGGCGGGCACTCCGAAGCGTCAAGCACGCCCAAACGGCCACTAGTGCCCGCGCCCATGTAAAAGACGCGACCGCCGCGCTCAAGCGCCTCGGCAGCCCAGTCGATTGCCGTGGCAACCTGTGGCAACACTTTCGTAACCGACTGGACGGCGCGAAGGTCCTCATCGTTCATCGTCGTGACGATTTGCAGCGATGTCATCGTGTCGAGGTCCATTGACTTTTGATTTCGCTGTTCTGTCGTGAATTTCGTTAAATCAAGCATTTTGTTCACCTCATCTTTCCTGTTTCTCGATGTAGTTTTGCTTGATGGCATGCGTCGCCCGTTCGTAATCGCTCGCAACGTAAGCAGCGTAGAGGGCATCGACAACCATAAGCTGGGCCATACGCGAGGCCATGGCACCGCTGCGGACCAAGGGCTCGCTTGCAGCAACGCCGAGCACGGCATCGGCCACGGTGGCAAGCTTGGACGATCCGTCTACCTTGGTCACGGCCACAACGGGACAGTTGTGGCGTTGGGCCTCGGCAGTGCAGTCCAGCACTTCTTGCGTTAAGCCCGAGTAGCTAAAAGCAATGCCGATATCGCCTTCGTGCATGTTCTTGGCGCACAAGAGTTGGTCGTGCCAGTCATCGTACAGATGGCATTCCTTGTCGACACGCATGAGCTTTTGTGCCAGATCGTGAGCAACTAAGCGAGAAGCACCAATACCGAACAGATTGACCATGCGCGCCTGCTTAAGATAGGCTGCGCATCGTTCCAAAACGGTGTAATCGAGTGTTCGCGCCGTCGCCTCGATCGTACGCACGTTGCTTTTCATCACCTTCCCCACGATTCGCTCGACGCTGTCATCCATGGAGATGTCCTCGAGGGCAACGTCCTTTCTGTCGCCCAAGAGCGCAAGTTCGGCAATCAGTTCGCGCTGAAACTCCTTGTAGCCCGCAAAACCCAAACGCTTGCAAAAGCGCAAAATGCTCGAGGGCGAGGAGAACGTGGCATCGGCAAGACCGCGGACGGACAGCCCGACCACCTCATGCGGATGAGCGCTCACATATGCGATGACATTGCGTTCTGCCGGGCTCGCGCTGAGCTCACGCTCACGAAGCCTTAAAAGCAATCCGTTTGCCATCTCAAACACCTCCGTTGAGAAGAATTAAAGACCAAAGAATGATTCGTACCGGATATAAACAGCTTTTACGGTACATTGTGCCGCATCATGGTGCACAAGGGGCGAGCGTTCTACCGCTCGCCCCTCAAATCCGACCGCTCGGAAATACACGCGACACAAAATGATTCATCGAGGTCGCATTATTCGTAACAGAGTTGTTAACGGCGTCTCGCATGGGCGCCAATGGGACAGGTCGCGCGCTGAACCAGCACCGCCGCCAGCAGTACCAACAACATGGCGGCAATGTAGCCCGCGGCATCGAAGCCCAGATCGATCATGTCGAAATGACGACCAGGAACAAAGATCTTGTGCACTTGGTCACCGACAGAGCAGACGGCGCAAAAGAGCAGAGCGACTACGTACCGGAATCGCGCGCATGGCAGGCACTCGCCCAGGCATGCCGCTGTCGCCGAAGCAAACAGTCCTACAAAGAAGAACTCAACGGTATGTGCGACGCGACGAATGTTGGCACCCATCCACAGACGAACGGGCGCAAGCGGGTCGGGATGAACGGCGGCAGTCGTCGAATCCGCGCCCTCGGCGGCATCTCCCGCCTGGGACTCCTGCGCGGCGTCTGGCCGCACGTCCGCAGCCCGTCCTTCCACCGCACGCGCGGTGGACTCGCTGAGCGACGACGTCTGCTCCACGTTTTGCTCCGTCAGTATCCAAATACTTGCCAGCGTCACGACCAGCAGGACAACCGAAATCCATCCGACTATGTGCTTCACACGCGCCAAGAGCTAACCTCCGTCATTTTTTGAGCAGCAGCGAGTGTACCCCCAAATGCAGTTGTCGCCGTAGCGGAATCCAAAATGTTCGAATCGGGGCGCCAAAGGACCGTGGCGCCCCTACTCCGTCTCGCGCATCCAGCGATCGAACGTCCCCACGCACACGCCTAGCCGCTTTGCCGCCTGACTCCGCGTGATATCACCCGCCTCGTAGGTATCGCGCACCAGCTCGAATTGCGGAGGACAGGGCTTGCGGGGCCGGCCAAAGCGCACGCCGCGCGCTCGCGCCGCCGCAATGCCCTCGGCTTGGCGCCGGTGAATGTTCTCGCGCTCCACCTGCGCCACATAGCTCAGCAGCTGCAAAACAATATCGGCAATCAACGCACTCGTCACGTCCGACCCGCCACAGTCTCTGGCGCGCGTGTCGAGCAATGGCATGTCCAGCACCACGATGGCGGCGCCGAGCTCTTTGGTTATGCACCGCCATTCCTCGAGGATCTCGCTGTAGTTACGGCCCAGCCGATCAATGGAAAGTACCACCAGCACATCACCGGAATCCAACGCGCACAGCAGCTCGCGATACCGCGGTCGATCGAAGTCCTTGCCGCTCGCATGATCGGCAAAGATATTCGCCGGTTCCACGCCATAGGCGCCCAACGCATCCAGCTGCCGATTCAGATTTTGATCACGCGAGCTCACCCGCGCATACCCGTACACCGTTGTCATCTCATCCCCGCTCTCTCGTAAACCTCCCAAGAAGGAACAGGTTTATTTTGGTAGGTTTTATCTCCCCTACAGCAGGCGGAAGACGCAAGCGCGCGAGCGGCAAGGCGATTGAACCACCACAAAAAAGGCGGCCCCAAAAGACCGCCCCGTTCTCTATCAATCACCAAATTCCGGCTAATGAATAAGCCTAAAATCCAAGTGCCCGCGCGTGGTGTTGACGCGCGAGACCTCGATGATCACGCGCTGCCCCAGCTCATAGCGAGTCCCCGTGTCGGCGCCCGTGAGCGTGAGCGCGTCCTCATCAAACTCGAACCACTCGTTGCCCAGACTCTTGATCGAAACCAAACCCTCAACCTGTGTCAGATCCAGGCGCACAAAGAGGCCCATGCTGCTGACCCACGAGATCGTTCCGGCGTAGCGTTCACCCAGGCGGTCCTCGTAGTACTGGGCGATCTTGATCTTTTGCGTCGCATGGCTGGCGGCGTCGGCAGCACGCTCGGCATCGCTGCACGCGCGGCAGATTTGCGGCAGGATGCGCGGCAGGGACTCGCGGCCCTTACCGATCAGCCGCGGCGTACGCACCAAGGCGTCCTTGCCGCCCAGCCGCTCGTAGGCCAGCTGCAGCTTGAGCACGCGATGCACCACCAGGTCGGGATAGCGGCGAATGGGACTCGTAAAGTGGCAATAGCACGGCGCGGCGAGCGCAAAGTGGCCCTCGTTGCGAGGCTTATACAGCGCACGCTGCATGCTGCGCAGCAGCAACGTGTTGACGAGCGGCGCATTGGCCGTACCGGCTGCGGCATCAACCGCCGCCTGCAGCTCGTCGGGGCTTCCCAGAGCAATGCCTGCCGCGCGACGGTCATCGATGATACCCAGCTGTGCCAGCGCCACGGCGGCACCGTGCAGGCTGTCGGGACTGGGGTCGTCGTGCACGCGATAGCAGGCCTCGATATCGCGGTCGGCCAGCCACTCCGCCACGCATTCGTTGGCCAGCAGCATGGCTTCCTCAATCAGCGACGTGGCGCACGAGCGCTCACGGGCCACGATCTGCACGGGCACGCCGTTCTCGTCCAACAGTGCACGGATCTCAGCCGTATCAAAGTCGACCGAACCGCGTGCGCGACGAATACAACGGCGAAGCTCGGCGAGCTCGTTGGCAGCTACGAGGAAATCCCCCAAATCGACGTTATAGCCGCGAGCGGTTTCCTCGCACGCAAGCCCGCGCTCGAGCGCTTCCTCACGCGAGGCTTCAACCGCGGCAACATCCTCGGCGGCACCCTCCAGCACCGAATACTCCACCGCACCGGCACGCACTAACAGCGCCTCGGAGCCGTCGTAGTCCATGCGCACGCGCGAGCGGATCACGCTGGGATAGGGATCGTAATGGCGCACGCGACCCTGTGCGTCGAGCTCAATGTCAACGGTAAACGCCAGGCGGTCCTCGTCGGGACGCAGCGAGCACAAATCGTTCGAAAGGCGCTCGGGCAACATGGGCAGCACGCGATCGGCAAGATACACCGACGTCGCGCGATGGCGGGCTTCCAGATCGATATGTCCGTCCCAGGCAACATAGTGCGAAACGTCGGCAATATGGACACCCAGCTTATAGCCACCCTCGGGCGTGCGCTCCAGCGAGATGGCGTCGTCAAAGTCGCGCGCGTCGACCGGGTCAATCGTAATGACAAAGCGGTCGCGCAGGTCTCGGCGGAGCGGGTCCTTGAGCGCCGAGGCCACATCGAGCGAAAGTGCCTCGGCCTCGGCTAGCGCGGCCTCGGGATAAGTATCGGTATAGCCATAGCGCGCCATCACATACTGAACGCCCAAATCGGGCGCATCATCGCCGCCAATACGGCGCTCAATCGTCACGGTGCCCGATTCCAGGCGCGTCGGATACGTCAAAATGCGTGCGACGACCGCATCACCCGGATGAACGCCCAAGCGCTCCGCCGAAGTGTCCTCCGGCAGAATAAAGAAATCGGCCTTAAGGCGAGAATCAAGCGGCTCGATCACCCCGAGCGGGCCGGCGGTCTGGTACGTGCCCACCACACTAATGGCTGCACGCTCGACGACGCCCTCGATTACGGCGCGTCGCTCGCCATGCGGGCTGTTCTTAATGCTCACGGCAACGGTATCGCCGTCCATAATCTCGCGCTTGCCGCGGCCCATGACCTTGTAGTCGCCGTTTTCGGTTACAACGTAGGCGCTATGCTCATGGAGCTGCACGCGTCCGGTCAGACTCGGTCGACGCTCGCTGCGCACCGGCCCGCGCTTATTGCGAGCTCCACGCTTATGCTTGTTATTGCGCCCCATGGCGCCTCCTTACTATCGATGGCCGTTTACACCCCAAGAGTCTACCCAAATGATCCCTAGGGGACGGCAGGAAAACGGATCACGTAGATAGACCAGTGCCACGATAATCCGCAATCCTGCCGTCCCCTGGGGATCAAAAAACGGGCCGCCCCCAAAAGAGACGACCCGTTGAAGGAACGAATTCCAAGCACGCCTACACGCGCAGATAGCGGCGCATGGCGATGGCGGAACCAAAGAGACCGATAATGACGCCGACCAAAATCAGCGCGGCGTAGGTCACCAGGTAGTACTGCATCGGCAGCGCAAACGACATCCAGCCGATGCTCTCCTGCAGACGCGGAACCATCAGGTTACGCAGCAGCTCCAGCACGCCGATGGAAAGCAGCGAGCCCAAAATGGCCTGCAGCACGCCCTCGGTAATGAACGGCCCGCGAATGAAGCCGTTGCTTGCACCCACCAGACGCATGATCGCGATCTCACGACGACGCGCCGTAATGGACAGGCGGATCGTGTTGTTAATGAAAATGAACGCGATAAAGGTCAGCAGGCCGACGAGCACCACGGCGGCGATACGGATGTAGTTCGTCACCTGGAACAGGCGGCTCACTTCCTCTTGGCCGTACAGAACGCTCGCGTTAACGTCGCCGTCGTCCGCAATCTTCTGAAAATCGGCGTTCTTCTTGAGCTTCCGGGCCGTGCTCTCGACCATGGACGGATCGTCCATCTCGATGGCAAACGAAGCCGGCAGCGGGTTCTGACCGTCGAGCGCGCTCATGGTAGCGTCGGCGTTACCCGACATCTTGCTCGTGTACTCGGCCAGCGCGTCGTCCTTGTCCTTGTACGTCACGGACTTGACGTTGCTCCACGTCTTGAGCTCGGCCTCAAAGGCCTGAACATCTGCCTGGTCGGCGTCATCGCTAATAAAGGCGTTGATGACGACCTGATCCTCGACGGTGCCGATCACGGAGTTCAGCATCGCGGAACCCATGATGAACAGGCCGATGATAAACAGCGAAAGGAAAATCGTGATGACGGCGCCGAGCGAGGTGGTCCAGTTACGGAAGAAGTGGCTGATTGCCTCTTTGAGCGAGTAGCCCACGTTAGTTGGTGCCATAGTTGCCGTAACCTCCCCTCTCCTGGTCGCGGATTACGTGGCCGCCCTCGAGGGCGATCACGCGACGGTGCATGCTATCGACCATCTCGCGGTCGTGCGTAGCGACGATCACGGTGGTACCGGTGCGGTTAATGCGCTCGAGCAGCTTCATGATGCCCAACGAAATCGCCGGGTCGAGGTTGCCCGTGGGCTCGTCGCAAATCAGCAGCGGCGGGCGGTTGACCATAGCGCGGGCAACGGCAACGCGCTGCTGCTCGCCACCGGAAAGCTGATCGGGCAGCGAGTCCATCTGGTCGGCCAGACCGACCAGACGCAGCACCTCGGGCACCTGGCTGCGAATGACGCCCTTGGGCTTGCCGATGCACTGCAGGGCAAACGCCACGTTTTCGTAGGCGGTCTTCTGCGGCAGGAGCTTAAAGTCCTGGAACACGGCGCCAATCTGACGACGCAGGAACGGAACCTTGCGGTTCTTAATCTTCATGAGATCCTGGCCGGCGACCAAAATGCGACCGCTTGTGGGCTTGACGTCGCGGTTGAGCGTCGACAGCAGCGTGGTCTTACCCGAGCCGGAGTGACCAACCAAAAAGACGAACTCGCCAGGATAGATCTCGATGTTGATGTCGTCGAGTGCGGGCTTGTTGGGCTGCGCCGGATAGATCTTGGTGACGTGCTCCATAAGGATGACGGGCTCGACACCGGCCTGCTTGGCCATCTTTTTGCGGCTGGCCTGCGGGTCGATGGGCGCAAACACCGACGTGAAGTCGGGGTTGTTGAGCGCGTTGTCGAGGCTTGCGACCTCGGCGGCCTGATCGCGCTCGACCACGGGAGCTGCAGGCTGCGTGGGGTCGGGAATGCCGGCAAAAAGACCGGACTGCGCGGGCTGCGGCGCGGGAGCCGCAGGGGCCATGGGATCGGGGATGCCGGCCATAGTAGGCTGCGGCGTGGCGGCGCTCGTCTGAGGCTGAGCCACGCGGGCGGTCACCGCCTGAACGGGCTCAAAGCCCGCCGTGCCGGAAAGCGCAACATCGTTGTTGGGGTTGTAGGCAAAGGGATCTGCCGCCGGCTGTGCCTGATCTGCCGGCTGTGCGGGGATCGGGCTAAACAGCTGATCCTCTGAATCCGGAGTGGCGAAACGACTGCCCGCGACGCTCGGCTGCGTCTTGGGGGCATCATCGCCCGCACCGGAGGTACGGAAGTGGTTACCCACTGGTGCTCCTTATCGTCGTGCGTTTAAACTACATGAGCGCTTTGTATTTTAGCAGCATTGCCTTTGCTGCACATAAGACGCACGGTTTTGCGGCTCCCACCAGCCTCTGGGTGGGGCACGCTTTGAAAACGTCCTCGCGCATGGAACCCACTTATCTTGCTCCTGCGGAGCTCCAGATAAGCGGGTTCCGCGCTGCGGATTGTTTTCAAAGCGTGCCCCACCCAGAGGCTTACGCCGACGCTACCGTTAGGAGCGTCAAGCTGAATTGCAACTTGTCGTGCTGGGCCCTTTTCCCAATAGAAGCCCTACTTGATACGGCCTCTTTAGAAGTTGCGGTGAAATAGGGACTGTTTTAGCAGTTAGAAGCCCTAATCAATCCCTATTTCACCGCAACTTATATTGGGGCTGATTGTTGCGCAACTTGGGTTGGGGATATCGCTTTACAGTTGAGTTAGATGGATGGTTCCAAGCTTGCTGGAGGTTGATATGGTTTGTCCTTATTGTGGTGCTGAGCTTGCTGATGAGGCTCGGTTTTGCGTGGGCTGCGGGGCTGCGCTTGACGGGACACAGGCTATACCCGTAGCCAACCCTGCGGTTGCGCCGGCGCCTGTGGGTTCGCCCGCCCCCAGCAAAAAGCCCAAGAAAGGCGTCGTGATCGCTATCGTCTGCGCGGCGGTAATCGTTGTTGGCGGGGGCGGTGGGCTGGCGTATCACCTGTATCAGCAGCATGTTCAGGAGCAGGAGCAGTATGAGTCGGCGCATTCCAAGCATGCGCTCGTGGTGAGCGTAAAGGCTGAAGGGTGGGACACCGATAACGGCGCCTCGCGTGTGCCGGTGCGCGTAAAGGGCAAGACGGTCGACGGAAAGAAGGTCGACAAGGTCGAATATGTCGCTTCCGACGGCTCGGGCATCAAGCTTATCCAGGGCAAGTACACGCTCAAGGCGGCAGGCTCCCCCATCGCCGCCGATGGCACTATCTACCAGGTGCCTTGCACAAAGGCCGAGCTTACGATCGACGACGCTTTTGCTAAGGGCGAGAAGATCGACTTGGCAGAACTCGCCGAGCAGGATTCGGTTTTGGACTTTACGCCCATCGATGCTGTCGACGTGACCGACGACGAGATCAACGACGCCGTGACACTCGCCATGGCATACAAGGGCAAGGATGCGCCCAACGTCGATGCGCTGCAACACGCCGCAACGAACCGCCGCGACACCGCCGTCGCGGCCAAGAAAGCCGCCGAAGAGGAAGCGGCGCGCCAGGCCGAGGAACAGCGCAAAGCCGCCGCACGCCACATCGAGGCCCAAACCTTCAGTGTCGACCTGCCCGAGTATTGGGATGGCAGGGTGACAGCAAAGGTCGAGGGGGATTCGATATGCTTATATTCGACCGCCTATCCAGATAAGTACATCGGCAGTCTCACCGGATACGACCACGAAGCACAGGTTGCTGGCGATGTCAGTGGTTCGTTGGTAAAGGACATCAACCTTGGCAGCGGTCGCTATGTCGAGATTTGGATTCGTCGCTGGGCCTACGACGCCGCGACGGCCCATCTTTCCAAATTCTCATCGAGCTCGAGCATCTGCTCTGATGATGCCGCCCGCGAGACCCTCGATTTACAGTCCTTGGGAGCCGTCTCATTCGATACCATCGTCTCCGAAATGAAAGCAGCAAACGCGCCGGAATCCAAAACGCTCTTCAAGGCAGATGACATCTTCGCCAACACCCTGGCCCCGACCGTAAAACCTCTCTAGCTTCTTTCCCACCTCTCCCTAAACAAAAAGCCGGGGTGCCCCCACACGAAAGGCACCCCGGCTTATTTATTGCCAATGCGGGAACGGCTCTCAAGTTAAGGCCAACGCAAAACGCCTTAGGCCAAGAACTCCTTGGTGGTCGCCACGATGTTGGCGGCGTCCAGGCCGTACTTGTGCAGGAGCTCGGCACCCGGGCCGGACTCGCCGAAGGTGTCGTTGACGCCAATCTTCTTGAGCGGCGTCGGGCACTGCTCGCACAGGACGTCGGCGACGGCGCTGCCCAGGCCACCGATCACGGAGTGCTCCTCGACGGTCACGACGTGGCCGGTCTTGGTGGCGCTCTTGACGATCAGGTCGGCGTCGATGGGCTTGATGGTGTGCATGTTGATGACCTCGGCATCGATGCCCTCGGCAGCAAGCTGCTCAGCGGCCTCGAGCGCCTCGCCGACCATCAGGCCACAGGCGATGATGGTGACATCGGCGCCCTCGCGCATCACGATGCCGCGGCCCAGCTCAAACTTGTAGGTCTCGGGGTCGTTGATAACCGGCGAGGCCAGACGGGCGAAGCGCATATACACGGGGCCGTCGCACTCGTAGGCGGCGCGCGTCACGGCGCGGGCCTCGACATCGTCGGCGGGAACAATCACGGTCATGCCGGGGATAACGCGCATGAGGGCGATATCCTCGCAGCACTGGTGCGTGGCGCCGTCCTCGCCCACCGAGATACCGGCGTGCGTGGCACCGATCTTAACGTTAAGGTGCGGATAGCCGATGGAGTTGCGGACCTGCTCAAAGGCACGGCCGGCAGCGAACATGGCAAAGCTGCTCGCAAAGGCAACGCGGCCGGTGGTTGCGATACCGGCGGCAACACCCATCAGGTTGCTCTCGGCAATGCCCACATCGAAGAAGCGGTCGGGGCAGGCTGCCTTGAACTTGCCAGTCTGCGTGGCGGCGGCCAGGTCGGCGTCGAGGACCACAAAGTCATCGTGCTCGTTGGCGAGCTCGACGAGGGCCTCGCCGTAGCTTACGCGCGTGGCGATTTTCTTGACGTCTGCCATCCTAGAGCTCCTCTCCGGCGGCCGTGAGCTCTGCCATGGCCTGCTCAAACTGTTCATCGTTGGGGGCCTTGCCGTGCCAACCCACCTGGTTCTCCATAAAGGAAACGCCCTTGCCCTTCATGGTCTCGGCAATAATGGCGGTCGGCTGACCCTTGGTGGCGCGGGCCTCGGCAAAGGCGGCGCGGATCTGATCGAAGTCGTTACCGTCGGCGAGCTCCACCACATGGAACTTGAAGGCGCGGAACTTGTCGGCGAGCGGCATGGGGTCGTTGACCTCCTCGACGGGACCGTCGATCTGCAGGCCGTTGTGGTCGACGATCACGCAGAGGTTATCGAGCTGCTGGTTGCCGGCAAACATGGCGGCCTCCCAGACCTGGCCCTCCTCGCTCTCGCCGTCGCCCAGCAGGGCGTAGGTGCGATAGTCGTCGCCCCAGTGCTTGGCGGCAACGGCCATGCCCACGGCGGCGGAGATGCCCTGGCCGAGCGAACCGGTGGACATATCGACGCCCGGGGTGTCGTTCATGTTGGGGTGGCCCTGCAGGTGGCTGCCGATGTGGCGCAGCGTCTCGAGATCCTCCTTGGGGAAGAACCCGCGCTCGGCGAGCACGGCGTACAGACCAGGCGCGCAGTGACCCTTGGAAAGCACGAAGCGATCGCGGTCGGCCTTGCGGGGGTCGGCCGGGTCGACGTTCATTTCCTCAAAGTACAGATAGGTCATGATGTCGGCAGCGCCGAGCGAACCGCCCGGATGGCCGGACTTGGCAGCGTGCACGCCGGTGACGATGCCCTTCCTTACCTCGTTGGCAACCTTTTTGAGCTCTTCGTCGCTCATTGTGCCTTCCTTTCATCCTCTTTAGACAAGATGCGCACGGCACAGAAGGTCGTCCCAACCCAGCCGCGATGCACGTACGTCATTCATTATGCTGGAAACCGGAAGCTTTACCAGAGTATTTATCATTATTTGAGCAATTTAGCAGGCAGAATCGCTGATGAAACGGTTTATCAATGTGAACGTCTTTTGGATGGAACGCAGTCGGCCCTACGCGTTAATGTCCTTGAAGCCCTCACCGAAGGTCTCCGTGACATCGGCCACGGTCACGATGGCGCGCGGGTCGCGCTCGCGCACGATCGTCTTGAGCGTATTGAGCTCGCGGCGGCTCACGATGACCATGATCACCGGCTTCTCGGCACCCGAGTACATGCCGGTCGCCTTAAACTTGGTGCAGCCGCGACCCAGGCCATACATGATGTCGGCCGCGATATCGGGAAACTTGTCCGAGATGATGAGCACCATACGGCGCCTGTTGCCGCCGTCGACCACGGCATCAATCACGTAGCCGCTAATGACCATCGAAAGGCCCGCATACAGCGCATTTTCGACCGAAAAGACCGGAGCCGAAAGCGCGCACACGGCGACATCGATCGCCATGACGGTGGAGCCCACCGGTAGCGACGTATTGCGCGAGATAATCTGACCGATGGTGTCTGAGCCGCCGGTGTTGGCACCGGCGCGCAGCACCATGCCGTAGCCGATGCCCGTGATAATGCCGCCCCACATAGCGGGCAGCATCAGATCGGCATGTGCCAGCGGCGCCACAAACGGAGCGAACAGGTCGGTGAAAAAGCCCAGCAGCACAAAACCCGTCGCCGTCTGCACCACGTAGAACATGCCACCCTCGCGCATAACGACCAGCAGCAGCAAGGCATTCATCACAATGGTTTGAATACCAACAGGCAGCGAGATGCCATGAGACGCACCGACCGCTTGGATAATCGTGGCGAGACCCGTAACGCCGCCGGCGGCAAGGCCGTTGGGGATCAAAAACAGGTCCGTCGCGATAGCGGCCAGAGCACAGCCCAGCATAATCTTGGGCAGATCGTGAAAGAAGTTCAGCGAAAGAATGCGTTTGATGTCCAGACGATATGCCATGCTGCCTCCCTCAAAAAAGCGCACCCAAACGGATGCGCTTTAAACTTCTTGCTGTATTCGATTCTACCGATTCACCGAGCAAATACCACCCCTGCGAAGTGTTTGCATCGACCCGGAGCCAACCATGTGCCTAGGCGTCCGAGCCTTCCGCATCGGCGTTGCCGGTTGCCCAGCGATGGTAGCCGATCACAAACGGATCCAGATCGCCATCGTCGAGAACGGCCTCGACGTTGCTGGTCTCCACACCCGAGCGCAGGTCCTTGACCATCTGGTACGGGTAGAGCACGTAGCTGCGAATCTGGTTACCAAAACCGATCGTGGTCTTCGGCCCGCGGATCTCGTCAAGCGCCTCGGCACGCTTCTCGAGCTCGATCTCGTACAGACGCGCCTTGAGAATCTGCATGCACGCGGCCTTGTTTTGAATCTGGCTGCGCTCGTTTTGGCAAGTGACCACGATGCCGCTGGGAAAATGCGTCACGCGTACGGCGGAGTCGGTGGTGTTGACGCCCTGGCCGCCCGGGCCGCTCGCGTGATACACGTCCACGCGGATATCGTCGGGGCTGATCTCGATGTCGATATCGTTGGGCAGCACCGGAATGACCTCGACGCCGGCAAACGTGGTCTGGCGGCGCTTCTTGTCGTCGGTGGGGCTGATGCGCACCAGGCGGTGGACACCGGCCTCGGCGCGCAGCATGCCAAACGCGTCCTTGCCCTCGACGGTAAAGGTCGCACGGTCGATGCCGATGACCTCAGCCGCGGGGCAGTCGTTAATGGTGACCTTCCAGCCGCGACGCTGGCAGTACTTCATGTACATCTTAAAGAGCATGAAGGTCCAGTCCTGCGCCTCCAGGCCGCCCTGTCCGGGCTTGATGGTCACAATCGCGTCGCCGTGATCGAACTCACCGGTAAACCAGCTCGAAAGCTCGAGCTCGTCGATAGCGCGGGCCAGGCGTTCTGCCGTAGTGGCAGCCTCCTCGCGCAACGCGGCAGCATCGGGGTCGTCGCCCATCTCCTCGGCAAGCTCCAGCGCCGCGCGAGCGTCAGATAACTCGCCGCGCGCGGTATCCACGGCAGCGATATCTTCCTTGGCTCGAGCGATCTCCTCCATGGTGGCGCGAGCGGCGTCAGCGTCATCCCAAAAGCCGGGGGCCACGCTTTTGGCCTCGAGCTCGGTCACGCGCGTGCGTTTCTCGTCCAAATGAAGATACGACTCGACCTCGCCGAGCCGGTCCGCAAACGCGTCCAGCTCGGCGGGCGTTACCTCTAAAGCCTCGGCCATTAACGATTCCTGCCGTGGCAGTACTTGAACTTCTTGCCGCTGCCGCAGGGGCAAGGGTCATTGCGGCCAACGTTGACGTACGGGTCATCGCTCTCGGACTTGCGGTAGGTGGTCACCTTGCCGCCGTTGTTGACAGCAGCCGGGCCTCCCTGGACGGCCGTACGAGCCTGCACCTGTGCCTGCTTGCGCAGCACCGAGTTGCCGTTGTCGCCATCGACATCGGCGGGGCCGGAGAAGCGCGCACCCTCGAGCGCGGGGTCCTCCTTGTGCTCCACGGCCTGCGGGGCGGCCTTAATCTCGATGCGCAGGACGGTGCGCAGGTAATCCTCGTACATGGTGTCGACGAGCATCTGGAACGCGCCGTAGGCCTCGGTCTTGTACTCGACCAACGGGTCGCGCTGACCAAAGCCACGCAGGCCGATGCCGGTCTTGAGGTAGTCCATCTCCTGCAGGTAGTTCATCCAACGGGTATCGATGACGCGCAGCATGACCTGGGTGTTGAGCTCGCGCATGAGGTCCTCACCCAGGCGCTCGGCCTTCATGTTGTAGCACTTCTCAACGTAGGCCAGGACATCGGCAGCAAGGGCCTCGAAGTCCTCGTCGGGGAACTTCGGCGTATCGATATGGCCGGTGAGCTCAACGACCCACTTGCGCAGGCCCTCGAGATCGCGCTCGCCCTCGTGGCTGTCCTTGGTGCAGAACTCCTGAACGCAGCGGTACACGGTGTCGTGCATGACCTCGGTGATGTGGTCGGTCAGGTCCTTGCCGTCCAGAATCTTGTTACGCTCGGCGTAGATGACCTGGCGCTGCTTGTTCATGACGTCATCGTACTCAAGGACGCTCTTACGCATGGAGAAGTTGATGCTCTCGACCTTGTGCTGGGCGCTCTCGACGGCCTTGG
>CAJLUE010000028.1 GCA_905209765.1 uncultured Collinsella sp. | reverse complement strand
GCGGGCCGCATTTGGACAATCTGACGTTCAACTTCAAGGGCGCGACCAGAAGGTCTGCGCCCTTTCGTTTCACGTCACCTTGCCTCAAATGCGGCCCGCTCGCTGACTTATGCTCAACCTATGGCGTCATCTCGCCCCAAAAGGGCCTTCCTCGCTCTGGCGAAAGGTAGTCGTTGGGGACGTTCTTAAATGACTAGTCGTTGGGGATAAATACTAGTCGTTGGGGACGTTCTTGTTTGACTAGTCGTTTAAGAACGTCCCCAACGACTACATAGCATGAGAGTGGATAATCTTCCACTTTGAGCTTGCGTTCAAGCTCAAAGTGGGAAATTATCCACTCTCGTTTCGTTTGTTGATTTCGATGCCTACATTTGTAGGAACAGTTCGTGGAGGCGGGTGTCTTCGTCGAGTTCGGGGTGGAAGGTTACGCCGAGCTGGTTGCCCTGGCGGGCGGCGACGATGCGCTCGTCGACTTTCGCTAAGGCCTTGGCGTCACCGTGGACCTCGACGATGCGGGGCGCGCGGATAAACGTCAGCGGCACTTCACCGTCGATGCCGGCTACCTGCCCCTTGGTTCGAAAGCTGCCGAGCTGCCTGCCGTAGGCATTGCGCTCGACAAGTACATCCATGGTTGCCAAACGCGGCGTGCCCTTATCGTCGTGGGCGGCAAGGTCGTGAGCCAGCAGAATCAGGCCGGCGCAGGTGCCCAGGACGGGCATGCCTTCAACGATACGGGCACGAAGCTCCTCGAGCATGCCCAACTCATCAAGCAGCTTCCCTTGAACGGTAGACTCGCCGCCGGGAAGTACCAGACGGTCAAAGTCTTGCTTCAAATCGGCCGCCTGCCTCAGCTCAATACAGTGTGCGCCAAGCTCGGATAGTCTTGCCTCGTGCTCGGCAAAAGCGCCTTGGACCGCCAGCACAGCGACCGTTTGGTCTGCATAATCGCTCATGTGCGATCCTTTCTGCTGGACTAGCGCCCGCGCTCCTCCATGATAATCTCGATCTCGTCGGCGTTGATGCCCACCATGGCCTCGCCCAGGTCCTCCGAAAGCTCGGCGATGAGCTTGGCATCGGTGAAGTTTGCCACAGCCTTGACGATGGCGGCGGCGCGTTTGGCGGGGTCGCCGCTCTTAAAGATACCCGAGCCGACAAAAACGCCCTCGGCGCCCAGCTGCATCATCAGCGCGGCGTCGGCAGGGGTTGCCACACCGCCAGCAGCAAAGTTCACGACAGGGAGCTTGCCCGTGGCATAGACCTCGCGCACCAGCTCGACCGGAACCTGCAGCTGCTTGGCTGCCTCAAAGACCTCGTCGTCGCGCAGGGCAACAACGTCGCGGATCTGCTTTTGGATCTTGCGCATGTGGCGCACAGCCTGGACGACGTCGCCCGTGCCCGGCTCGCCCTTGGTACGAATCATCGTGGCGCCCTCGGCAACACGGCGCAGCGCCTCGCCCAGGTCGCGGGCACCGCAGACAAACGGGACGTCAAACTGGGTCTTGTCGATGTGGTAGACATCGTCGGCAGGGGAGAGAACCTCGGACTCATCGATGTAGTCGATCTCGATGGCCTGCAGGACCTGCGCCTCGACGATGTGACCGATGCGGCACTTGGCCATGACGGGAATGGAGACGGCCTCTTGGATGCCCTTGATCATCTTGGGGTCGCTCATGCGCGACACACCGCCGGCGGCGCGGATGTCGGCCGGGATGCGCTCGAGTGCCATGACGGCGCAGGCGCCCGCCTCCTCGGCGATGCGTGCCTGCTCGGGCGTGGTGACGTCCATGATGACGCCGCCCTTGAGCATCTGCGCGAGCTCGCGATTGAGTTTGACGCGATCGGCCTTGCTGGTCTGTTCTGCCATGGCTGCTCCCTTGATTGGCATGTGCATTGCTTGACGGAACATCCTATCGGGGAGCTGGGTATGGCGAAATACTCAGATTTCGAGATAATGACAAGGTCAGACTAATACCAGATTGAATGACTTAATAAGGTCAGGTGATAGGCTCATGCTTGACTACAATTTGGAAAAACGCGGCGGAGCATCGCTCTATGAGTATGTTTACCAGCAAATTCGAGATGATATCGTTGCTGGACGCATTGCGGCGGGGGAGCATCTTCCGTCTAAGCGTGCCTTTGCCAGTCATCTGGGAATCAGTGTCATTACCATCGAGAATGCATATAGCCAGTTACTTGCCGAGGGCTATATTTGTTCAATGCCGCGTCGTGGCTATTACGCTTGCGAGCTTCCGGATGCACCCGTTTTGCCTTTGGCTTCGGAGAGCATCGACCGAGATGCCGTCTCTGTGAGCCCCAGCGCGCATGATGTCAATCGTCAGGTTGAGCGATTTGACGCGCTTTCTCCTTCCGCTTTGGAGGCGGCGCGGCTTTGGCAAAGCGCGCTGCGGGCGACGCTGGCATCCGAAGACGAACGCGAAATCTTTTCGACTGCGCCGGCGCAGGGCACCGCTCGGCTACGACGCACAATTGCTCAGCATCTGCGCGGGACAAGGGGTATGAATGTCGACCCCGACAACATTGTTATCGGTGCTGGCGCCCAGCTGCTCGATACCATGCTGGTTCAGTTGCTTGGAGCCGACAAGGTGTATGCCGTTGAGGATCCGGGCTATTTGCGCCTGACGCGCATCTATCAGGCTATGGGTTGCAAAGTTCGGCATATCCCGTTGGATGATGAAGGCGTGGACTTGAGCACTCTGCAGAAAAGCGGGACCGATGTCCTTCACCTGATGCCGTCCCATCAGTATCCGACCGGCCTTGTGACGAGCATTGCGCGTCGCTACGCGCTGCTGAGCTGGGCCGCCGAGCAGCCGGGCCGGTATCTCATCGAAGATGACTTTGATTGTGAGTTTCGCCTTGCCGGTAAGCCGATTCCCGCGCTCGCGTCGATTGATGCCGCCCAGTCGGTTATCTACACCAACACGTTTTCGAAGAGCCTGTCATCGGCGTTGCGTCTAGCGTACATGGTGTTGCCCGATGAGCTAATGGAGCGGTTTAGGCGCAACCTTGGCTTCTACGCCTCGTCGGTGAGCTCTGTTGACCAGGTCGCTTTGGCTCGCTTGCTGGAATCGGGTGATTACGAGCGACATGTGAACCGCGTGCGCGTGCGCGCTCGCGAGGCACGCGACGGCCTAGCGGCGCTTGTGCGGAAAGAGTTTCCGGCGGGGGAGGTCTCGATTGAGCATGCAGACGCGGGCCTTTACTGCACCGTGGTTGCAGAGCGCGGAGCGGGTGGAAGCTCTTTTGTGCGGGCCCTCACGCGCTCGGGTATCCCTTTTGTCGATATCAGTGACTGTTATTGGTGTGCCGATGGCGCATCTGTCCCTGAAAACTCAACTCAAATTCTTGTTCAGTATGACGATTTGAGTCCAAAAGTGCTTAATAGCTTGGAATTGCAGCTAATGGAGGGCACTCTGCAATCTAAGTGAGTAGACTTTTGGCACTTTGGCGACCAGGCAGTTTTGTAACAAGCTATCTACCTGGGGTTTTGAAAAGCAGGATGACCGGCCTGCTCGGGATGTTCAAAAAAGTCTACTCACTTGCCGCGCAAAGCTTCTGCATGAGAAAAAATGGGGTTTTCAACAGGGCTTCGTCCAGTTCTTGGCAAGCTTTTGGCCAGTTGGGGAGGGCTGTTGAAAACTTAGCGGTCCGTTCGGTGCCATTTTCGGTGCGTTCGCGCAAATGCGTGACTGACTGGGTTGAAATTCGTGTTTTCCTGTGCCTATGAAAGATCTACTTTGTGACATATCGGCTTTTAGGTACTGGCGTTTGCCCCCTCAGGTTCGCGCTTTGTGTCCGCCACTTCCACGGCCGGATGAAGACCGGCAGCGATATGACCTTGCCCGTAACCCGACGGCTGCGGTTGTGCTCGGCTTTCCGTTGTATACATTGGTTCGGACGAGAAACAAGCGGACTTGTCCAGCCAGCATTAGGCAGCGGCTGTTCCTTGGTGAGCTCCCCAGGGAATCCGTGCTGGAAACGGAGCATGGATTTTTGATTACGTCTCCTCTACTGACGGCATTCATCATGTCGCGGCATCTGACGGATCTTCAGCTTCTTTTTGTGTTGGCGGAGATGTGCGGCCTGTTTGTGGTGTGTGCTCTGCCAGCGGCACTCGAGGCGGAGCTTTCGCGTGCAATTGATTCGGGCACGATTTCGACAACGTTCGGTTGGGTGCGCTGCCCGTCCGAGGACGGCACCGCTTCAAATTTATGGCGTCGAGACGCTTTGGTTTTGGGCAGAGACCTTGACCGTTTTTGTTCAGATGTTTGCGGGATGCGTTACGGCAATAGATTTATGGCGGTATCGCAACTCGTTCCATTGGGTGCCGCGTCGCCTTTTGAGGTCGAGGCGTATTTGTTGCTTGGACTGCCGCGAGCCCTGGGAGGCGAAAGGTTTTGCGACATAGAGCTCAATGTCGAAGTGACGCTAAGCACAAGTGCTCGAGCGATTGTGGGAAAGTCTCGCGTATATATCGACCTGCTTCTGTCTTCGCCGGACGGGAAGCGACAGGTGGCCATTGAATGTCAGGGAAAGGCCTCGCACGGACGCGCAGGGGATGGCTTGCGTGACGCAGACCGCATGACGGCCCTTCAGGCCATGGGTTACGATGTGCTTCTCCTGACACACAGACAGATATCCGAAGAGGATAGATTCCGCGCGATCGTTAAGGCTGTATGCAGGATGCTCGATGCTGAATATCGTGATAAAAGCTCAGATGAGCAAAGGGCTGAGACATTACTCCGGTCTGAACTATTCGTTGACTGGACAAAATTGGGAGTAATCGACGGAAAGATGCCCGTTAGACACAAAACAGCTCGATCGTGGACGGCTGCGGTTCTAAGTGAGTAGACTTTTGGCACTTTGGCGACCAGGCCGTTTTGCAACAAGCCATTTACCTGCGGCTTTATGAAGCAATATGGATGGTGTGCTCCGCAAGTTTCAAAAAGTCTACTCACTTAGTTTTTGACGAGAAGCCGATGCCGAAGGCGGTCCTATTTCAGGGAGTTAACAAGTTTGTGAGGCATGAAAAAGGCCCGAACCGTGCGGTCCGGGCCTTATCGAGCTAGAGATTATCTCTCAGACGGCTGGCTTAGCCAAAGTAGCGCTTGAGCAGGCCGGCGAAAGCCTTGCCGTGGCGAGCCTCGTCGCGAGCCATCTCATGCACGGTGTCGTGGATGGCATCGAGGCCGGCGGCCTTGGCGCGCTTGGCAAGATCGGTCTTGCCGGCGGTGGCGCCGTTCTCGGCCTCAACGCGCATCTCGAGGTTCTTCTTGGTGGAGTCGGTCACGACCTCGCCCAGGAGCTCGGCGAACTTGGCGGCGTGCTCGGCCTCCTCGTGGGCAGCCTTCTCCCAGTACAGGCCGATCTCGGGGTAGCCCTCGCGATGAGCGACGCGAGCCATGGCCAGGTACATACCGACCTCGGAGCACTCGCCCTCAAAGTTGGCGCGCAGGTCGGCAACGATGTCCTCGGAGACGCCCTCCATCTTGGCGACGCCCACGACGTGCTCAGCAGCCCACTCGAGCTGGCCCTCCTCCTGCTTCAGGAAACGAGAACCGGGAACGCCGCACTGGGGGCACTTGAAGTCCTCGGGCAGCTGGTCGCCGTCGAACTCTTCCACATAACCGCAAACGGGGCAAACAAACTTCATGATTCGATCCTTTCGATCGATGGCGATTGTGCGCTTGTCCGGTCCCGTAAGGGCCCTCTCCGGACGTGCGTCTTGACGAGTTCTATTATCCATAAATGCAACCAAATGTGAAGCCTATTAGGAATGATTTTTAATAAAACAATTTTGAGATATGAAGATGTTGATTGATTAACGATTGGCAGGCCGTCTTTGACCGCCGCTGAGTACAATCGGTCGAGCAAATGTTGACCCATCAACAAATAAAGGAGTTTCCTTTATGCATCTAGCCCGTCGTTCCTGGTGCCGAACATATCAGACGGTTTTTCGCATTGCATTGCCGATCCTGCCCTATACCGAGCCGCGCATTTTGGAGCATGCCGAGGATGTGCCCGCGGTGCTTCAAAAGCGCTCGATCCAGAAGGTCCTTATCGTGACAGACCCTGGTATTGCACGTTTGGGGCTCACGGCATCACTCGAGCGTGCGCTTACGGCTCAGGGGATTGGCGCTACGGTCTATGCCGAAACGCGTGCGAACCCCACGGTCTCAAACGTGGAGGAAGCGGCGGCGCTGTATCGCGAGAACGACTGCCAGGCCATTATCGGCTTTGGTGGCGGTTCGGCTATGGACTGCGCCAAGGGTGTGGGGGCGCGCATTGCGCAGCCAAACAAGCCCATCAACAAGATGCGCGGCCTGCTGCGTGTCCACCGTCTCCTGCCGCTGCTTATTGCGGTTCCCACTACCGCCGGTACGGGAAGCGAGGTCACGCTTGCGGCGGTTATCACCGATGATGAGACGCACTATAAATACCCCATTAACGATTTTGTGCTCATCCCGCGTTTTGCAGTCCACGACCCCGAGTTTACGCGCGGGTTGCCGGCGTCCATTACGGGGCAGACGGGTATGGATGCCCTGACGCATGCTGTCGAGGCCTTTATCGGCCGTAGCACCACGCCCTACACGCGCAAGATGGCGCGTCAGGCGGTCCAGCTCATCCGCGACAATTTGCTCGAGGCCTATGAGCATGGCGACAACATGCGTGCGCGTCGCAATCTGCTTTCGGCGGCGTATAAGGCGGGTGTTGCCTTTACGCGCTCCTATGTTGGATACGTTCATGCCATCGCGCATAGTCTGGGCGGCCGATACGGAATTCCGCACGGTTTGGCCAACGCGATCATCCTGCCGCACATGCTTCGCGCTTATGGTGACGCCGCCGCCCCCAAGCTTGCCGATCTTGCTCGCATGGCGGGCATTGCGCCGGCTACCGCGCAGGACAGCCTGGCGGCCGAGGCCTTTATCGATTGGGTCGACCGCATGAACGAGGCCCTGGGAATCCCCAAATATGTCTCGGGTATTCGCCGCTCCGATATTCCGCAAATGGCGGCCCATGCCGATGCCGAGGCCAATCCGCTATACCCTGTTCCACTTTTGATGGACCGTTTGGAACTCGAGCGTATGTACGAGGTCATTGCGGGTGGTATGTTTGAGGGCGAGAACTAGGAGGGCCCATGAATACCGAGGAAATCGCGCGCATTGTCGGCGAGCAGCGCGCCTATTTTAAGACGCACGCCACGTTTGATGTCGATGCTCGACGTCGCGCCCTCGTGCGCCTGCGCGATGCGGTACGGGCCCACGAGGCCGATATTGCCCATGCGCTTAAGACCGATTTGGGAAAGTCGCATGACGAGGCCTATATGTGCGAGATCGGCACGTCGCTTTCCGAGATTCGCCATCAGATTGCGCATATGGCCCGATGGAGCCGCCCGCGCCTGCGCCCCTGCGACCTCGCCAATGCCATTAGTGTGTGCAAAACGCAAGCCGTGCCCTATGGCGTCACGCTCATTATGGCTCCGTGGAACTACCCGTTTTTGCTAACACTCGAGCCGCTCGCCGGCGCCCTTGCCGCGGGTAACACCGTGGTCATCAAGCCGAGTGCCTATGCGCCGGCTTCGAGCGCGGTGCTCAGGCAGATTTGCGAGGAAGCATTTGATCCGCGCCTGGTGACGGTCGTCGAAGGCGGGCGTGCCGAGAACGAGGCGCTGCTCGATGAATGCTGGGACAAAATCTTCTTTACCGGAAGCGTTCCGGTCGGCAAGCTCGTCATGGAGCGCGCGAGCAAAAACCTCACGCCCGTGACGCTTGAACTGGGCGGAAAGAGTCCCTGCATCGTGGATGCGACGGCAAACCTGAAGGTCGCGGCGCGGCGTATCGCATTTGGTAAATGGCTCAACGTGGGCCAGACCTGCGTGGCGCCCGACTACCTGCTGGTCGACGTGCGCGTGCACGACGAGCTGCTGGGCCTCATCAAGGAGGAGGTCCGCCGTATGTTTGGCGAGCATCCGCTCGATAACGAGGATTACGGGCATATCGTCAACGCCAAGCATTTTGCGCGTGTACGCGGGCTAATCGACCCCGATAAGGTTGTGCTGGGAGGCACGGCGCGCGAGTCGTCGCTCAAGATTGAGCCGACGATTCTAGACGGTGTGTCCCCCGATGACGCCGTAATGCAGGAGGAGATTTTCGGTCCCATCTTACCGGTGCTAACGTTTGAGAGCTTAGACGAGGCCGAGACGTTTATTACGGATCGTCCGACGCCGCTGGCCCTGTATATCTTTAGCCAGGATCGCGCGGTTCAGCAGCGCTTTGTGCGTTACGTGCCCTTTGGCGGCGGCTGTGTTAACGACACCATCATGCATCTGGCTACGAGCCATATGGGCTTTGGCGGCATGGGTGCAAGCGGTATGGGGCAGTACCATGGCCGCGAGAGCTTCGATACGTTTAGCCACAAGAAGAGCATCGTGAACAAGGCAACGTGGCTGGACGTGCCGTTTCGGTATGCGCCCTACGCAAGCTGGAAGCACAAGTTCGTGCGCATGTTTGTACATTAGAATCAGATGGCATAGGGCAAACAAAATGGCCGCCCCCGCGTAAGCGAAGACGGCCACTTCTCACGATGAAAACGTGTATCGGAGTTGGCAAGACCCGCTGCAACGGGTGCCATCCGTACTCCTATCTTATCTGCAAGCGCTCTGTCTCGCAAGCGTTGCGAGACAGAGCGCTTGAAAGACGCAGGCAGGATGAATTTGCGTCCGCACGAGTTCGTAGACTTCTCTGTAAGGTTAAACGCCGGGTATTCCGGCCGTTAGGGGAGTTGCCATGTACGAGCCTTCGCGTGTTCTTCTGTCGTTTCATATCGCGGGATTTCAGTATGCCGACGGTGCCTTGGTCCTGGGCGATCTTAAGGCGGGCGATAGGCTGACGCTGTGCGCCGAGCGCGATAATCCCCATGACCCTGAGGCGGTTGCGATCTACTACGGCAACACCAAGCTTGGCTATGTCCCGGGAAACGAGGTCGGCCCGCTGTCCTTGATGATGTATTACGGCCACGAGGACGTATTTGAGGCCCGCGTGCAGCAGGTCGCTCCCGAGCGCAGCCCGTGGCATCAGGTGCGCGTTGGCCTCTACGTGGTGGATGCCCGCTAGTCGGCAATGGAGGCGGCCATGTTTGATGACGACGACCAGTTCGATTTGACAGACGATCCGTTTGAGTGGGATCTGCTACTCGACGACGATGAGTTGGAGCAGGATCGTAAGAAGCGGCAGGACAAGAAAGCTCAGAGTGACGCTTCGAAAAAGAAAGACAAGCGCCGCCGCGGACTGTTCGGTGGGCTCTTTGGATGACCGCCGCATCGCTGCGTCTGTATACTTAGCACGAGTTGAACGCGTTGCGAAATGAGGGCATAGACGATGATGTGGTTTACCGCCGACCTGCACCTGGGCGATACGAATATCTTGCACGACATGGACCGGCCGTTTGGCTCGGTCGAGGAGATGAACCGCAAGGTCATCGATGTCATCAATGAGTGCGTGACTGCGGATGACCGTCTCTACATCCTGGGAGACTTTACCTATCGTTTGCCCCTAGCGGATGCCGTGCACCTGCGCGAGCGTATCGAATGCAAGAATGTGACGCTCATCCGCGGTAACCATGACGGCGACTGGGAAGATCCGGACGCGCCGCAGATTTGGGAAGACGTGCGCGATTACCTGGAGATTGCCCCTGGCTATGCCAAGGGCCATCGTCTGGTTATGAGCCACTACCCCATGCT
Source organism: uncultured Collinsella sp. (assembly GCA_905209765.1). Taxonomy (GTDB): domain Bacteria; phylum Actinomycetota; class Coriobacteriia; order Coriobacteriales; family Coriobacteriaceae; genus Collinsella. Next base: position 11,831 of record CAJLUE010000028.1, on the reverse strand, counting down.
CAGCTGGAACGGCAAGGCGCGTGGCGCCATCATGCTGCACGGGCATATCCACAGCAGGGGAGACCGCACCAACGCGCGCAACCGCGATCGCGAGCGCCCTATCTTTCGCTACGATGTCGGTCTCGATGCCAACGAGTACAAGCCCGTAAGCCGGGATCAAATCCTGGGCTTCTTTGGACTGTAATGCTCGAACCACCACACAAACCACCACAAAGGTGCCTGTCCCCTTTGTGGTGGTTCTGGCGCCGTTGCCATTATGGCGGCGGCGTCTTTTTTGTCCGTGCGGCGCGGTAGAGTGTAGGCGGTTGAAATTTGCGTCCATCGAGGAGCTGCTATGAACGAGATCAAGTGCCCGCATTGCGGCGAAGTCTTTAAGGTCGATGCGTCCGGCTATGCGGATATCGTCAAACAGGTGCGCGATGCCGAGTTCTCGCGCGACCTGGATGAGCGTGTGAAGGCAGTCCAGCGCGAGGGTGAGCAGGCGCTGGAGCTTGAGCGCTCGCGTTTGTCGGCTGCCTTGCAAAAGGTAGAGTCTCAGCGCAACGCTCAGCTTGCCGAGCAGAAGAACACTGCGGAGCAGAAGCTGGCACAAGAGGTTGCCAAGCGCGATGCCGAGCTTGCCGAGTTGCGTGTCAAGCTCGAGGGCGCTGCCGCGGAGCGCGAGAGTGCAAGCCAGCGTGCAGCTGTTGAGGCCCGTGCGGATGCGCAGAAGGAGAATGCCGAGCTTCAGCGCGAGATTGACAATTTGCGTGCGCAGCTGGGACGCAAGGATGACGAAGCCAAGCTTGCCGAGGCTTCGGCGCGCAATGCTGCTCAAAACGATTTAGCTGCACGTGATGCCCAGATTGCCGAGCTGCAGGCCAGGCTTGCCGCGGCGGACAAGGCCCAGGAGATGGCGCTTGCCGCTGCTGCGGCCGAGTCACAGCGTGAGCTTGATGCCGCTCGCGGCGAGGCCGAGCGCGCGCTTGCTGACTACCGCGCGAAGGTACAAGAGAAGTTTTCCGCCGCAAAGGCTCAGTCTGAGCAGGAGGCCGAGGGCCTGCGCGCGCAGCTGCGCGAACAGGAGCTGACGGCCAAAATGAACCTATCGGAGGCGGTCGCTGCGGCGGAACGAGAGCGCGATGAGGCACGTGCCAAGCTCGCGAGCGAGCTGGCGGTGCGCGATTCTCGCGAGGAACAGGCCAAGGCGGCGCATGAGCTCGAGCTTGCGCAGGCCAAGCGCGCGAGCGATGACCTGATTCGCTATAAGGATGAAGAGATTGAGCGCCTTAAGGACATGAAGGTCCGCCTGTCCACCAAGATGGTGGGCGAGTCGCTCGAGCAGCACTGCGAGACCGAGTTTAACCGTCTGCGTATGACGGCGTTTCCTAACGCGTACTTCGAGAAAGATAACGATGCGTCCGAGGGCACCAAGGGCGACTTTATCTTCCGCGAGTGCGATGCGAGCGGCAACGAGGTCATTTCGATTATGTTCGAGATGAAAAACGAGAACGACGAGACCGCGACCAAGCATAAAAACGAAGACTTCTTTAAGAAACTCGATCATGATCGTCGCCAGAAAGGCTGTGAGTATGCGGTGCTCTGCACCCTGCTGGAGCCCGAGAGTGAGCTCTATAACGCGGGTATTGTCGACGTGAGTTACCGCTATGAAAAGATGTACGTGATCCGCCCGCAGTTCTTCATTCCCATGATTACGCTTCTTCGCAACGCCGCCATGGGTTCATTGCGCTATAAACAGGAGCTAGCGGAGTACAAGCAGCAGAACATCGATGTCACGAACTTCGAGGCCAAGATGGAGAAGTTCAAGAACGATTTCGGCCGCAACTACGAGATCGCGAGCCGCAAGTTCCAAACGGCAATCGATGAGATTGACAAGACGATTAGCCATCTGCAGAAAACCAAGGAGGCGTTGCTGTCTTCCGAGAACAACCTGCGCCTGGCCAACAAGAAGGCCGACGATCTTACCATTCGCAAGCTCACGTGGGGCAACAAGACCATGAAGGCGGCGTTTGACGAGGCGCGCGGGGCTGCGACAGAGACAAACGATGAGCCAGCCGAGGCGGATTCGTATGAGGTCGAGGATGCCGAGTAGGGCATAGCGGATAGTGCAAAAGCGGGGCCGCTGGCGATGTTGCCAGCGGCCCCGCTTGTTTCGTTCCAGTATGTTCGGCTAGTTCTCGAGCAGGTCCTCGATAAAGCCGACGCGGTAGTTCTTGAAGATGACCTCGCCGCCGTCTTGCGTGGCATCCAGGTCGACATCGCCCATGATGCCAAAGTCGTGGTCGCCATCCTCGTCGGCAAAGATCTGGTGCACGTGCCATACGTGCGCGGTCTTCTCGTCGCTCTCGTCGATGGTAAACATCGCGGCGCTGCGGGCATTTCCGTCGGTGAGGATTTCCTCGTGCTGCTCATGGTAAGCGTTGAGTGCTTTTTGCCAGCGGACCTCGCTCATGCCCCAGTCCTCGTCGAGCTCGCCCAGATCGCGAGCGTGCTCGCGGGCGGCAAGGGTCACGCGGCGGAAGAGCGCGTTGCGCACCAACAGCGTGCAGCCGCGACGGTCCGCCACGACCTCGTCGATGCCCTGCGGCGGCGCGGCGTCGAGTGCAGCGGGGTTGCCGGCGTTCTCCCACTCGTCCACCAGGCTCGAGTCGACCGAGCGCACCACAAAGCCGAGCCACGAGATAATGTCACGCAAGCGCTCATCGCGCTTCTCAATGGGCACGGTGCGATCGAGGGAACGGTAGGCCTCGGCTAGGTAGCGCAGCAGGATGCCCTCGGAGCGGGCGATGCCGAGCTTTTGGATATAGCCCTTAAAATCGCTCGCGCTCTCCAGCATGTCGCGCAGGACGCTCTTGGGCGAGAGCTGGTAGTCTTTAGCCCAAGGTACTTCCTGGCAGTACTTGTCGAAGGCGGCATCGAGCAAGTCCTCGAGCGGCTTTTCGTAGGTGACATCCTGGATGCGCTCCAGGCGTTCCTCATATTCGACGCCGTCAGCCTTCATTTCGGCCATCGCGCGGTCGCGCGCGGCGCGCTCCTGTGCGCGCAATACCTGCTTGGGGTCCTCGAGCGTAGCCTCGACCATCGAGATGAGGTCCATGGTATAGGTCTCACTCTCGGTGTCGAGCAGCTCCAGCGCGGCAAGCAAAAACGGCGAGAGCGGCTGGTCGAGCGCAAAGTCCTCGGGCAGGTCGACCGTCAGCGCGTAGTCTATGTCCGGCGCGGCGTCAACCGGAGCGCCGGGTGCGGGCGGCACCTCGGTGCGCACGACGACGCCGGAGTCGATGAGCGTGGCGAAGATCTCGTCGGCGCGAACCTCGAGCTTTGCCTTTTCCTCGGGGGTCTGCAGGCTTGTCTCGATGAGGTCGTGCACGCGGGCGCGGGCGTCGCCGCCCTGCTCGACCACGCTAATCACCATGGAGTGCGTGATGCGCAGGCGCGGCTTGAGCGTTTCGGGCTGCGTCTCGATTAGGCGCTCAAAGGTCTGCTTGTTCCAGGCGACAAAGCCCTCGGGGGCCTTCTTCTTTTTAATCTTGCGGAGCTTCTTGGGGTCGTCGCCCGCCTTGGCCATGAGCTTGGCATTCTCGATCTCGTGCTCCGGGGCCTCGGCGATGACCATACCCTCGGTGTCAAAGCCCGAGCGACCGGCGCGACCAGCGATTTGATGGAACTCACGGGCGCGCAGGCGACGCATCTTGTAGCCGTCGAACTTGGTGAGCGCGGTGAGGACCACGGTGTGGATGGGCACGTTGATGCCGACGCCGAGTGTGTCGGTGCCGCAGATGACGGGTAGCAGGCCCTGTTGCGCTAGGCGCTCGACCAGCAGGCGATAGCGTGGCAGCATACCGGCGTGGTGCACGCCGACGCCGCAGCCGAGCAAGCGTTTGAGGATCTTGCCGAAGGCCGTCGAGAAGCTCGTGCCTTTGGCGGCTTCCTTAATAGCCTCGCGTTGCTCCTTGCTGGCGATGCCAAAATTGGCGAGGGATTGCGCCGTCGCAAGGGCGGCATCCTGGCTAAAGTGCACGATGTAGAGCGGGGCCTCGCCGCGGCGCATGGCGAGCTCGACGGTGCCCTCGAGGGAGGTCGTCACATAGTCGTAGCTCAGCGGCACGGGGCGCGGGGCATCGACGACCAAGTCGCAGGTAGCGCCGGTGTGTTCCTCGAGCGAGGCGGCGATCGCGGTGACATCGCCGAGCGTGGCGCTCATGAGCATGAATTGCGTGTGAGGCAGGGTGAGCAGCGGCACCTGCCAGGCCCAACCGCGATCGGGGTCGGCAAAGTAGTGGAACTCGTCCATGGCGACGCAGCCAACATCGGCATCTTCGCCCTCGCGCAGCGCGTCGTTGGCAAGGATCTCTGCCGTGCAGCAGATGACGGGCGCCTTGGTATTGATATGCGTGTCGCCGGTGATCATACCGACGTTATCGCGGCCGAGCACCTGCACAAGGTCGAAAAACTTCTCACTGACCAGAGCCTTGATAGGAGCCGTGTAGTAGCAGCGCTTGCCCTGCGCCATGCCCATAAAGAGCATGCCCAGCGCGACGAGCGATTTACCCGATCCGGTCGGTGTTCCCAAAATGACGTGATCGCCGGCAGCCAGGTCCATGAGGGCTTCTTCTTGGTGGTCCCACAGCTCAATGCCACGGTCGCTCGTCCATTCAAAGAAGCGTTCGAAGGCCTGATCAGGCGTGAGCCATGGTTCGGGCTCGCTGCCGTCCTCGGGCTCCCACCAGGTGGGGGAGAGCGCACCGAGCGAGCCAAACTCGGCTTCGGTTCCCGTGCCGCCCGAGAATGAGCTGGCGGCCCCGGCGCCGGAGACGGTGCTGACGGCGGTATCTGTCGTGGTCTGTGCCATGTGTTTGCTTTCTCTCGCGATTGTCCGCCAACTATTATGGCGTAGCGGCGGCGCGGGGTGCCAGCGCGCGAGAAAATGCAGGAAATGGGCGTTCTGCCCAGCCGTTTGGTGCAGTTGCCGGCTAAGTGAGTAGACTTTTTGCAATATCGCGACCACATGGCTTTTGCGCAAGGGTTCTACCTGCTGTTTTATGTTTCGCTATGCGGGCTGTGCTTGGCTATTGTAAAAAGTCTACTCACTTAGATTTGAGGGTCGTTCGCTGGCGCCTATTTGCGCTTGTTTGCCGACGCCGCGACCATAAGAAGCCTCTAGGACTCTTGCGGCAGGCGTTTCTTGCCCTTGCGGGCGCGGTTTCTAAAGTTCTCGACTGCCTCTTCCATGCCCAGAGGTACATAGGTGAGCTCATCGAGATTGTCGGGCAGATAGCAGGCAAGGCTTTGCTCCTGCGCGCTGCCCGCTGCGAGTTGCTCTTCGGTAGGCTCCGCGCCGGGTGTGGCACAAATGCCATAGACGACAGCGCCCATCTCACGCGTGCGGCATTCGTATTCGGTCTCGGGATGCTCGGGATGGTCGCGGCGGACGTCGTCACTTACCCAAAGCGTGCCGTAGCCGGCCGCGGCAAACTGCCCCAGGGCGTAGTCGCGCAGCGGCTTGCTGTCGGTGCGCAGCGTGACGGTGGCGCCGGCTGCAAAGAGTGGACGGTAGAGCATCAGATGGTCGACATGGACGAGGCGTTTTTTGGCGTATTTGGCCTTGGGCTGCGGCGTGGGAAAGTTGATGGTGATGGCATCGAGCTCGCCTGCGGCAAACAACTGCGGCAGCGATGCGGCGCCTCGGGGTAGCACGAGCGCGTTGGGCAACTCCTGCTCACAGATCTTCTGGGCGGCATAGGCAATGCAGATGGGCTCCTGGTCCATGCCGATAAATAGGGTGTCGGGCTCGCGGTGAGCACGCTCAACCAAGTAGGTTCCTTTGCCGCATCCCAGATCCAGGTGAAGGCGAGCGAAGGGCTTGTCGCCAGCCGGCGTGCATACCTCACACCAGTGTCCGGCATAGTTCTCGGGGTTCGTCTCGATTGCATCGGCGTAGCGCTCCAGGCGCTCCTCGAGCACAAAGTTCTTAGGCGTGCGAACGTGGACGGCTCCCATGAGGCTCCTTGGTCATAAGTATGGAACGCATGGCTGCACGTTCCGGCAATGGGTTGGAAGAGGGCGGGCGCAATGTGCCCGAAAGTTGCGGTGCGGCTCAGCGGCGAGTCGCTTGGTCCTACAGGCGCTTAAGAATTACATAGCGATTGAGCTCGCCGCTGCGACCGTCGGCGTGGAAACGCTCAAGCTCGCGCACGGGAACCTCGCCGCTCTTGTAGAACGTGCGCACGCCACGCACCAAGTCAGTGATCTGCTGGTCATCAAAGTGGTGGCAATAGCGGTAAGCATGGCGGTCGTTTTGCCAGCCAATCAGGTGGTCACCGGCTTCAAACTGCGCGGAGTCGTAACCCTCAAACGGCGGGGTGAGCTCGGCGCGGGCCTCGGCACGAACGGCCTTGCGCGCCATGCGCTCGTCGTTCATAAACTCCCAAAAGCTGATAGCAACGATGCCGCCCGGGCGCGTCTGGCGCACCAGGGCGTCGAGCACGCGCACGCGGTACTCACACGACGGCACATGGTGCATAAAGCCAAAGCAGACCGAGATATCGGCAAGCGGTGCGTCAAAAAGCACGTCGGGCGTCTCGGCGGGGTTGAGCTTCATGAGGGCATCGAGCACATCGAGTTCCTGGAAGTGCAGGTTGGGGATACGCAGGGCGTGGCCGCGCGCGTCGATGGCCAAATCCTGGCATGAGTCGACGCCGTAGAACTCGAAGGGACAGCTGGCGTCTGCCGAGGGGCTCGTACCGTCTACGCCTTTGGCGGCAAGCGTGCCGCCGGCGGCAAAGTTTTCGAAGCGCATATTGCCACAGGCGAGATCGAAGACGCGGACGGGATGCTCGATCGTGGCGACGTCGAGCTGTTCGAGCGCGATGTCCATGGTGCGCACCCAGCCGGGCCACGGGGCCTGGCGCGTATCGGAGAAGGAGGCGGAGTGCTCGCGATAGAACGTGTTGTTGAGCTGGATGAGCGATGAGGCGAAATCGCGGTTCACGGCGCGGAACTCCCTCCGTTGGCGGTGCGGTATAAACAGTATGACCATACTACCGTTAACGCCGCAACGGGGACAACCGAGCCGTGGGTCATTGCTTTGTTTGGACACATTTCCGCAGCTCATATGCACCCGCAACTGCCGGTTGTCAAAAATCTCACTAGAATAGGTGGCATGCTTTTGGCAGTGGCGGATAGATTTTTAACTGTGCAAGGCGCCTTAAGAACAAAAACGGTCCAGCGGCACGGCTGGCATCACATAGGAGGAACCATGAATGTAGAAACTGCGCAGCGGCTCGCCGACCTTCGTCGCAGCAAGGGTTTTAGCCAAGAAGGGCTGGCGCGAAAGCTGGGGCTGTCGCGCCAGGCGGTCAGTAAATGGGAGCGCGCGGAGAGCTCGCCCGATACCGAGAACCTGATCTCGCTCGCCAAACTTTATGGCGTGAGCCTGGACGAGCTGCTCAATCCGAGCGACGAGATCGAGGACGATATCGAGTTTGAGAACGAGGATCGCGCCCGTCAGCGCGAGGCCGAGGCGGCAGAGCGTGCTCGCACCCATGAGGCGGCGGCGCGCGCTACCGAGGCGGCAACACAGGCGAGTGATGCTGCGGCCAAGGCGGCGCAAGCGGCAAGCTGGAGTGCGCAGGCCGCCAATGCCGCTACGGCGCAGGCGACGAGTGGCGACGCAGTTGGCTCGACTCCGGTGAAGGGCCCGTTCCAGTCGTTCCCGTATTGGGCCGTGTGCTGGCTGCTGTTCTTTTTGCTGATGTTCCTGTTTGGTGCCGGCCCCTTTGCCGCGCTGATCTTCTTCACGATTCCCATCTATCACTGGGTGGCGCGTGCGCTCGATGGTGATTGGGCGCGTGGAGATATTCAGGTTGGTCCGGCGCCGGTGGCGGCTAGGGCTCAGAATACTTCCGCTTCAGTTGATACTGACGTGGCTACCGCGACCACCGCTGAGCCGATCGCCAAAGAGGGTGATGAATGATGAAGCTTTCGCATGAATCCAAGGTACGCTTGGGCGTTGGCATCGGAGCGTTTGTGCTCATCATCGGGCTTGTATTTGGTGCCTCGCGGCTATTGGCTCATTCCAATATGGTGCGAACGACCGCTATTCTATCCGGCGCTTTGTCTGATTTTGACGATATGTTTGACGACGATGATCTCTTGGATAGTGGTAACTATTCCGCTCGGCCTCAGCAGCTTTCGTGTACGACCTTTGATGCTGATGAGTTTCGCTACCTCGATTTCGATATCGATGCGGCTACGGTGGACGTCAAGGTTGTTGATGGCAACAAGGCTCGCGTTATCGAGCGGGGACGCGTTGCCAATGGTATGGATGCCTCCAAGGCCGCGACGCAGAACATCGCATCCGTCGAGGACTCGACGCTCAAGGTTTCTCAGTTTGGAAGTGATGACGGTAAGGCAATTGACCGCTCGGTTACGGTTGAGCTGCCGCGCCGTGTTGCCGAACATCTGAAGGGAGTCAACGCGCACGTGGGCTCGGGTGATCTGCAGATTGCCGGTGTCACCTGTGATGGTTTCGACCTTTTCCTGGGTGCGGGAGATGTAGAGTTTGCGGGCAGCGTGACTGATGCGCTTAGTGCAGAGGTCGGGTCGGGCGATGTAACGTTCGAGCTCTACCAGGCCCCCGCGAAGTCGATGGACGTGAGTGTGGGCTCGGGCGATGTGGAGATGACGGTTCCGAACTCTACGGGCTTTAAGGCAAGCCTCACCTTGGGCAGCGGCGACTTCGAGAGCGATTTCCTTCCGCTTGACTACGACGGCGAGACCATTTTGAATCTTGAATTCGATAATGGCGATAAGTCCGCCACGTATCGTTTTGAGGTTGGTTCGGGTGACATGTCATTTGATTCAGAGTGACGGGCGGTTATCGAAGACTTATAAACCATAGCTGCGCTGTTTGATGGAGGCGCCGGAGCCGTGACGGGCTCCGGCGCCTTTGCCTTTACAATGGGGTCATGGAACAGATTATCTTGAACATACTCGATGCCCTGCGTCGCGGCGAGACCGTGGACGACAAGGCGCTCGTCAAACTGATACATGCCGAGGCGCGCCGTGAGGGTGCCGACAAACGCGATTTGGCCAAGCGCCGTCTGCTGCCGTTCTACCAGCGGGTAAAACGTGAGGAGCCGGCTCGTTGGGCTGGGTGGAATGTCGATGCCGAGCTGGAACGTCGACTGCTGCAGGTGCTGCGTATGAAGCCTCGTCGCACGGCCTCGGGCGTGGCGACCATTACCGTCATCACCAAGCCCTGGCCGTGCTCGGGCGATTGCCTGTTTTGCCCCAACGATTTGCGCATGCCTAAAAGCTATCTGCATGCCGAGCCGGCGTGCGCCCGTGCAGAGCAAAACTGCTTCGACCCGTATCTGCAGGTGAGCGCTCGTCTGACCGCGCTTTCGCAGATGGGGCATGCGATCGACAAGATAGAGCTCATCGTGCTCGGTGGCACCTGGAGCGACTATCCGCAAGGGTATCAAACGTGGTTTATGTCGGAGCTTTTCCGTGCGCTCAATGACGATGCCGTCGCCGGCGTGGCGGCAAACCCCATGTTGGCGCGTCCGGGCATCAGTCGTGCCGAGGCGGGGCGCCTGCTCGATGACGCTCCCGCCGATGCCCTGCCGCCGGTGGTAACAGAGCGCCGCGAGCGCTATCGGGCTGCCGGCATTGCGACAGACGAGGCTGAGCTTGCTGCCGGCGTTGCCGACGAGCAGGGGCGTGTGGATGCTGTCGTTGGTGGCTATAACCGCGCGGTGCGTCGTCTGTACGGCCCTGGTACGCCATGGGGCGAGGCTGCCGAGTGGCAGACGGCAACGATGGAGGAGCTTGAGCGTCAGCAGCGCATCAACGAGACGGCGAAGCATCGCGTGGTGGGGCTCGTTATCGAGACGCGCCCCGATGCCGTAACGCCGCAGGCCCTCACGCTCATCCGCCGCCTGGGTTGCACCAAGATTCAGATGGGTATTCAGAGTCTCGACCAACATTTGCTCGATATCAACGAGCGTCGCATTTCGGTGGCGCAGATCGAGCGGGCGTTTTCGCTTGCGCGCTTGTTTGGCTTTAAGATCCACGCGCACTTTATGCTCAACTTGTTGGGCGCTACGCCCGAGGGGGACAAGCGCGACTACGAGCGCTTTATGACCGAGGGCGCTTTTATGCCCGACGAGGTCAAGGTCTACCCGTGCGCGCTCATTGAGGGCTCGCGTTTGGTGGGCTGCTACGAGCGCGGCGAGTGGCGCCCCTATACCGAGGAAGAGCTGCTCGATGTGCTGGCCGACGACATCGTGGTGACGCCGGCGTTCTGCCGCATTAGTCGCATGATCCGCGACTTTAGTTCCGACGACATTATGGTGGGCAACAAGAAGCCCAACCTGCGCCAGCTCGTTGAGAACCGCTTGGCGGCTCGTGGAGAAGGCGCGACGGTGCGCGAGATTCGCTATCGCGAGATCAGCACGGCGGGTGCCGACTTGGATGAGCTGACCCTTGACGAGGAAGTGGCGTACGAGACGCCGGTGACGCGCGAGCGCTTTTTGCAGTGGGTGACGCCGCAGGGCAAGATCGCGGGCTTTTTGCGGTTGTCGCTGCCCGACCATTCGTTTGTTGCCACGCATGCGGACGAGTTGCCGACGACACCGGACGAGGCGATGATTCGCGAGGTGCACGTGTATGGCATGGCGGCACGTGTGGGCGATCAGGGCCAGGCGGCTCAGCATCATGGGCTGGGGCGGTCGCTGGTGGAGCGTGCGTGTCATATTGCTCGGGATGCGGGCTATACGCACATCAACGTGATCAGCGCGATCGGTACGCGCGAGTACTATCGCCATTTGGGTTTTTATGACCACGGATTCTATCTGCAAAAGGAGCTCTAGATGAACAAGCCAAGTGTTTCTGCTGGCGTCGTTGCCGGCGTTGCTCTGGGAGCCGCGGCGCTTGGTGCGGCCGCCGTCGCTGTTCGTGCTGCCTGTCTGCAGGTTGCGCGAACCCGCAACGGGTTGGCGCGCGTAAAGCGCATGCGCGACGAGGGCGGTGACGAGGTCCGTGTGCTCGTGCAGGGCGGTGTCTACCAAAGCGCGAGCTATGTAGGCGAGCGTTGGGCGGAGCCCGTCTTTGCGTACTATCGTGCATTTGACGATGTGTTTGAGGCCGAGGACGCAATGCGTGATGCTTACGGGCATGGTATCGACCGTATGCTCATGTTGGGCGGCGGCGGGTTTGCCTATCCCAAGTTTGCACTGTTGTTGCATGAGGGCTTGCGTATGGACGTCATTGAATATGATGCCGAGATTACGCGTCTGGCGCGCCGCTGGTTCTATTTGGAGGAGTTGGAGCGTACGGTTGGCGATCGCTTGCGGGTGATTACCGCTGAGGCTCGCTCGTATCTGGGTGTGACGAGCGTGGGCCATCGTCGCTACGATGTGGTCGTGAGCGATTGCTTTGGCGGTGCCGAGCCCGTACGCGAGCTGGCGACGGTTGAGGCGTTGCGTTTGGTGCGAGGCAGCCTGAACCCCGGGGGTATCTACGTTGCCAATATCGTGAGCGCAAACGAGGGGAGCGACGTAACGTTCCTGCGCGACTGCGCTGCCACGGCACTCGAGGTATTCGCCCACGCCTGGGTGGTCCCATGTGGCGATGCGGAGTTCGGCGGCGAGGAAAACTACCTGCTCATCGCCAGCGACGGCGACTACGCCTTTGCCGAAGCCGTGCCTTTTGACACCGACTTCCTCGGCACCGTCCTTCACGATTAGTACGTCTCCCTGAGACCAGTCTTTTTGGGACGTGTCTCTATAGTTTTGTCAACCGCGTGCTTCGCGCCATTTCGGCAT
>CAJLUE010000027.1 GCA_905209765.1 uncultured Collinsella sp. | reverse complement strand
CGCAGGTAGATACACTGTTTGAGTTCTCGGCAGATCTATTGAGATCTATGTAGAGTTGACTGAGGCGCGAGCCTGAAACTATCTCCCGTTTTGGACATGGATTACGGGATGCGCTTTCCGCTAGCTCGCTCAATCGCCCTATATGTCAAGTCACCTATAGCTAACATTTGCGCAGCTCAACGGCCTCACCTGCATGTTTTTTAGTAAGCCGCGGCATACTCGGCGAACGGTATGAAGATGCCAGTCAGAGGGTATTGCAAACGGTCGCTCCCGTGGTATGTTTTTGCCCGAATCAAACCGACGCACATCGCCTGTAGCGTCGGTCAACAGAGAGGAAACTACCATGGCTCATCCCGTAATTGATGCCGACGAGTGCATCGCTTGTGGCGTTTGCGTCGACTCCTGCCCCGCTGGCGTTCTGGAGCTCCAGGACGTCGCTACCGTCGCTGACGAGGATTCCTGCGTCGCCTGTGGCGCTTGCCAGGACGCTTGCCCCGCCGGCGCGATCACCGAGATCGTCGAGGAGTAACAACTCCCCACTTGCACACTCAAAAGTACACCGTGCACAAAAAAGGAGGCCTCCGCATCGCCGCGGAGGCCTCCTTTTGCATTCGTCGTTACTAGGACAGGTCATCTTCGTAGGGCATCAGATCTGCCAGATAGCCCTTTTCCTTGAGCATAGCCTCGATCTCGTCGAGGGTTTGCTCGTCTTCTGCCGCAATGCGGTGGAAGTGATAACCGCTGGTTACCGTCAGCAGCGGAAAGCTCTTGCCGCTCTCGATATCGTGCAGGTAGCGCTCAACATCGCGACGATTGCGGATGTCCAGGTCGGCCGTGATCTTGCCGTACACGCGGTGGTTTACGATCACGTTGAGCACGGCGCCGCCGGCGTCGACGATGCTCGTGAGCTCATCGCCCGCCTGCTCCACGCCGTGGCGCACCTTGACCAGACGCGTGGGCACAGCCGGGCTGCTCGCCGCCTCCTGTAGCACGTAGCCGCGATTGGTCGCCACGATATCGTGCCCATCGGCGCGCAGCAGAGCGATGTCTTGCACGACAATCTGGCGGCTCACACCCACCTCGCGGGCAAGTGCACTGCCCGAGACAGCCTCTTTGGCTCCCTCGAGTACGCCCATGATGGCACGGCGACGCTCGCGGGCGTCCATTATTTACCGTCCAGCAGACGCAGGTGCTTAAGCGAGAGGTCGAGGATTGGCGCAGAGTGCGTCAACGCCCCCGAGCTAATAAAGTCAACGCCCAGGTCGGCGAGCGCTCGGATATTGCTGGCGTCCACGTTGCCCGAGCACTCGGTCTTGGCGCGGCCGGCGATAAGCTCGATCGCGGCAGCCATGTCGTCGTGGGTCATGTTGTCGAACATGATGATATCGGCGCCGGCCTCCACGGCCTCGCGCACCATGTCCAGGTTCTCGCACTCAATCTCGACCGTCGCGGTAAACGACGCATGGGCGCGCGCCATCTCGATTGCGCGTGCCACGCCGCCGGCGGCGTCGATGTGGTTGTCCTTGAGCATAACGGCCGTCGACAGGTTGTAGCGGTGATTGCTGCCGCCGCCGATCTCGACCGCGGCCTTCTCGAAGACACGCATGCCTGGCGTGGTCTTGCGCGTGTCGACAAGCACGGTCTTGGTGCCCTCGAGCGCCGCCGCCATGTTGTGTGTGTAGGTAGCGATACCGCTCATGCGCTGCAGGTAGTTGAGCGCCACACGCTCGCCCGAAAGCAGCACGCGCGCGTCTCCGCGCACCTGGCCCACGTGATCGCCGGCGTGCACCTCGTCACCGTCCGCGACATCAAACAGCACCGAGCTCTGCGAATCCAGCAGCTCAAAGGTGCGAGCGAACACATCCAAGCCCGCGATGATGCCATCGGCCTTGGCGATAAGCTCCACCGTGGCGGGACGCGCCGTAGGGCACACGCTCGCCGTGCTCACGTCCTCAAACGTGATGTCCTCGCGCAGAGCCTGCAAAATCAGATCATCGACGACGAGCTTCATGGTAATGGGATTCACGGTCTACTCCTCCACGGCCTGCGTGCCGGCGGCACGAGCCAAATCATCGATTGCAAGGGAGTCGGCGCTCAGGGCGCGGTGACGCCCGTCAAGCGCGGGCTCACCGGCCTGCTCCACGGCCAGCGACTCGCCGGTGCGCATGTACCACGCGGCGCGGCGGCCCCAAACCAGAGACTCGAGCAGGCTGTTAGAAGCCAGGCGGTTCTTGCCGTGCACGCCATTGCAGGCCGTCTCGCCGGCGGCGTAGAGCTCGGGCATCGAGGTGCGGCCGTCCTTGTCGACCCATACGCCGCCCATAAAGTAGTGCTGCGTGGGTGCGACGGGAATGGGCTCGTCCAGGATGTCGCGGCCGTCCTCCAGGCAGCGCGCGCGGATATTGGCAAAGTGCCCGGTCACCACATCGCGCTCGACGGGGGCAAAGCTCAGCCACTCGTGCTCGGTGCCGTCCTGCTTCATCTGCTCGCGGATGGCGGCGGCGACAACGTCGCGCGGCTGCAACTCGTCGGTAAAGCGCTCGCCGGCGGCATTGAGCAGAATCGCGCCCTCGCCGCGGCAGCTCTCGCTGATCAGGAACGTACGACCCGGCTGCGGCGAGAACAGTCCCGTGGGGTGAATCTGCACGTAGTCCAGGTGCTCCATCTTAATGCCATGCTCCTGAGCAATGTAGCAGGCATCGCCCGTGAGCTGCGGGTAGTTAGTCGAATGGTCGTATACGCCGCCGATACCGCCCGTAGCCCACAGCGTGTGGCGGGCATGGATCTTAAACGGCTCGCCGGCATGCACGCCCTCAGCGGCATTTGCCAGCTCGTCGGCGGGGCGAGCCGAATCGCCCTCATCCACGGCAACGGCGACAACGCCGGTGCACACCGTGGCGTCATCGCGCTCGGCGGTCAGGATGTCGGTCATGGCAACGTGTTCGAGAATCTGCACGTTGTCCAGCTTACGGACAGCCTGGAGCAGCTTGGTCGTAATCTCCTTGCCCGTAATATCGGCATGGAAGGCGATGCGCGGGCGGCTGTGCGCGCCCTCGCGGGTAAAGTCGAGGCTGCCGTCGGCCTTGCGCTCAAAGTCCACGCCTATGGCCAGCAGGTCGTTGATGACCGAGCGGCTCGAGCGAATCATGATGTCAACGCTCTCGCGGCGGTTCTCGTAGTGGCCGGCATGCATGGTGTCCTCAAAGAAGGCATCGTAGTCAGAGCCCTCGGGCAGTACGCAGATGCCGCCCTGCGCGAGCATCGAATCGCACTCGTCGATGGCGCCCTTGGAGAGCATGATTACGCGCGTGCTCGTCGGCAGATTGAGAGCCGCATACAGGCCCGCCACGCCGCAACCGGCAATGACGACGTCGCACTCCATATCGGGGTATTGTTTGGTTTCCACAGGAATCCTCTCCCTTGTAATGCGGCATAAGGGATGGTCCCTCATGTCGCATTGGCTTAACGCGCCGCGTACTCGAGCATGCGGTCGAGCGTGAGCTTGGCCTGATCGGCGGCCTCGTCCGACACGCCAATCTGCACCTCGCCCTCGCCCGTCTCCAGGCAGTGCACGAGCTTTTCGAGCGTGATGAGATCCATGTTGACGCAGGTGGGCTGCACCGCAGGGAAGTAGAACTTCTTGCCGGTGCCCTGGCAGCGGCGCTCGAGTTCGTAGAGCACGCCGCGGACCGTCACGATGATGAATTCGTTGGCGTCCGACTCCTCGGCATACTTGATGATGCCGGCGGTGGAGCCGATGTAGTCAGCCTCGGCCAGGACGTCGGCCTTGCACTCGGGGTGCGCCAGAACGAGCGCGTCGGGGTGCGCCTCCTGCGCGTCGACGATCTGCTCGACGGTGATGATGTGATGACGCGGGCAGTAGCCGTTGTTGAGGATGACATGCTTTTTGGGCACCTGCTCGGCCACAAAGCGGCCCAGGTTCTGGTCAGGAATGAACAAGATGTGCTGCTGCGGCAGCTCGGAGACGATCTTGACGGCGTTAGAGCTGGTAACGCACACTTCACTCCAACTCTTGATCTCGACCGTCGAGTTGACGTAGCACACCACGGCCAGGTCGTCGCCATACTCGGCGCGCGCTGCGTCGACCGTCTCGCGCTTGACCATGTGCGCCATGGGACAGTCCGCGCCCGGCTCGGGCAGCAGCACGGTCTTGGTGGGATTGAGCAGCTTGGCGCTCTCGCCCATAAACTCTACGCCGCACAGCACGATAGTCTGCTGCGGCAGGCTCTTGGCGAGCTTTGCCAGGTAGAAGCTGTCGCCGACGTAATCGGCAACGGCCTGGACCTCGGGCGCCACATAATAGTGCGCCAGGATCACTGCGTCACGTTGGGTTTTTAGCTGATGAATGGCCTCGACGA
Organism: uncultured Collinsella sp.; assembly: GCA_905209765.1. Taxonomy (GTDB): domain Bacteria; phylum Actinomycetota; class Coriobacteriia; order Coriobacteriales; family Coriobacteriaceae; genus Collinsella. The sequence continues at coordinate 17,441 of CAJLUE010000027.1, read as the reverse complement.
GCTCTGCGGGCACCAGTGCCGCGCGCTCCGTTGCCGTCGTTGCCGATGCCAGGCCGGCCGCGATATCGCGTGCAAGCTCCGATGCATCCATGTTCGCGCTCTGTGCCATCAAGGCCCCTCTCTTTTGGCGAATCTTGGAGCTTTAGTATGACACCTGGCTTTACAGCTGACAAGACAGCTGTAAAGCCAGGTGTAAAGTTGAAATAAAGATTCAATCTTGGGGCGGGTCCATTTTCGAACTGGCAAGCTGAGGATAGTTGAAAATGGACCCGCCCCATGATTCGAGCAGCCGTTTTGTCCTGGGCCAAGGGGCAGTGGTCAAAAAAGGCCAAATATGAGTACTGTCACCAAATTAGTAGCAGCGATTTTCCAGTCCAGAGCAGCAAAATCGCCTTGTTTGGAGCCCGATCGCGACTCTGAAGGACGAAAATCGATGCACTTTTGGCCGCTGACACCGATTTTTAAGGCCATTTGGCTGCCACTAAACTGGTAACAGTACTCATATTTGACCTTTTTTGACCACCGGGTTTCCGGCAGGCCCCAAAAGCGGGCCCGAATCGCTCGATCCGGGCCCGCTGGGGACTGGCGCGCGACTACGCGCGGCGCTTCATGGCCCAAGCCAGCAGCAGAGCCGCCATGCCGGCAGCGAGTACGGCGCCAGCAATGACGTACGTGCTGTCGCCGGACTCAGGCAACGTCTCCTTGCCAGCCTTCTTCTTAGGCTTGGAAGTCGTAGTCGTGGTCGTAGTAGTCGTGGTTGCCTGGCCAGGAGCGGGCTTGGCAGCCTCGGCAACGGTAAAGTTCGTCTCGGCCGTGCCCGTGGTCGAAACCACGCTCAGCTTGTGTTCGCCCACGCCGAGTGTATTCAGGAAGCTCGCCTTAAGCGTCACGATCGTGGAGCCCTCGGTGAGCACGTAGTTCTCGACGGCGACCTCCTTGTCGTCGACCAGCACCTTCTGGAAGTACCTGAGCGGCGCGCTCGAGCGGAAGCTCAGGTCCTTGGCGGCGTCGACCACCATCGTCTGGCCCTTGCCGTCGATGATCTCTGGTGCCAGAATCGCGATCTCCTCGGTCTTGCCCTTCTCGCCGCAGACGGTGCACTTCTGGTACCTCTCGCCCTTGGCCTCGGTGGTCGCCTGCCTATCGACGACCCACTCAAAGGTATGCTCGGCCTTGTCGAGAACTTCGCCGCAGCGGCAGACATGCCAGTGGTTCTTGGCGTCGTGTGCCCAGCCGGAGCCGTCGGGCTCGTGCTTGAGGATACCCTCGACCGTCACATTCACGTCGCCCTCGACATCCTTGAGCTCATAGGTGCCCTTGGCGGAAAGCTTAACGGACGTGCCGTTGACCTTGACGGCGTAGTCCTTACCCGCAAAATACACGCTGTCGATGCTCATGGTGAGCGTTGCGGCGCCGTGCCAGTCGAGCTCGGTTGCCGTCGCGGTGAGCGCGTAGCCCACCTGATTGCTCGGCAGCGTCACTACCAGCTTGGGACCGGCCGCCACGGTAACCTCGGTGGCAAAAGAAGCGTCGTAGTTGGCCTTGGCCTGGTAGCGCACCTCATACGTGCCGGCGGCAAGACCCGTAAGCTCGGTCACGCCCTCGCCCACCGCCTGATACTCGGCGGCACCCTTGGCGCGCCACTCCATCGTCGCGTCGACACCCGTGATCTTGCCGTCACGCTTGCCACTCACGGTCTCGGCCGCAGCCTGGACCACCGGCACGCCCTGCGCGGCGTTCTTGATGGAGAAGTCGCACATAAGACCCTCGGTCGGAAGCGCGTAGTTGCCCGCGGCCTTGCCCGTCAGTGCGGTGAGGTTCGCTTGGTACGAATCGCCGGCCTCGACCTGGGAGCCCTCGACGGTCGCACCAAGGTCATCCTTGCCGATGACGTTGCCGAGCGTCGCCTCGGGGCAGTGCTCCTTACCGTCGTAAACAAACTCGCTGGTACCCCACTTCACAGTGAGCACGCGCTGGTTGATGGTGAACACGCCGTCAACCAGCGTGATGTTGTAGTTGGGGTTAGCGCCCTTGGCCTGCGTCAGGCGCAGAGCATAGCCGCCGTCGCGCACGTTGTCGTTATCTTCGCGCTCGATCTCGATGCCATCAAGGCTCTCGCCCTCGACAAGCTCGCCAGATGTAATCGCCCACGTAAACACGGGGTCGGCCTCGCCGTACATCTTGGAGGAGTTGTCGGCCGCAACCGTGATCGCGCGCGGCTTGACCTCGAGCGCAACCTCGCCCTCGGCAGTCGCACCGTCAATCGTCACCTTGTAAGCAACGGTCAGCGTGCCAACGTCGCGGATCTTGGGGGCCTCGGGGGACCAGTTTTTGCCGTCGGTGCTGTACTGGGCCGTCGCGCCCTCGGGCAGCCTCGTCGCGTCGACCGTGTGATAGTCACCGTCGTACTCGTCGGAGTAGCCAACGATGGCGGCAGCCGGAATCTCGACCTCGGCCAGCTTGTGACCGCAAACTTTGCACTTCTGTTGCTTTGATCCCTTCTCGGTTGCCGTGAGAGCCTTGACGACGACCCACTCAAAGTCGTGCTTGGCCTCGTCGATCTTGTCACCACAGGCGCACTTATGCCAATGCGTGCTGTCGTCGGAAAGCCACTCATCGTTCACGGCCTCGTGCTTGCGCACGCCCTCGACGGTGACGACAAGGTCGCTCTCGGCGTTCTGAACGGTGAACTCGCCACGCGCGTCGGGCGTCACAACGGCATTGTTGACCTTGACGGCGTAAGAGTCGTTGTCAGTAAAGTAGCCGCTCTCGATGCCGACCGTGAGGGTGGTTGATCCGTGCCAGTCAAGCTCGCCCGGGTTCGCCGTAATCGTATAGCCAACCTGCTTGGATGGCAGCGTCACGACGAGCTTGCCTCCGGCATTAACGGTAACCTCGGTGGCGGAGGAGGCATCATGATCGCTATCGGCGCGGTAGCGCACCTCGTACGTGCCGACAGCACAATCCATAATCTCAGTCACGCCATCGGGCACGCCCTGGTACTCGCCAGATCCCTTGGCGCGCCACTCCATCTTAGCGTCGACACCCGTGATCTTACCGTCGGACTTACCACTCACAGTCTCGGCTGTGGCCTGGACCTTCGGCGCGCCCTGGGGCGCCTTCTTGATGGAGAACTCACACGTCAGGCCTTCGGCGGGAAGCTTGTAGTTACCCGCGTCATCGCCCGTCAGCTCGGTGATTTTCGCCGTGTAGGTGCCGGCCTTGACCTTGGCGCCGTCGACGTACGCGGAGACATCGTCACCCTCGATGACATTGTGGAGTTTCGCTTGGGGGCAGTGCTTCTCGCCGTCGTAGGTGAACTCAGTAGTGGTGTCCCACGTTACGGCGAGCTCGCGCTTGCCGATCGTAAAGGTGCCGTCCTTGAACGTAATCTTGTAGTTGGAGTTGGCGCCCTCAGGCTGCGTCAGGCGCAGAGCATAGCCGCCGTCGCGCACGCTGTCGTCATCATCGCGCTCAATCTCAATACCCTGAAGGCTCTCGCCCTCAACGAGTTCGCCAGAAGTGACGTCATACGTAAACTTGGGGTCGTTCTCACCGTAGGTCTTGGAGGCGTCCAGCGCCGTGACCGTTATCGCACGCGGTTTGACCTCAAGCGTCACCTTGCCGTCGACCGCCGCGCCATCAATCGTGACGCGATAGTCGACCGTCACACTGCCGGCGTCCCTAATGCTGGGCGCATCGCTCGTCCAGCTGCTGTCAGCAGCCTTGTACTCAACGACGGCGCCCTCGGGCAGGGCCGAAGCATCGACAGAGTGGTCCTTGCCGTCATATTTGCCCGAATAGCCCTTAACAGCCAGGGCCGGAATCTCTGCCGCGCCCGACTCATGGCCGCACACGGAGCACTTCCCGTGCTTGGAGCCGGTCTCAGTAACCGTCGGCTGTTTGTCGATGGTCCATTCATACGCATGCTCGGCATACATCTTAATTGTGATGGTCTCTTTATTGCCGGCAGTGTCCGTAGCCACGATTGCATGCTCAGTACCGGCATCGCCTTCAGCGGCCTTAACCGTGTACTTTCCGTCCTTGCCAGCCTCGAGCTCCTTGCCGTTGTCAGTGACCGTCACTGTCTCGTCACGGTCATCAATCACGTCAAATGAAACGCTCTCGCAGTAGGTCTTATCTACCCAGAGGTCATAAATGGTGGGGGCGTAAGTGTCCACATAGGTATAAGGCTCTTCATCCCATTTGCCGTTGCAAACCCTGCAGACCTTTTGACGAACGCCATCGGCCTCAGGCGTAGCAGGCGTAATGATTTTGTACCCCCACCTGCAGGGCTGGCGCTCCTGCACCGTCTTGCAGTACTTGCAGCGCTTAACGTGGCTACCTTCGCCATTCGACTTCCAAGCTGCATTGTCGGCAACAGCATGGGGTCCCGACTCAATCTTAACCTCGGTATCGGCAGACGCATTGTGATTGTTATCCTCGGCAAAGCGGACGTAATACGTTCCCGACTTCGTAAGCCCGGTCAGTTTACCGTCAGACGTTATCTTCTGATAGCTCCCGCTTGACCCGCGACGGTATTCCATCGCCTTGGTCACGCCCGAGATAGAGCCGTCCTTGCTGCTGCACGTGGTCCAATTATTACCCACGAGCCCAGTCGGCGCCTTCTGATCGGCCTTGGAAATCTTCACAGTCGCGCTGCCCTTGACGGTCAGGTAGTCAGAAGCCGTCACACGGTAGTAAGTCGTGTAGTCGGCCGCATTGCGATAGGTCGGCTTGTCCGTCGTCCAATCACCGCCGTCTTCACGGTACTCAATTTTCATATCCGCCGGAACGGGGTCACTCTTAACGTTGACTGTAATGCCGTGCTCTTTGCCATCATAGGTGCCATCGAAGCCAGCGACCTCGAGGTCAAAGCGCGAAACGTCAACGATCTCCCATTTGAGCGTCAGGACACTTGTGGTGCCGCCATCGGTCGTGAAGTTGCCCTTACCGATGACAATGCACTCGTATTGCCCTGGCTCGGTCTGCTTCAGTCCGGATTCACTTATAGCGCTGAGCTCGTAATCCTTGCCCTCAACGAGATCGACCCACTCGCCGGCACCGTTCTTGAACTTTGCACTTTCAACGACAGGCTGATGTTCCTTGCCGTCATAGGCATACTTGCCCGCGCCCTTGCCGCCATCTTTAAGGGTGAACTTGTAGGATTGATTCTTGACCAAGCGACGCTGCGAAATCTCAAAAGACTTCTTGCCCTCGAGTGTCTGACCAGAGGCGGTCTTAAAGCTCGTAACGACATAGTAGTAGCCAGCGTCCGCCGGAGCATCCTTGAGCTTGGTGCCGTTTTTATATGCCTCGGCGTCCGCCTGGAACTTGCACTGGTACCACGCGAATTCTTCGCTAGCTGTCACGCCCATCTGTTCTAGATTCCACGCGCCGTCCTTGTTCAAAGCAATCTTGACCGGGCAGCCGTCATAGACAAGCTCGGTACTCTGAGAGCTCGTTGCCTTGGACATGGAGAGCTTGTACGTGGCCCTCAGGTACTTTTTGGGCTCGCCGTCCTCGCCCATGCCATATTCGCACTCACTGTTGCGGAACGGGCCCACGCACGATGCACGAACGCCCATGCCGTCAGCTTCGACCTTCCACTTATGCTGGTGAATGGTCTCGCGGAAGGTGAGATCGCCGTTAAGGTTCACGATCTCGTACTTGTCGGAGTTGTCGTCGTTCTTGGACGAGCCGTCTGGCACAACGCCTTCAATCTTGTTGGATTCGCAGGTGCCAAGGACACGCGACTTTACGCCATTGCTGTCCGCAGTCTCCTCAATCGAGATCCAAACATGGTCATCGCCTCCGCGCACGGAGAGGCCAGACGCAAGGTTCAACACAGGGGCCGTGGCATCGGAGCTCTTTTTCTTAGGGATGTACAAGCTCTTGGCGGTTCCTGTGGCGATATCTGCCTCGGTATATCCGTCGCCTGTCGTTGTATCTCCGGCATGGCTGTTCTTCCAAAAGCTCGCGATAGTCGGCGACCCGCTAAGGGTAAGGGTTCCAGCAGCGTACACCACGCACGTATTGCCGCGCGCTCCATAGCGAGAAATGTCGCCGCCGTTTATGTTGCAGCGAGCGCTTCGAGCAACATTAAGAGCATCGACCGTCAAAGTATTGTCAGCGGAGCTCGAACGCGTGCTGTGGAAGTTGCTCATCGTGCAGCTGTTGAGGTTGACCGTAGCGTTGGTGACGCCCATCACGCCGGCGGCGGCATAGGTATTAAGAATAGAGGAGTTAGCAAAATAACGAGACGCTTCAACTGAGCTGTAGCTCTTGTTCGTCTGCCTGACGCCCAGGTTCTCCCCATTGCTGCCACTGAAGCTGCAATTGTTGAACGTCGCTGTCAACTTTGCGACAGCGCTTCCGTCTTTGGGCATCTTGAAGCTGCTGTTGCCATCGACGGAAACAGCACCATTAAAGTCTCCGGACGTATCGTAGAACTCGCAGTCGGTAAAAGTCGCCGTGAAGGGCTTGGTGTTGCCGCCAGTCGTATCCCTGCCCTCACGGAAGAGACGTACGGGGACGGCATACTCTTGGGCGTTGCCCGCCACTGCGCCCGATTTGCCAGCATAGTCCTGGATCTTAAGTTTTTCGAACTTGGCGGTCAGCTCACCCTCGGCGCTGCCCAGGGAAATCGCAGGCACCTTTTGGTCGAGCCTACTGCTGTACGAGAGGAAGAAGTTCTGAGAACCATCGCCGAGCTTTAGGCTAACCGAGATGCCACCCGAAGCGTTTTTGTAGCCACCGTCGTAATATCGGTCGGTCAAAAACCCGCTTACGGACTGGTTCCCCCCATTCTTATCATGAAAGCTGACGCACGGATTGTTGATACCGATGAACTCGATATTGCTGCCCCGCTTGATGTTGAACAGCCATCGAGTTTGTCCAACTAATGAGTTCGTACTGCCGTTCACGTAGACTGTGCCATCAATGTAAATCGTCACGGGGTTATACGAAGTCGCGTTCGGAACGTCGATGACGTAGCCCGAGGAGGGCGTGGTCTGATTTTCGCTCGTCCTGAGCACATAGCAACCAGGCTCGGTGATTTTAACGGGCTCTTTGCCTGCCTGTCCAAGCGACAGAACTTGTGTATTAGCAGGCACCTGCGTCTCGGCACTGGCCACCGCCGGCGTCGCCACGAGTGCGCATGCCACGGTTGCGATACCCAGCAGATGCGTCAACGCAGCGCGCATCCCCATCTTCTTCTCCTTCATCGTTCAGCTCCCTTGCCCCTATGCTTTCGCGATGTCCGATATCGCTTGGCGCGGCCGGCATGGTCCCTCGCCAGCCGCCAGCTCAAATCGACATATATATCCACCTGGTATTGTGCAACCGCATGTTTTGACACCCTGCTGCTCGGCGCGAGTTGCGCACCGTGGGGCGCAAATGGAACGCACCCCCGCGGGTGGCGCGTGCACGATGTGGCAAAATCGAGGTACTAAGGGGGCCCGATATGCTCAAAATCATCGCCTGCGACGACGACGTCGCCTTTCTAGATAACCTGCACCGCATGATCAATCGCTGGTCTACCGAGACGGGTACGGCGGTCGATGTTGCACTCGTCACGCGCGGCGAGGACCTGCTGGCACGCCATGCCGCATCGCGCGCCGACATTATCATGCTCGACATGATCATGCCGCTCGTCAACGGCATGGACACCGCCCGCGAGCTGCGCCAATCCGATACCGCCGTGCGTTTGGTGTTTCTGACCTCATCGCCCGAGTTCGCGCTTGAGTCCTACGAGGTCCGCGCCTTCGACTACCTGCTCAAACCCGTGACCTACGAGCGCGTGGCGCAACTGCTCGACGAGCTGTCGAGCCTGCGTCCGGCAGCGACCGACGAACTCGTCATCAAGACGTCCTTTGGCTACCATGCCCTGCGCCTATCCGATATCGAATATGCCGAGGCCCGCAACAAGCACGTGGTCTTCCACCTGCGCGACGGCCGCGATATCGAGGCACTCGAGCCGTTCCGCAGCATCGAGGACCGACTGGCCCAAAACGCGACCTTCTTTAAGTGCCACCGCAGCTACCAGGTCAATCTGCGCAACATCGACCACTTTAATCGCACGGAAATCGTCATGCGCTCGGGCGCGTGCATACCGCTCGCGCGCAGCTGCAAGCAGGGATTCCAAGACGCCTACTTTGCGGTGCGGTTCGAGGGCGGGAGACGCTGATGCTTTCCTCGGCAGAACTGGTACTTTGGGCAATCCACCATGCGACGACGTTGCTCTTTGGCGTCTTTGCCTCGGCGGCGCTGTGCGGTGTCGAGATCAACCGCCGCCATTCGCTCGAGCTGGTGGGGGTCGGCGCCGTAACCGGCACCGCTTTTGCGATTGCCAACCTCGTCGGTGGTGAGCTGCTTGCCCGACAGGCCTATCCACTCGTCGTGCATCTGCCGCTTGTCGTCTACCTGTGCGTACGCTATCGCCTGAGTCCGCTGCTCGCCATCCTGGGCGTTACCAGTGCCTACCTGAGCTGCCAGTTTAGCAACTGGGTGGGCATCGCCGCATTCGCCGCCACCGATTCGCAGGTCGCGTACTACGTGGCGCGCATCATCACCACGCTCGGCGTCTTTGCCGTCTTGTTGCATTGGGCAAGCGAAATTGGCCCCCGCCTGGCGATCAAAAGCCCCACCGAGCTGGAGATTCTGCTCATCCTGCCGCTCGTCTACTACATCTTCGACTACGCCACCAACGTCTATACCACGCTCTTCCACTCGGGCTCGGTGGTAACCGTTGAGTTTTTGGCATTCGCCCTCTGCGCCTTCTACCTTATGTTTCTTGCCGTCTACCTTCGCGAATACGAGGCAAAGGAAATCGCCGAGCGCGAGCGCTGGATGCTCGCGACCCGCGACAGTGCGGCCATCAAAGAGCTCGAAGCCTGGCGCCAGTCCGGACGCGAGCTCTCGGTTCTCCGTCACGACATGCGCCACTACCTGCGCGGTCTAGCGGCCCTGATCGAAGAGGGTCACACCGATGAGGCGCTCGAGCGCATCGACGCGCTCTGCGAGGCCAACGACCGCACCGCCGTGCGCCGCTACTGCGCCAACGAAACGGTCAACATTGCGCTCTCGTCGCTTTCCGCGGACATCAACGCGCACGGCATCACCGCCGACCTGCGCGCCGCCGTGCCCGAAACCGTCCACGTGAGCGATGTCGATCTGTTCAGTGTGGTATCGAACGCCCTGGACAATGCCATCGCCGCAGCGAGCGCCGCCCCCGAAGGCAAGCGGTTTGTCGACCTGGACCTTCGCTACGAAGACAGTCAGCTTCTATTGCTGGTTTCCAACACGTTTGGCCGTGCGCCGCACATGGTCGACGGCATGCCCGTGGCTCAGCACACTGGGCACGGCTTTGGCACCAAGAGCATTAAGCTTGCCGTCGAGCGTATGAACGGCAACTGCCAGTTCCGCATTAACGGCGACCGGTTTGAGCTGCGCGCCGTGATGTAGGGGCTGCCGCCAGCCTCGCTACAGCGGTGCAGCCGCCGGGGTCAGCTGCTTAATGTAGGCCCACATGCGCTGCTTGGCGGCCTTGTCGGTCAACGCCGCCTCAAAACCGTCGAGCGCCAGCACGCGGCGCCCCTGCACATGGGCGACCAGGCCGGGCTTGAGCATGGCGGTGTCAAAGTCATCAATTGCCACAAGCATATCGGCATAGGTCTCGCGCATGACATCGGCCGCACTGTTGTCCAGCAGCAGCACCGCCTCGGGATCCAAGGTCTCCAGCGCCTCGCGGAACAGGTCGCACGTCAGGGCCTCGCCCGCCGCGACCGCCCCATCGCCCGCGCCGGCGACGCTTGCCAGCACGCAAAAATCCTCGGGCGCGTAGCCGATGGCCCCAAGCGCCTTGCGCAACGCCGCGCCATCCGGGCCGGCGGCAAGCTCGCCACCCGAACGCTCGGCCTCGTCCAAATCGCCTTTGACCAGTACGATCGGCGAGCACGCGTTGCCCGCGATACGCACGCCGCGACCCGCGAGCGATGCGAGCTCCTGCTCGGTCGCCTGGGCGATGGCTTCTTTTTTCTGGCTTTGTGACGTGGGCATGCGCTCTCCAATCGTTTGCGTGCCCACCATTATATAAAAGAGCCGCCCGCGAGTGGTTGCTTTGCGGGCGGCTGGGTATAAGCACGGTCGTACTGAGTTTTACGCGGCCGAGCCGCGTCGCATTATGGAGGTCACCATGGCTGACATCAAGCAGATTACCCCCGAGAACTTCGACGCTGTCGTCAACGATAGCCTGCCCGTACTGGTTGATTTTTGGGCCCCGTGGTGCGGCCCCTGCCGCTCGCTCTCGCCCATCGTAGACGAGGTTGCCGACGAGCTGGCCGGCAAGCTGGCCGTGGCCAAGTGCAACGTCGACGACAACCAGGACCTGGCCATGAAGTTTGGCGTCATGAGCATCCCCACGCTGATCGTCTTTAAGAACGGCGAGGAGGTCGACCGCTCGGTCGGCGCCTTACCCAAGGCAAGACTTCAGGCACTGCTGGAGAAACATCTGTAATACGCTTGTTACTTGTCTGCCGTCCATGAGCGGTTTCGCACCGCTCGCCGGAGTGCCAAACGCAAGACATGCGACCACGGATAGTATGGTAGACACAAACAGCCCCCAGTGAACGGGTGCGGGTCAGACGGACTCGCACCCGTTTTCTTATGCGGCGGCGCCCAAGGCGGGCGTAGTAGAATCTGAACCACCATATCGCCCCGCACAAAAGGAGATTCCCATGCATGACGTCGGAATGAACATGAGCCAGCTTGCCATGAGCGTCAAGCAAGTCGACGACACGATCGAGCTCGCCCACGAGTGGAGCCATCAGCTGCTGCATGCAACTGAGAACTTTGATATGGAGCGCATTGGCGCCAAGCTCGAGGCCGCCATGGCGGCGCTCCACGAGGCGCACGACGCACTCGAGGGCTATGAGGAGGCCATCGAGGCCGACCATAACTCTGTTGGCTCCGTAAAGCTGGTGTAGCGTGGCCGAGCACGAGCATTCGCACGGGCCGACCGGCGACGTGGGCTGCCGTTGCAGCGGCTCTGCCTCAGAGCTGGTCCGTTTTTCGGTCACCGCGCCCGACGACCTGCTGCGCCGCTTTGACGAGCAGATCGCGCGCCGCGGTGACGTTGCCAACCGCTCCGAGGCCGTTCGCGATCTGATTCGCGCATCGATTGCCAAGGAGCAGATGCGAACACCCGACGAGCAGGTCATCGGGTCGCTCACCATGATCTATGACCACCATACCGGCGATCTGACGCGCCGTCTGGACGAGGTGCAGCACGACTACACCGACGAAATCGTATCGACCATGCACGTGCATCTGGATCACCACAACTGCTTGGAGATTCTGGCGCTTAAGGGTCGCGGCGAGCGTGTCTACGAGCTGGCCGACCGTCTGCTGGGCCTGCGCGGCGTTAAACACGGCGAGCTCACCTGCGCCGCCACCAAGCAGAGCCTGGGGCTGTAACAGCACACATTTCGATGAAGGAGGGTCACATGCGACATGTGCATATCCATGTAACGGGCATTGTGCAGGGTGTCGGCATGCGACCGTTTGTGTATCGCGAGGCCATGGCGCACGGCATTTGCGGCTGGGTGCTCAACGCGGGCGATGGCGTGCATATCGAGGCGCACGCTCAAAGCGAGTCGCTCGACGAATTTATCGCCGCGCTTTCCGAGCATGCGCCTGCGGCGTCTCGCGTGGAGCATGTCGAGGTTGTGGACCTAGCACCCGGCGACTGGGACGCCGCTAACGAGCAGGGCTTTCGCATTGTGGCGTCGCAGGATCAAACTGCCCACACGACGCTCGTCTCGCCCGACATCGCCACGTGCGATGACTGCCTGCGCGAGCTGTTTGACCCCGCCGACCGACGCTTTCACTATCCCTTTATCAACTGCACCAACTGCGGACCGCGCTTTACCATCATCCGCTCGCTGCCCTATGACCGAGCGGGCACCTCGATGGATCGCTTTCCCATGTGCCCCACCTGCGCCGCAGAGTACGCCGACCCGCTCGATCGGCGGTTTCACGCGCAGCCCGATGCCTGCTTTGATTGCGGACCGCATATTACGTGGCGCGAGGCAGACCGCGGCGTTGCGCCAGCGGTCGCCAACGCAACACCCGCCGTCGGCTCCACGCGCGAGGCCAGCGATGCCATCATCGAACGCTGCGTCGAGCTGCTGGCAGACGGCGGCATCGTCGCCATCAAGGGTCTGGGCGGATTCCACCTGGCCTGCGATGCCACCAACGAACAGGCGGTATGCGAGCTGCGCCGTCGCAAGCGTCGCAGCAACAAGCCGCTTGCCGTTATGGTGCGCGGCCTTGCCGACGCCGAATGCCTGTGTCACATCGATGGCGTTGAGCGCGACCTGCTGGCCGGTAGCATTCGTCCCATCGTGCTGTTGCGCCGCCGCGCGGCCGGCAACGACGCCTACGGCTCCCCCAACGCCCTCGAACTCGCGCCATCCGTCGCGCACGACTTGCCCGAGCTTGGCGTCATGCTCCCCTATACCCCGCTTCAACATTTGCTGCTCGCCGCAGCCGCGGCGCACGGCATGAGCGCACTCGTCATGACCAGCGGAAACCTGAGCGAAGAGCCCATCGAGACCGACGATGCCCTTGCATGGGAGCACCTTGTTGCCGCCGGCATCGCCGATGCGCTGCTCGGTAACGACCGCGCGATTCTGTCGCGCTACGACGACTCCGTGGTACGCGTGGTCGACGGGGTCGTCATGCCCGTGCGCCGCGCACGCGGATATGCGCCGCAGCCGCTGTCGTTGCCGGCGCTCGACAACGCCACGCCCTGTGTGCTCGCCTGCGGGCCGCAGCAAAAAGCCACGATCGCACTCACGCGCGAGGACGCCGACGGCCATGCGGCCTGTTTTGTGTCGCAGCATATCGGCGATGTCGAAAACGGCGCGACTTTCGATGCTTGGAGCGCCGCACGCACGCGTCTGGAAAGCCTCTTTGACCTGGCGCCTGCCGCCTTGGCATGCGACATGCATCCCAGTTATCTGTCGAGCCAATGGGCGCGCGAGCAGGCACGGGAGCACAATCTGCCGCTTATCGAAGTCCAACACCATCATGCGCACATCGCGAGCGTCATGGCAGAGGCGATTGCCGCAGGCCGGCTTGCGCCCGATGCACGCGTCCTCGGCATCGCCTTCGACGGCACGGGTGCCGGCACCGACGGCACCATATGGGGCGGTGAGTTTCTTGTCGCCCATCTCGCCGATTTTGAGCGCGTCGCGCATCTGCGCACCTGGGCGCTTCCCGGTGGCGCCGCATCCGTACACGATGCCCGCCGCAACGCCTTTGCCCTGCTCAGCGAGCTCGACCTGCTCGAGCACCCGGGAGCCGTGGGGCTCTTGAACAGCCTTGACGAGCAAACGCGCAGCATAACGGCAACGATGATCGAGCGCGGCATCAACAGTCCGCGCACCAGCAGTATGGGTCGCCTGTTTGATGCCGCAGCCGCGATTTTGGGCATTTGCGGCCAGGCAACCTACGAGGGCGAACCCGCCATCGAGCTCGAAGCCGCCGCTTGGCGTGCACTGGACGGCAAAATCGCCCGTTTTCCCGACGACAACGTCGGCTATTCCACATCTGGCCCATCGTGGTTGGACGGCCCCGATGTGCTGGACCAGAAAGCACTCTTTGAGGCACTTTTGGAGGGAATTGAAGCCGGAGCGCCCGCCGACAGGCTCGCACTCGACTTCCATGTCGCCGTCGCGCGCTCCTCGGCGCGCATCGCCACCGAAATCTGCGCGCGCGAGGGCATTGACACCGTCGCGCTCTCGGGCGGTGTGTTCATGAACCGACTTCTGCTCCAGCTCCTCACCCGCGAGCTCAAAAGCGCAGGCCTTACTGTCTTTGTCCCCCACACCGTACCCGTCAATGACGGCTGCATCGCCTACGGTCAGGCGGCGGTCGCAAGCGCTCGTCTTGCGCAGATTGCATCGCAGTAGCTCGCTCTCGCACGCCACTGTGCCCAACCGCCTCACAGGCGTAACGCGTTTGCCCGCGAACCCCGCGAGCGCTACCATCAACTGATGGATTATTAAGCGCCCATCCAGCGCAAAGCGTATAAAAGGGGAACAATATGTGCCTTGCCGTTCCCGGCAAAGTAGTCAAACGCGACGACGACCTCAAGGCCACCGTCGACATGATGGGCATCGAGCGCCCCGTGTCGCTGCGACTCGTGCCGACGGCGCAGGTTGGCGACTATATTCTCGTACACGCCGGCTTTGGCATCCAGATTGTCGACGAGCAGGAAGCGCAGGAGACGCTCGAGCTCGTTAATGCCATGACCGAGCTGGTCGAAGAAGACCAACTGGCCAGCAACCCGGCCGAGGCATACTAGTGGCGGCCGGACAGCCGGCGCGCTCCGGTATCGACTTTTCGGCATTTCGCGATTCCAAGCTGGCCCGCGAGCTCATCGAACGCATCCATGAACTCGTCGGCGACCGCAGCATCAACCTTATGGAAGTCTGCGGCACGCACACCGTGAGCATCGGCCGCTATGGCTTTCGCTCCATTATGCCGGTCGGGCTCAAGCTGCTGAGCGGCCCGGGCTGTCCCGTCTGCGTTACCGCCAACCGCGACATCGACCACGCGATCGCGCTCGCCAACATAGACGGCGCCATCATCACCACCTTTGGCGACATGATGCGCGTGCCCGGATCGTCCACCTCGCTTGCCGCGCAAAAGGCGGCAGGGCGCGACATCCGCATCGTCTACTCCCCGCTCGACGCGCTCGACATTGCCGAGCAAAACCCCGATCGTCCGGTCATTTTTATGGGCGTGGGCTTTGAGACCACGACACCCACCATCGCCGCCGCCATCTTGGAGGCCGAGGCACGCGGGCTTTTGAACTTTTCGATCTATTGCGCCCACAAGACCACGCCGCCGGCGTTGCGCGCCATCGCCAACGATCCCGAGACCGCCATCGACGGCTTCATCCTGCCGGGCCACGTCGCCACCATCACGGGCTTGGCGCCCTTTAGCTTTTTGGTCGACGAGTTCAATACCCCGGGCGTGGTCACGGGATTCGAACCGGTCGATATCCTGCAGGGCATCTGCATGCTGGTCCAGATGGTTGTCGAGGGCAGGCCTGCGATCGACAACGCCTACCGCCGCGGCGTCAATGCAGACGGCAACCCCGTGGCGCGCCAGCTGGTCGAGCAGGTGTTTGAGCCATGCGACACTACGTGGCGCGGGCTGGGGCCGATTGCCAACTCGGGCCTTTCCATCCGCCCCGAATTGTCGCGCTTTGATGCCCGCACCCGCTTTGACGTGCCCGTTGAGCCGACGGTCGAGCCATGCGGATGCCGCTGCGGCGACGTACTGCGCGGAGCCATTACGCCGAGCAGCTGCCCGCTCTTTGGCCGCACCTGCACGCCCGAGCACCCCATCGGCCCGTGCATGGTGAGCTCCGAGGGCAGCTGCGCGGCATACTACCGTTATCGTAACTAGCCCGGACGCACCCGCACACTGGCACCACCCACGATTGGAGTTTTCGATATGTCCCATAGCGTTACCGATAGCACCGTCCTGCTGGGCCACGGCTCTGGCGGTCAGATGA
Source organism: uncultured Collinsella sp. (assembly GCA_905209765.1). Lineage (GTDB taxonomy): Bacteria > Actinomycetota > Coriobacteriia > Coriobacteriales > Coriobacteriaceae > Collinsella. The sequence continues at coordinate 1,849 of CAJLUE010000027.1, read as the reverse complement.
TGAAACGCATCATCGATGAGGTCTTTTTGGATGCCTTTGGGTCGCCCGAGTTGCTCGAGGGCAACGACGCCGGCGTGGCCGCGCTGCCCGCGAGCGGGCGCATCGCCATGTCGACCGACAGCTTTGTGGTCTCTCCGCAGTTCTTCCCCGGTGGCAACATCGGCCGCCTCGCCGTATGCGGAACCGTCAACGACGTCGCGACCTCGGGCGCCAACGTGCGCTACCTGTCGTGCGGCTTTATCCTCGAAGAGGGCTATCCCATGGATAAGCTCCGCCAGATTGTGCAGACGATGGCCGAGACGGCGCACGAGGCGGGCGTGTCCATAATCACGGGCGACACCAAGGTGGTCGAGCGCGGCGGGGCCGACGGCGTCTACATCAATACCGCCGGCGTGGGCGAGGTTCCCACGGGCGTGGCGCTCAGCGGTGCCAACTGCCAGCCCGGCGATGTCATTCTGGTATCGGGTACGCTGGGCGACCACGGTATCGCCATCATGAGCCAACGCGAGGGCCTGGCGTTTTCGAGCACGATCGAAAGCGATGCCGCGCCGCTCAACCACCTGATTGCCGACGTTTTGGCCGCAGCGCCCGACACGCGTTGCTTTCGCGACCCCACGCGCGGTGGCCTGGCGTCCACTCTCAACGAGTTTGCCCAGGCCAGCGGTGTTGCCATGGAGGTCGACGAGGATGCCGTGCCCGTGCGTCCCGACGTGCAGGCCGCCTGCGAGATGCTCGGCTACGATGTGTTGCAGGTGGCAAACGAGGGCAAGATGGTTGCCGTCGTGCCGGCCGAGCAAGCCGATGCCGCGCTGAGCGCCATGCGCGCCGCCCGCTACGGCGAGAATGCCGCCATCATCGGTCGCGTGCTGCCGCTTGCCGAGGGCGCCCGTCCCGCTGTGCGCGTGCGCACCGGCTGGGGCTCGACCCGTATCCTCGACATGCTCGTGGGAGAGCAGCTGCCGAGAATTTGCTAGGGCGGAACAGCACGGTCGGCGCGATGCGGCTTGGTATCCCTGGAGATGTTCAGATTCCAAGCACGCCCAACGCATAAGCCCAGTATTATGAGGTGCGTTTTAAATCCAATGACGGGAGCTTTCATGGCAGCAGCTTTTTCCCATGTGATCTTTGACCTGGACGGCACCATCCTCAACACGCTCGAGGACCTGGCGGCCGCCGGCAACCATACCTGCGAGACGCACGGCTGGCCCACGTTTGCCGTCGACGAGTACCGCTACAAGGTGGGAAACGGCATGCTCAAGCTGGTTGAGCGTTTTATGCCCGCCGAGTACGCGAGCGACGGCCGTATGTTTGAGCAGACGCTCGCCGAGTTTAGGGCTTACTACGGCGAGCACAAGGAGGACCACACCGCCCCCTATGCCGGCACAATCGAGATGCTCGACCGCCTGCGCGCCGCGGGTGTGCAGCTAGCCGTGCTCACTAACAAGGACCACGTCTCGGCGGCTCCGCTTATCGAAAAATACTTTGGTTCCGAGCGCTTTGCGCTGGTACAGGGCCGTGTTGATGCGTTTCCGCCCAAGCCCGAAGCACCCGTCACGCTGCATGTGATGGAGGAGCTGGGCGCCAATCCGGCAACCACGCTCTATGTGGGCGATTCCAATGTCGATATCCTGACCGGTCACAACGCCGGCCTTAAGAGCGCGGGCGTCAGCTGGGGCTTCCGCGGCCGCGCAGAGCTGGAAGCCGCCGGCGCCGACTACGTGGTGGACACCCAGGCAGAGCTCACGGCGCTGGCACTGGGCGAGTAACCGCACATCCCCCCACGGGCAGCTAATGTGGGACGTGTCTCTATAGTTTTGTCAACCGCGTGCTTCGCGCCATTTCGGCATGG
>CAJLUE010000026.1 GCA_905209765.1 uncultured Collinsella sp. | reverse complement strand
GTTCTGCAGCAGGTGGTTAATATAGTTCTGGGTGTTCGCCATGTGCGCTCCACATCCATAATCCGACAAATAGGCCCAATGCATGCACATTAGAACCGTATATAGTCGAAAGTATACCCCGAGCGAGCGCAAACGACCGAATTCGGGCCATCTTAACGCCCCGAGCGGACAAGGATATAGCCTAATCTCCATATCGGACTAAAATCATGGCAGCAAACCACCTTCTCATGCGAGGACTCTATGACGGCAAGCGACACGACCGAGACAATTAAAAAGGGAAATTCGGAGCCCAGTTTCGATAAAACGGCTCAGCGCATCCTCAATCTTTTCTTTGTGCTCAATAGCTCCCCCGAACCGCTGACGACCGAGCAGATCGTCTTGGATTCTGACCTGGGATATGGCTCGGGCAATATCGACTCGGATAAGCGCAAGTTTCGACGCGATCGTGACAAGCTGCTCGAACGCGGCATCTTAATCAAGGAGGTTCGCCCCACCGGCGCGCAGGAGACCGAGGAAAGCTCGTGGACAATCGACCGCGAGCACACGTTTGCGGCAGGCGGCCTCATTACCGCAGACGACGCCGATATCCTGCTCAACGCCATCGACCAGACACTAGCGGCCGGCTCATCCACTTTTGCCGCACCGCTTGCCGATATTCGCTCCAAGATTGCCTATCTCACCGGCAGGACGACGGTAGACGAGGCGCCGATCAGCCGCTCTCCCACCGTCGATGCGGTTTGGAGCGCCTTTGCCGAGCGATGCGCGCTGCGATTTTTATATCAGAACGGACGCGGCGAGCAGAGAGAACGTACCGTCTGCGTCTACGGCATGTTCGAGCGCGAGGGCGTGGCTTACTTCTGTGGCCTCGACAACGTCACCGACGACATCAGGACATTCCGCTGCGACCGTATCGTTCGCGCTTGGCGTCCTTCGAAGGCCTACGTCATCCCCGCGGACTTCAACCTCAGCGACTACCTGTTCTTTGAATTCGATTTTGCCGACCGACCGCCCGTTGCAGCCACGTTCTCATTCGCCCCTCAGACGCAGATCGATATGATCAACGGTCTCACGCGTGGGCGAGGTGAGCTCGTACACACCGATGTGGGATGGACCTGGACCGTTGACGTGCGCGATCTTGAAGCCGCCGCCTCATTTTGCATGGCCCACGCCATGGACGGCATGAGGCCCATGGCCCCCAAATCGCTCAAGCAGGCGTGGAACCACCTCATCGAAAGGACGGTGCACGAGTATGCCCGTGCGTAAACTCACCAGCGAGCAGAGACTCTCGCGCGCCATCGACATCATGGAAGCCCTCTACGCCGCCGGCGAGAGCGGCATGACACGAACCGAGATTTGCAGTCGCTTTGACATCACGGGGGTGTCGCTCGACGAGATTCTCGAGATCGTCTCGACGCTCGCGGACCGAGAATCGGGCGCGCGCATCATCTGCGAATGCCGCGGCGAGCGTGTGGTCCTCACCGGTGACGCCGGTCGTGTGCTACCGCTGCGCCTGAGTGCCGCCGAGGGCGCTGTGCTCAACCATGAACTTGAATCGTTGGGGATCGAGCCCCAGGCGGCGGCTCGGATTCGACATGCTCTTCTACCCGAAGAGCTCGGCTATAACCAGCGCGTCTTTGACACCGTCAACCACGGGTCGCACTGGCAGCAGCTGAGCTGCGCCATTCGGGACGGCGTTCGCTGCCGCATCTCGTATCGCTCGATGGATGACACACAAGCGCGCGAGCGTTTGGTCGACCCCTTGCGCATCACAACAAACGGCGATCAAACGTATCTGATTGCCTGGGATGTCGCGGTCGATGAACAGCGTACCTATCGTATGGATAAAATCGAGGGCTTGGTCTTGACCGACGACTCCGTCGTGCGCCACGCACCGGAGCCCGCGACCCTCCATGACTCCCTCGCCCAGGCGGAGCGGAGCGCGAAGCTTCTCATGCCGCGCGCCTTGGCGGAGCGCCTAGACTGGCCCGGCATTATGTCGATTGAACCCAATGGGGCGGACAGCTCAACAGTGAATGTGCGCTACGGCTCCGAGCGCTGGCTGTTAAGCCAGGTAATCGCAGCGGGCGGGGCCATCCGCATCCTGGATGACCCCGCCCTGTCAGAGCGTCTGTGCGATATGGCAAAATCCCTCGTCTGTCCGCTTTAGCGGCGCCGCTCGTGGCGTGCGCGCCACAGCTGTAGATAGTGCCCGATTTGTGCCGACTCGATGCGCTGATAGGAGCTCGTGGGCAGCGACGTTAAGAATTTCTTGCCGTAGCCCTTCGTCACCAGGCGCGGGTCGGCCAAGATGAGTACGCCACAATCGGTCGATGAGCGAATGAGGCGACCGGCTGCCTGCTTGACCTCGAGCACGGCCTCGGGCAGCGAATAGCGCACCCAAGCGCGGTCTTCGCGCAGATTGCGCTCGCATGAGAGCGGGTCTGTGGGGCTCGAGAACGGCAGCTTGGGGATGATGACGCAGCGCAGCGTCTCGCCGCTGGCGTCAAACCCTTCCCAAAAGGCCTTAAGCGCAAAGAGCGACGAGGTCGGTTCGTTGATAAAGCGGTCGCGCAGACGGCGAGGAGACGAGTTGCGCTGCTGGCAGTTGAGTTCCAGACCCGCACGAGCCATCTTGGGCTCGACGCGAGCGTACAGTTCCTCCATGTCACGCCTGTTGGTGAACAGCGTGAGCACCGAGCCGAGCATGGCGAGATGAGCGTCGACCAGCACACGCTCGAGCGCCGAAAGATAGCCTTCGCGGTCGCGCGGATCGGGGATATCCCCAGCCACGACCACGGCCATATTCGAATCGAAGTCGTAGCTCGAATCCAAGTGCAGCGACGATGATGTCGAGGCACCGATGCGATCGAGGCCGACGGCGTGGTTAAAGTGCTCAAAGCTCTTGGAAACCGTCATGGTCGCCGATGCGAAGATAGCCGTGTGGACCTCGGGCAACCACTCGGTTGCCAAGGCCTCGCCAATATCGATGCGCTCCGCGGTCATCGACTCGCCGCCGGCACGCAATCTGCGATTGACTTGCAGCGAGTACACGTAGTGTTCATCGGTACCGTCGATGATGAGTTTGAGGTTCTCGGCCAGCTCGTGTAGGCGGCGCGAGATATCACCCAGGTCGACAACAACCTCGGGCTTGTCGGCGGCGACGGCTTGTACCAGCGCGTCGACGCTCTTGTCAGCTTGTTCCAATGCGTCGATGGCAGTGTAGGCCGACTGTAAGAAATCATGCCAGTCGTCAGATTCGCGCAGCTCGGGGCCAATCCATAGGTTCGCATTGTCATAGCCCCCGCGGGCACGGCGGCCGAGCTCGCGAACGCCGTCAAACACGTCGGCGATTGCCATGCTCGCGCGCGCAACCGTCGACGTCGCCTTGGCGGTTAGACCCAAGTAGAGCGTAGAGCCCTCCGAGGTTGCCAAATCGCGGGAAACCTGGCTCAGCGCGCCGGTGCTCGAGCCACCCAGGCGCTCAAACAGAACGCGCGATTCATCCGCCGACACCACGCGCGCCCATTGACGGCGCGCCTCGCGCTCGATGGAATGGGCCTCGTCGATTACCCAATGGCGAATCGGAGGCAAGATTCTGCCCTCGGCCGCAACATTGCGGAACAGCAGGGAATGGTTGGTGACCACCACATCGGCATGCGCCGCGCGACGGCGGGCGCCGTGGACCAGGCATTTATCGGGGAAAAACGGGCATAGACGACGGGCGCACTCGCGCGACGCCGTCGTAAAGTCGGGACGGTTGACGCTGCGCCAGCGAATGCCAAGCGAGTCGAGGTCGCCATCGGCCGACTGACATACGTACGCCGTGATGACCGCGACTGCCGTAAGCGTGTCGGCAGGATCACGCTTAGTCGTAATTTCGACCTGGCCGCGGCTCATGCGCTCAAGCTTGCGCAAGCATGGATAGTGGTCATAGCCCTTGAGGGCACAAAACGATAGGCCTCCGTCCAGTTGCTCGGCAAGTTTGGGCAGCTCATGATACATAAGCTGGTCGGCAAGATTATTCGATTTAGTCGCGATACCAACCGTGATGTTGTTGCGGCGCGCGGCCTCGGCAAAAGGCACCAGGTAAGCCATCGATTTGCCGACGCCTGTGCCCGCCTCAATCACGCGATGCGTTCCCGTAACGAGTGCGTCACGGACCTCGAGCGCCATCGCGATCTGCTCATCGCGCGGCTCGTACGTGGGATACATGCGATTAACCAGGCCGCCCGGGGCATAGTCCGCCTCGATTTCCTCGCGGCTCGGCATCTTAAGGACCGGTAGCTCGTCCGCATCAACGCGATCATCGGCCCGATCGGCCTTGAGTACGTCGGCGCGGGCGGCGCTGAGAGAGAAGATGGAACCGGGGTTCTGCCCCGCCAAGAACGAGAAGATAGGACGATAGGACCAGGGTACGTCGGGGTGCATGTCGGCCAGGCGCGCCATTAAGCCCTGGGGCAAGTCGGCGAGCGCCACGAGCAAGACGCGCCACACACCACACAGGGCGTCGACATCGGCGTTGGCTCGGTGCGACACCGAGTCGCAGCCAAACAGGTCGGCCATGAAAGACAGCTTATGCGATGCCAGGCGCGGAAGCGCGATGCGCGACAGTGCCAGCGAATCAATCCAGATGTCGCTGACGTTGACACCGCCCTTGACCGACTCGATAAACGAGCGGTCGAAGGTGGCGTTATGTGCGATCACCGGGCAGCCGCCGACAAAATCGGCGAGAGCGGCCACGGCATCAACGGCCGATGGGGCATCTGCCACATCGGCGTTTGTAATGCTCGTGAGCTCGGTAATCTCGGCGGGAATCAGCTGCTTGGGATGCACGAAGGTATCGAAGCGGTCGACGATCTCGCGGCCCGAAAGGCGGGCCGCCGATATCTCAATAAGCTCGTTGTCCTGCACCGAAAGACCCGTGGTCTCGGTATCGAGGACGATAACATCTTCCTCGATGAGACCAAACGATTGGGTTTTGGCGCGCTCGGCAAGCGTGGCATAGGAGTCGATGACAAACTGCGGCGTTCCTGATGAAACCGCGTCCTCGATTAGCATGCAATGCCCGCTCGACGAAGACCCATACGAATCAGACTGTCACAGACCTGCGGGAACGTCATGTCATCGGTGTGGCGAATCTCATCCGGATACAGCGACGTATCGGTCATGCCGGGAATCGTGTTGGTCTCGAGGATGACGGGGCCGTCCTCGCTCACGATAAAGTCACTGCGCGAGATACCCAGGCAGCCTAGTGCCTTATGGGCAGCACAGGCGAGCTCCTGGGCACGAGCGTAGTTCTCGGGCGAAATCTGTGCCGGAATGCGATGGATATCCGTGGGGTCAACATACTTCACGTCAAGATCGTAGAACTCGCAGTCCTCGGGCTTACGAATCTCGACAATCGGCAGAGCGCGCACGTCGTCCTCACCGTACACGCCAACGGTGATTTCAGTTCCCTCGATGCACTTCTCGACCAGCACTTTGTCGCCGTACTCGAACGCCTTGGCGATTGCCGCGGGCAGCTCGGAGGGCTCATGGACCAGGGAAATGCCATAGCTGGAACCGTTTACGGCCGGCTTCACAAAGCAGCGCTCGCCACAAACCTCGACAATGTGATCGATATCGACTTCATCGCCCACTTCGAGCGCAAGGCCGGGGGCAACGGGAATGCCCGCCTTGGCGTATAGGAGCTTCGAGACCTCCTTGTCGGCACCGCAGGCGCTCGCGAGCACACCCGACGCCGTGTAGGGGATACCCAGGGTCTCCATGGCACCCTGCATGGCACCATCCTCGCCGCCGGCACCGTGCATGGCGATAAACGCCACGTCAAAGCCGCCGGTCGCCATGGTTACCATAAAATCATCGGCAGCCGTGTCGAGCAGCTCCACCGAAGTGTAGCCGGCCTCCTTCAAGGCCACCACGACGTTCTTTCCCGAATTGAGCGAGATCTCGCACTCGGCGGAATGACCGCCCGCCAAGACCGCTACGTGCATGTTCTCTAGGCTTTTACCCGGCATGGGCAGACTCCTCCTCTATAATTTCTGCAGCTGATACCATATTGTAGCGATACCCTCTACGTTTCCCCAAAATCGAAAGGCTTCCATGAATCCCAGGACTAAATCTCAGGACATTCGCGACTTGAGCCAAAACGATATTCGCGAGCTCGTGGCCGAACTTGGCCAGCCCGCCTTCCGCGCGAAGCAGCTCATCGAATGGGTCTTTGAGAAGAACGTTTGTTCGTTTGACGATATGACCAACCTTCCCAAGGCTTTCCGCGAGCAGCTTAAAGAGGCTTTTGCCTTCGACACGCCGACTGAACTCACCAAGCAAGTTTCCAAAGATGGCTCTCGCAAGTATCTACTCGAGTACCATGACGGCATTTCCGTCGAGACTGTCGGCATGCCCCGTCGTAACAAGCTTTCCGTCTGCGTTTCCACCCAGGCGGGCTGTGGCATGGGCTGCGCCTTTTGCGCTACCGGTCTCAACGGCCTCAAGCGCTCTCTGACCGCTCAAGAGATCGTCGACCAAGTACTTCATGTATCCAACGACTTTGGCGAGCGTGCCACGAGCGTTGTCTTCATGGGCCAGGGCGAGCCGTTTGCCAACTACGACGAGGTTCTCAAGGCGCTGCGCATCCTCAACGACCCCGACGGCATCGGTATCGGTGCTCGTCACCTCACCGTCTCTACCAGCGGCGTTATTCCCGGTATTCGCAAATTTGCCGACATCCCTGAACAGTTCACGCTTGCCGTTTCCCTGCATTCCGCCATCCAGTCGACACGCAATAAGCTTATGCCCGGTGTTAAGAAGTACACGCTACTTCGCCTTCACGAGGCGCTTCAACTCTACACCGAGAAGACTGGCCGCCGCCCGACCTATGAGTATGCCATGATCGAAGGCGTCAACGATACGAATCCCGAGATGCAGGCGCTCTGCGACTTCTGCGAGGGAACGTTGTGCCACGTTAACCTGATTCAGCTTAACGACATCGAGGGCAGCCCGCTCAAGCCGTCGCCGATTCATAAGGTTGAGGATCTTCAGCGTCGTCTTGAGTCCCGTGGCATCGAGACCACGATTCGTAACTCCCGTGGTAACGATATTGACGCCGCTTGCGGACAGCTGAAGCAGCGCTTCAAAGTTCAGAAGAACGCATAGGGGAGTCGCATCCCAAAACGTTTCATGTGAAACATTGAACGGCCCCGGTTACAGAATATGCAACCGGGGTCGTTTCATTTATTGACCTTAATTTTGAATCAGCTGCTACCTGTCCCATTTTTTACGGCCAAAATAAGGGGTCCTTGTCTCATGAATCAGACAAGGACCCCTCAAAATATGCTGAGTAATTGTTAGGTACCTAATAGCCTACATTTTCCCATTGGTTGCTGACCCAACCTTGATTAATCTTGGGATTCTTCGTTACCTGAGCAGTACGCATGGCAACATCTTCCGTCATAACATCCATTTTCTTTTTGGAAGTATCGACGATATCCTGCGCGCCACGAAGCAAACGACCTCGAAGTTCATCGTCTGTCGCGATCTTATAGCCAGCAAAGGCACCAGCGGCGACAGTCGTCACCAATGCAATCGCTGTTAAAATCTTATTCCTCATCTTGGCCTCCTTGATCAAACTGAATCATTTCGCCAAGAATACGAGAGAGCTCTTCCTCGTCTTTAAACTCAATCTCAATCTTATTCTTTCCACGCGAGCTTTTCACACGCACGTTGGTATTAAATACCTGACGAAGCACACGGGCAGCCTTTTTAAAGGACTGAGGCGTTGCAGGCCTTGGCATCTTAGGTGTCTCTCCGGCAGAAAACAACGGAGCAAGATTTTCTGTCGCTCTTACGGAAAGGCCCTCTGTAACAACTTTCTCTGCTAGTCGAATACGCGCGTCCTCATAGGGAACTGCAAGAATCGCACGTGCATGACCAGCAGTAAGTTTGCCCTCAAAAATCATCTGCTGAACTACTTCGGGGAGATCGAGAAGACGCAGCGAGTTTGTAATTGCAGAGCGTGACTTGCTTACTGCCTTCGACAATGCCTCCTGGGTCATCCCGCTGGCATCAATGAGTTGGCGATAGCCCTTAGCCTCTTCGACGGGATTCAGATCAGAACGCTGAAGGTTTTCGATAAGAGCAAGAGCCAGCATCTCTTCATCATTTACCTCTTTAATGATGACTGGCAATTCTTCAAGGCCAGCAAGCTTTGACGCCTGGTAACGACGCTCACCAGCGATGATCTCATAGCCGTTTCCATGCTTGCGAACCAAAAGCGGCTGCAAAACGCCATGTTCTTGGATTGACTCGCTCAACTCGCGAAGTTCAGTTTCGTTAAAGTGAATTCGCGGCTGATTAGGGTTGGGAACGATATCCTCAATAGGTAGTTTTGTTTCAGATGCGGCATTTGAAGCCGATGCAGCCGAACCGCCGGTCTCATACTCGGCCTCTGAGACCAAAGCATTGAGTCCACGTCCCAATCCGCCACGTTTCTTTACACTAGGCACGCTTGATCACCTCTTTTGCAAGGTTCATATATGCTTTTGCACCCTTATTCTGAGGTGCATAGGTAATTACCGGTTCTCCAAAAGACGGAGCTTCGGAGATTTTAACCGTACGGGGGATTAGCGTCTTAAACGCCTTATCACCAAAATACGATTGAACCTCCTCAACAACCTGATTCGATAGTGAAGTACGCGAGTCATACATGGTCATAAGCACACCATAGGTGTCTAAGCCCTTGTTCAGCCGTGATTTGACCATCTTCATTGACTCAAGCAGCTTCGTAACGCCCTCGAGTGCGTAATATTCGCACTGGATCGGAATCAAAACGCTGTCTGCTGCGGTCAAAGCGTTGATAGTAAGCAGGCCGAGCGAAGGAGGACAGTCAATGAAAATAAAGTCAAACTCGTCCTGAATCGGCTCAAGCAAATCTTTGAGGCGGGTTTCACGAGCAATTGCGCTTACGAGCTCAATTTCCGCGCCTGCAAGTTGAATTGTAGCCGGGATAACGAATACCTTTTTACAATTTGTATCAAGAACAAGCGATTCTGCCGGCACATCATTCAACAATGCATCATAGATGCAGTGATCAAGGTCTTCTTTTTCAATTCCGAATCCACTGGTGCTGTTTCCCTGCGGATCAAAATCGACAATCAGTGTCTTACGACCCTGCTCACCCAGTGCTGCTGCAAGGTTTACAGCCGTCGTTGACTTACCGACGCCGCCTTTTTGATTGATGATTGCAATGATACGCGTGTCTTTTGCGCTCTTAGAACGCTTAACGTCGCGAAATCCCACGGTCCCTCCTGGTGTGTATTAAAGCTGTCAAACGGAGGATGTTTCACGTGAAACATTCCGAATCGATATCAACCGCCATGTTTCACGTGAAACACTGCAAGTTGTTAGTATCCATTATGTTTCACGTGAAACATCTAGGCAAGCGGATTCTTCTTTGCCACGCCATTTGCACGAGGCAATGAGACGGATGCTGGATGACTCTTCTTAAGAACAATGAACTCCCTGTGACCCAAGCCTTCAGGCAAATCAATTGTGTCATTCAGAAGCAAAGTGAAGCCGCAAATCTTAGCTGCTGACATGCCGGAAGCAAGCTCCTCATCCGAAGGATTGCCCTTGGTTATAACAAATAGCCCTCCATCCTTCAGATACGGAGCCGCATACTCAACAAGAATCGGTAGAGGGGCCAGTGCGCGGGCGGTTACAACAGAGAACTGCTTCTTATGGCTTCGAGCATATTCTTCAAGACGATCATGAACCGCATGAGCATGTTTCAATCCAAGAGCATGGACAAAGGAATTAACCGCATCAACCTTCTTGCCAACAGAGTCAATATAAGTAGCTTTACGATGCGTGGTTATGGTTAATGGAATACCAGGGAAGCCCGCACCTGTTCCCATATCGAGCAAAGCTCCCTCAGGAGCCTTGTTGATATAGGGGAGCAAAACAAGTGAGTCGAGGATATGAAGTACTGCAGCATCTTCTACGTTAAGAATACGGGTGAGATTTGTTGTCTTATTTGTTTCTAGAACCAAATCCAAATGCTGAATACATTTCCTCAGCTCAACATCAGTTACGCTCAAGGAATACTCTTTGCAATAGGAAGTTAGACAACTCAACATCTCGTCAGCCTGCTGATCAGTAAGTACTAACAACGAAAGCTCCTTTCTGACAAAAATCAGTGTATCGAGAACTTTTGACAAAAAAAGGGGACGTGGAAACCACGTCCCCTTAGCATAAGCTCGAGAAGATTATCGAGCAACAATCACCACATGGCGATCAGGGTCAGAACCCTCAGAATGAGTATCGACGGCATCATTGCCACGAAGTGCAATGTGAACCAGTCGACGCTCGTAGGCATTCATGGGCGGAAGCGAAACACTCTTATGAGTGCGGATGGCACGCTCGGCAGCAGACTGAGCCATGGAGGCAACCTTGTCCTGACGGCGACTCTTGTATCCCTCTACGTCCACTACAACCGGATACCTAAAGCCAAGTTTGCGGCTCACCAGCAAAGAGAACATAACCTGAAGGGCATCAAGGGTGCGACCATGACGGCCAATGAGAACAGCAAGGTCGGGAGCCGTTACATCCAAAATCAGCTCACCCTCGTCGCCCTCATACTCATCGATAGGAGAGTTGGCAGCATCGAAGTGCGAAAGGATGGAACGCAGGATGGAAATCGCAACATCGGCAATGGTGTCGAGCTCCTCATCGGTCAGCTCTTCACCAGCCTTGTAGCGCTGTGCAATCTCGGGATAATCGCCCGCGACCTGCGGGGCAACCTCCTCAAGCATATCCTCGATGATCTCTTCAGACATAACGTACTCCAAAAGTTAGGTACCTAAATAAGATTGATATCCCACTACTTCTTCTTGTGCGGGCGCGGCTTCTTCTCTCGACGAGTGACCTCAACCTGCAGCGGAGCGTTCTTAAGACGCTCCTCCTCATCGGCCTTCGCCTTGTCGATGACCTTCTGCGTCACAAAAATCTGCTGGATAACCTGCCAAGCAGACGAGACGTCGTAGTACAGCAGAACGCCAACGGGAAGGCTCCAGCCCATCCAAAGCATCATGACCGTCATGACAACGGCCATCATACGCATGCTCTGAGCCTGCTGGCCGGTCTGGTTGCGCGACATATAGAGCTGCGGAATCAGGGTCAGGACGGCGAACAGGATCAGACAGACCAGCGCAGGCAGTGCAACCATAAAGCCATCGGCAAAGGAAGCGCTCGGCGTGGTGGTCAGGTCGGGCAGGATGTTGAAGAACGAGAACGTGCCGTCGTTAAAGTACTGCGGCAGGTTGCGCAGCAATGTAAACAGGGCGAACAGGATAGGCATCTGAATCAGCAGCGGCAGACAGCCAGCCATGGGGTTGAACTTGTTCTCGCTGTAGAACTTCTGCATCTCCTCGGCCTGACGCTGGGGATCGTCGGCATAGCGCTCCTGGATCTCGAGCATCTTGGGCTGCAGCACCTGCATGCGAGCCGTCGACTTGGTCGACTTGAGCATGAGCGGCGTCAGCAGCAGACGGATGATGACCACCAGGATGATGATGGACAGGCCCCAGTCGACCGCAAAGGTCTGGATGAGCTTGAGCAGCTCGAAAAGGATGTTAACGATCCAATCCCACATGTAAGTTTTCCTCCGATAGCGAGTGCCCGCTAGGGCACAGGGTCATAACCGCCGACGTGCAGGGGATTGCAGCGAGCGATGCGCCTCACGGCAAGCCAGCAGCCTCTCAAAACACCGTGCTTCTCAATCGCCTGGACGGCGTATTGCGAGCACGTTGGGTAATAAATGCAGGCGTCAGGCAATAAGGGCGAAATAACCTGTTGATATATGCGAATAGGAGCGATGGCAACACGTCGCAAAACGTGATTGCTCATCGCTCCTCCCCGGCAACGCCGGCGCGCTTCATAAGCGAACGCAATGCCTTGTCCATCTCCTGCGGCGAGGAGATCCTCGTCTTGGGAGTCGCGAACAAGATGATGTCATAACCCGCAACGGGAAATCCGCAGCTGCGGGCGGCCTCGCGCATCACACGCTTAGAACGGTTGCGCACAACTGCACAACCGAGCCGTTTAGCACCAACGAAGGCGACCCTTCCGGAGTCGCCTTCGCCAACCGATTCACATATGGTCATTCGAATCAGAGGGTGATTGAAACGACGCCCCTGACTGAACACATGCTCGAAATCTTGCCGAGACTTAATTGTCTTCATGCGAGATGTGTGTATCGCTGCTAGACAGTGAGACGCTTGCGGCCCTTGGCGCGGCGACGGGCGAGCACGGCACGACCGCCCTTGGTGGCCATACGGGCACGGAAGCCATGGGTCTTGGCACGCTTACGCTTATTAGGCTGATACGTACGCTTCATCTTAAGTTCCTCCTGCTGCATTTCGAGTGTCCGCGGGAGCGCGGACGCAGATATAGACACGTGAGCTTGAAGATTGTAGGGAAATCAATGTTCAAATGTCAAGAAATCAAAGGTAAAAGGTCGCGCAGTTCACACGGTTCCCCCATAAGCCCAACTGAAATTTGCGGGGTACGACAACTTTTCACGATATTTCACCGAGTTTTCAACAGGTCATGTTGGCAATGTTGAGAACTTTTCGCCCGTTTTCCAAAGTTTTCAACAGGTTTTGAAAAGTTGTCGAAAGATGAGAAACATTGCACGGTGAGCTACTATTTGTTCGAAACCTTTTGAAAGATTGCGAGCGGCATGTCTGACGACTTTTACACCATGGTCGATTCCGGAGACCCGGCACCCGACAACGAGCACATCACCGGCGTGCGCGAAGAGCATGCGGAAGGCGAGCAGACGACCACGCAGGCGCCAAAAGCCATGTACGCCGCGCGCATCGCCGTCTATGACGACATGCTGTCGACACCGCGTGTGATCGTCATTGATCCGCAAGATGTCCGCACGTATTTAGAAGAGACGACCAACACCGTCTACCAGTGCATGAAAGAACAAGGTGGCCATATCTCGCTCATGGTCATCCGCGAGATTGTCGAAAACTTTATCCACGCGCACTTTGCCGAGCCCATCATCTCGATTCTGGACGGCGGAGACACCATCCGCTTTGCTGATCAAGGACCCGGCATCGACGACAAGGAGCGCGCTTTCGACTTTGGCGTTACCAGTGCAAACAGCAAGATGAAGCGCTATATCCGTGGAACCGGAGCAGGGTTTCCCATGGTGCAGGAGTATTTGGAAAACGCCGGCGGTGCCGTATCCATCGAGGACAACATGGGTAGCGGTACCGTGGTGACGGTAAGCCTGGACCCTAAACGCGTACAGGAAATCGAGCGCGCCGGTGGACGCGGTGCTGCCGTGCGGCCCGAGACGGAGCAGCCCACATATCCCCTGCCGGGAGCTTTTGCACAGCAGCCCATGGCAACGCAGCAGATGCAGCCCCCCGTGAGGCAGATGCAGCAGCCCGGAATGCTTCCCACACAAGAGCCCCAGGCGACATCGATGTCGATGCCGCCAAACATGCCAGAGGCCGTGCCGCTGGCGGATCAGGATGCAGCAGCAATGCAGCAGGCGACGGGGGCACCGGGTGGCCAGCAAATGGGCTATCAGCCGTACCAACAGGGATATCCATATCAGCAGATGCCGCCACTGGGGTACGGCCAACCGTTCCCGCAGCAGTACCAGCAGGGATATCAGCAGCCGTACCAGCAGATGCCGCAGCAGCAGTACAACCCCTGGGCCCAGCAGATGCCTCCACAGCCTTACCAACAGTGGCCTCAAAGTTTTCAACAGCAAATGCCGCCGATGCAGAGTTCTCAACAACCAGCAGCTCAAATGATGTATCCTAATGCAGCAAATCAGTATGCGCAGCCACAACCGGACGTGTTCGTAAGCGATCGCGGCAACGCCGCGCTGGGCTATCTGGCGCAAAATCAAGCGTGCGGTGCAACCGATCTGGCGAGGGCGTTTGGAAACTCGGCCCCCACTTGGTCACGCACGCTCAATGACTTGGCGCAGGCCGGCTTGGTCATCAAGCATGGCCAGAAATACCATCTGACCGAACTCGGCGCCGCTCGCGTGCGAGCTCAGAGCTAAAGAACGGGAGAGACAGTGGACGAGGAAGCAAGCATCATCCTGGGGGATGCCATCGCCTTTTGCCAGCGCGACGGCCAAGATGCACGCCTCATCAACATGCTGGGGCAATCGCGCGCCATAAGCCTGACCGAAGATACGCTCACGATCGAGGCTCCCTCGCGCTTTGCCATCGCGCAGCTCAAAAAGCATCAGCCGACTATTGAGGCCTATCTGGAAGAAATCGCCTTTGCACCGATTGCGCTCGACATCGTGGCACCGCAAGGCGCCGCGACGGAATCCGCTGCCGCGACGGCGCCCGCCACGGCTCCCGCTGCTTCCCCGGCGGTGCCGGCCTCCGCAGGCGACGTGCCGACAATCGAGCACCAGCACAGCAATGTTTCCCGTGAAACCATGTTACCGGTGCCGACCGCGGCAGCGACGTCAACGAATGCACCCGTCACGCACATGCCCATCGCTCACGACGCAGCGGCGGGCGCGGATTCGGGCATTGCAATCAAGAACACGCTCTCGGCCGACGATTTTCGTCGCATGATGAACCAGATGAAGGGCGGAGCGCCGACTAAATCCACGCAAGCTGCGGCCTCCGCTTCACCCATGCCAGCACCGACCGTGCCGGCCGAGCAGAATACGGATGGAGCCCCGCTCGCCGCGAACTCAAAATTTACCTTTGAGAACTTTGTCTACGGCCCCGAGAACAGCCATGCCTATCGCTCGGCACTCAAGTTTGCCGCCCTCGCGGACGAGCGCGGCACATGCACATCACTGTTCATCTACGGCAAATCGGGCCTGGGCAAGACGCACCTGCTGCTTGCCATCAAAAACGAGCTCGCCGAGAAGTCGCCCGAGATCAAGGTCAAGTATGCAAACTCCCAGGCATATCTGGACGACCTGATGACCGAGTTCGACCGTCAAAAGAAGAGCAACGCCCCCATCATGCAGGCATACCACGGCGTGGACGTGCTCATCATCGATGACATCCAAAACATCATCGGCAAGCGCGCGAGCGTGGACTACTTTTTCCAGCTCATGGACGAGTTCATCCGCAACAACAAGAAGGTCGTCATCGCGGCAGACCGCGCCCCCAAGGACCTAAGCATGGACGAGCGTCTGACCAGCCGCTTCAACGCCGGAATGCTCTGCCTGGTCGCAGAGCCCAGCTACGAGATGAAATACAAGATCTTGCAGCGCTATTACGAGAACACCATCGTCGCCGCTCCCGAGGCGGGCGACGACTCACTGCTGGCGGCCTATGGGGGCGACGGCGGGCACCTGACCGACGAGCACTTTAAACACATGGCCGAGGTCTCGGGCACCAACATCCGCGAACTCGAGAGCTTTTGCGAGCGCTGCGCCGGCGAGGCGGGCGACCGCGAGCGCGAGGGCGGAGAGCTCACCTTTGACGATATCGACGCCATCGCCAGCCAGTACTTCGACACATCGGCCAAAAAGATCAACGTCCAGACGGTTCAGTCCGTCATCGAAGAGCAGTACGGCGTGACACACGAGGAGCTCATCGGCCCGCGTCGCAACGCCAATATCGCCAAAGCACGCCATATCGCTATCTACCTGGCCATCGAGATGTGCGAAATGACGACCACGGCGGTGGGCGCCGAATTTGGCAACCGCAACCACTCGACCGTCAGCACGAGCTACAAAAAGGTCCAGAAGATGATCCAGGAAGACCGCACCGTCACCGAAGACCTCGAGTCGCTGCGCGATAAAATTACACTGCGCTCGTAGGGAAATAGAGACACCTGTTGAAAACTTGTCGAAACCACGGGCATAAGGTGTCTAAAACCCAACCCGCGGTGATGAAAAGTTTTGCGCAGGTTTTGAACGTGGAAAACCACCCCTGTTGCACACAGGTTGCTGTCGATTCTCTTTCTGGGTCTGACCTGCGTCTTTGGGAGTAATCAACAGTTTCGTCAGTGCTATTACTATTATTAAGATATTTATATCTATAGAAAGGTATTAAAAGATGAAGTTCACCGTCAGCCAGAGCTCGCTTACACAAGCCATCGGCGTCGTAATGAAGGGTGTCGCTTCGGCATCCACCCTTCCCATCCTGTCGGGCGTGCTCGTTAAGGCGCAAGACGGCATCTTGGAATTCCAGACCTCTAACTACACCATCTCGATCCGTCATCGCATCGCGGCGCATGTCGAAGAAGAGGGCGAGATGGTTATCCCCTGTAAGATGCTCTCCAATATCACCAAGACCCTCCCCGATGCCCCGGTCACCTTTGAGCTGTCCGAGCGCCAAGTGCTGATCAGTTGCGAGAAGAGCTCTTTTAGGCTGAATACGCTCGATGCCAATGACTTCCCCGAGTTTCCGGCCTATGCCATCGAGAGCGCCGTGGAGCTGCCGACCGATATCTTGTCCGAAATGGTCGGTCGCGTGTGGCGCGTCACCTCGACCGACAAGGCCCGCCCCATCCTGGGCGGCGTGCACATGAAGGTCGAGAACAATACCGTGCGCCTGGTGGCGACCGATTCCTTCCGCTTGGCCGTGTGCGATACGCAGGTCGAGACCTCGACCCTCGAGGGCTCCTTTGAGCTCAACGTTCCGGCTGACGCCTTTAACGACGCGCTGAACATCATGGCCAGCCAGGCGACCATCATGATCGGGGCTACCGACACCCAGGTCGTCTTTGAGGCCGGCAACACCACCTACGTGTCGCGCCGCATCGAGGGCATGTATCCCAACTACAAGCAGCTCATCCCCGATTCGTGCGTGACGAGTGTCAAGATCGATGTGGCCGCCTTCAATGCCGCCCTCAAACGCGTGGCCGTTATCGCGAGCGCCAACCCCGCCGTCAAGTTCGAGATCGACGTCGAGAACGGCCAGATGGGCCTGTCTTCCATCTCCAACGACCAGGATCTGGCGCAGGAGACGATCGATGTCGAGGCCGAGGGCGAGTCGGGTACCATCGCCTTCAACTACCACTACATCTTCGGCTGCCTCAATGCCCTGTCCAAGGAGAAGGAGATCACGCTGGAGCTCAAGAGCTACTCGCAGGCGGGCATCTTCAAGTCCTACGACAAGATCAACTACCTGTACCTGGTCATGCCGGTCCGCATCTAGCGCTGCGCCATGACCATGTTCGCCCGCGATCTTTCCGTCGCGCACTACCGCAGTTTCGAGAGCTATCGCCTTGCCCTGGACGAGGGCGTAACGATACTTGCGGGACCCAACGCGGCGGGAAAGACCAATCTCATAGAGGCACTGCAGCTGCTGACGAGCGGCGCCTCGTTTAGGCATCCGACCGCAGCCGAGCTCGTCCATGACGGCGTGGGCTCGTGCAAGGTCGAGCTGAGGCTCGAGGGCGACGGCCGCGTGCTTGATATGGGATTGAGCGCGGAGGACGGTAAGCGCTCGTTTAGCCGCAACGGCAAGAGGTGCTCTGCCGCCGGTGTGCGCGGGGTTCTGCCGAGCGTGCTGTTTTGCCCCGACCATCTGGACATGGTTAAGCGAGGTGCCAGTGTGCGCCGCGCCGCCCTCGATGACTTTGGCATGCAACTGAGCGCACGCTATGCCGATCTTGCGAGCACCTATGGGCGCTGCGTGACCCAGCGTAATGCCCTGCTTAAGGAGACCTGGTGCTGCCGCGAGATGCTCGGCGCGTGGAATGATTCGATTGCCCGCGCGGGCTCGGCCCTGCTCGTGCACCGGTTGGCCCTGCTCGACCGGCTGGCGGGCCATGTACACACTGCCTACGGGCAAGTGGCGTCCGGTGAGGCCGCCAACGTGTCCTATGCGTCCACACTGGGGGATTTGCCCCAGATCGAGGATCGCGAAGAGCTGAAGAGCTGGGCGTACGAGCGCATGCTGGCTGCCCTTGATGAGCACGCCGACGAGGAAATTCGCCGCGGCGTGACGCTGGTGGGACCGCATCGCGATGAGATTGAGTTTACCGTGGCGGGTCGCTCCGCCCGTTCGTTTGCCAGCCAAGGCCAGCAGCGAACGTTGGTGCTGGCCTGGAAGGTGGCGGAGGTGGCCGTGGCTCGCGATGTCCTGGGTACCGCCCCGCTGCTGCTTTTGGACGACGTGATGAGCGAGCTCGACGGCGAGCGCCGCGGTGCTTTTCTACGGTTGATCGGCGATGATATCCAGACGGTCATAACCACGACCAACCTGGGGTACTTTACCGATGATCTGCTTGATCGAGCCAAGGTGGTGAGCATGGGTGAGACGTGCTAATTACGAGCGCGAGAGCGAAACGGTCGCCTTCAGTGGGTTTTTGAACGCAGAGCGCCAGCGCATCCTAGCGGCCGCGACACCTGAGCGCCGCGCGCAGATGGAGGCTGCAGAGGAATCTCGTGCGGTCTATCGCGCGTGGAACGCGGTGTGCTCGGGCACGCGCGAGGGGCGGCATGTGACGGGTCTGCGCTACCTGCCCGAGTCCAATGAGCTGCTGGTGTATCTCGACTCGCCCTCGTGGACGCAGGAAATGACGCTGTTGCGCGAGATCATCCGCGCGCGTATGGAGCGCGCCGGTGCGCATGTGGACGGCCTGGTGTTCAAAACCACCGCGCCCGGTCACACGCCACCCGCCGCCAAGGAGCGCCTGCGCCCGGCGACGACCGAGCGCCCGCCGGCCCCGCACGCCGACCTAAGTGAGGCCGAGCGCACCGAGATCGAGCGCCAAGTGGCACCCATCGAGGACCAAAAACTGCGCGAGGCCCTCGAGAACGCCATGAGAGCCAGTGCCGAGTGGGCCAAGGGCGTGCAAAGCAAAAAAGAGCCTTAAATCGCATCTGGTGGCCTTGTAGAGCCAAATACCCTCGTTCCCGAGGGTATTTTTTTACGATAAACTAGTAAGGCTGTACACATTTTCTTGACTGAAGGAGGACGTGTGGCAAACGAAAACGATTACGATGGCGGCGAGATTAAGATTCTCGAAGGTCTCGAGGCCGTTCGTAAGCGCCCGGGCATGTATATCGGCTCGACGAGCGCCAGCGGTCTGCATCACCTGGTGTGGGAGATCGTTGACAACTCCGTCGACGAGGCCATGGCCGGTTTCTGCACCGAGATCCAGGTGACGGTCCACGCCGACAACTCCATCACGGTCGTCGACAACGGGCGCGGCATCCCCGTTGACGAGCACCCTGTTAAAAAGATCCCGACGCTCGAGGTCGTCATGACGATCTTGCACGCCGGCGGTAAGTTCGATAACTCGGCCTATAAGGTCTCGGGCGGCCTGCACGGCGTGGGCATCTCCGTCGTCAACGCACTGTCCAAGCGCGTGGTCGTTCAGGTTCGTCGCGATGGCAACACCTACGAGATGGAGTTCTCGCGCGGCAAGACCGTCAAGAAGATGGAGGTCGTGGGCACCTCGGATTCGACGGGCACCACCGTCACCTTCTGGCCCGACGATGAGATCTTCGAGACCTGCATCTACGATTTCGATACGCTGCATAACCGTCTGCAGGAGACGGCGTTCCTCAATAAGAACCTCAAAATCGTGCTGACCGACGAGCGCGAAGCGACTCCCCACGTGGAGGAGTTTTGCTACGAGGGCGGCATCATCGACTTCGTCAAGTTCCTCAACGAGGGCAAGGACGTCCCCGAGGCCTTTAAGGAGCCCATCTACATCGAGGGCAAATCGGACCCGGACGCGCCTGTGGCCAAGATGGGCGAGGTCGAGGTTTCCCTGCAGTGGAATAGCGGCTACGGCGAGAACGTCATGTCGTTTGCCAACGACATCTACACCCCCGAAGGCGGCATGCACCTTGAGGGCTTCCGTACCGCGCTCACCCGCGTGATCAACGATTACGCGCGCAAGCAGAACCTGCTCAAGGAAAAAGACGCCAACCTGACCGGCGACGATGTGCGCGAGGGCCTGTCGGCCGTTATCTCGGTCAAACTGCCCGATCCGCAGTTTGAGGGCCAGACCAAGGCCAAGCTCGGCAGCTCCTATATGCGCGCGCTGACGCTCAAGATCGTGACCGACGGCCTTGCCGATTACCTCGAGGAGCATCCCAAGCCCGCTCGCGAGATCGTCAAGAAGGCCCAGCAGGCCTGCAAGGCGCGCAACGCCGCCCGCAAGGCGCGCGAGGCGACCCGCCGCAAGAGCCTGCTCGAGACGGCGTCGCTGCCCGGCAAGCTCGCCGACTGTTCGGTGCGCGACGCCGAGTTGACTGAGCTCTTTATCGTAGAGGGCGACTCGGCAGGCGGCTCGGCCAAGGACGGCCGCCGCCGAGACATCCAGGCGATCCTGCCCCTGCGCGGCAAGATTCTGAACGTCGAGCGCGTGGGCGATCATCGTGCGTTCTCGAGCGACACCATCCAGTCGCTC
Organism: uncultured Collinsella sp.; assembly: GCA_905209765.1. Classification (GTDB taxonomy): domain Bacteria; phylum Actinomycetota; class Coriobacteriia; order Coriobacteriales; family Coriobacteriaceae; genus Collinsella. Next base: position 1,520 of record CAJLUE010000026.1, on the reverse strand, counting down.
ATCACCGCGATCGGCTGCGGCGTCACGACGAGCGCCGGCGACGGCGGCGACTTCGACATCACCAAGGCCCGCTACCACAAGATCATCATCATGACCGATGCAGACGTCGATGGCGCGCACATCCGCATCCTGCTGCTGACATTCTTCTACAAGTACATGCGCCCGCTGATTGACGCCGGCTACGTGTACGTCGCGTGCCCGCCCATCTTTGGCATCAAGGTGCGCAACAAGATTCACTACGTGTATCCCAACGGCCGCCAGCCCGAAGACGAGATCCTGCGCGACACCATCCAGAGCCTAGGACTGAACCCCGACGACAACGACGAGGACGGCAAGGCCAAGGATGGCAAGATCACTAAGAAGCGCAAGGGCTACACCGTCCAGCGCTACAAGGGCCTGGGCGAGATGGACCCCAAGCAGCTTGCCTCGACGACGATGGACCCCAAGACCCGCATTCTGCAGCGCGTGTCGATCGAGGACGCCGTGGTGGCGGACCGCGCCGTGCGCGAACTGATGGGCTCCGAGGTCGGCTATCGCCGCGAGTACATCGAGAAGCACGCGCATGACGCACGATTCCTAGACGCCTAGCTTTCCCAGGCACCCCATCTTGCCCTTCAGGATTTCGGGCGCCGCACGCAAGGCGTGCGCCCTCATCCTTCAGGGCAACCTGGGGCACCTGGAAAACCTAGGAGGGTTATCCGGTGTTCCCGGTAATCCGTCTCCGTGGTGGGGAACTAATGGACCACGCAAACCATGAGGAGGTAACGTGGCAGACGATATCAACAATAACGAGGGTATGGGCGAGGCCGGCGATGCCGGCATGCCCGACGATCTGAAGCGCCTGCTCGCCCGCGCTGAGCAGGGCGAGGACGGCGACCCGGATGCCTATAACCCCGATGCCGATGATGATGAGGAAGAGGATGACGACGCCGAGCTCGAGGAGAGCTTTGGCGAAGTCGACCGTGGCGCCTCGGCCGGCGAGGATATCAACGGCGGTCAGCTCCAGATTTCGGAGTTTGGCCGCGAGATGAAGCAGTCGTTCATCGAATACTCGATGTCGGTCATCACGGCGCGCGCCCTGCCGGACGTGCGCGATGGCTTAAAGCCGGTGCACCGTCGCATCCTGTACGCAATGAACGAGAGCGGCATCTACCCCAACCGTCCGCACAAGAAGTCGGCCTGGACGGTCGGCGAAGTTATCGGTAAGTACCATCCGCACGGCGACTCCGCAGTCTATGAGGCCATGGTCCGCCTGGCACAGTGGTTCTCCATGCGTACGCCGCTCATTGACGGTCACGGCAATTTCGGCAACATCGACGGCGACGGCGCCGCCGCCATGCGTTACACCGAGAGCCGTCTGGCAAAGCCCGCCATGGAGCTCCTGCGTGACCTGCAGAAGGACACCGTCGACTGGCAGCCCAACTACGACGAATCGCTCGCCGAGCCCCAGGCGCTGCCCGCGCGTTTCCCCAACCTGCTGGTCAACGGCAGCCAGGGCATCGCCGTCGGCATGGCCACCA
>CAJLUE010000025.1 GCA_905209765.1 uncultured Collinsella sp. | reverse complement strand
GCCACCAGGACAAGGCGCGCGTGTACATGATGGTCATCCACTACACGGGCCAGACTGCCGGTGATGATATCGTGCGCGCATTTGGGCGCACTAAGTTCACCGTCAAGTCCAAGACCATGCGCGGCGACAAGGTGGAGATGGCTGTGGAGGTGTTCTCGGACGGCGTTGACATGCCTTATGCGGACGCCATTCGCGCGCTCGATGGCGTGGAAGACCTGACGCTCATCCAGTACAACGGCGAATACCACGGGTAGAACCCTAGCGAGCAGATTGCACAAACAGGGGCGCTCCTGGTCGAGCAAACGTCAGCGAGCGGGCAGCTGCCGTGGCGAGGTGCCGCGAAAGAGGAGCGAAGCGTACTTTATGTACGCGAGCGACGGTTTGAGCGGCAGGTCGCCCGGCAGATGCCCGCGCAGCGTCGAGCGGTCCGGCGTTCGTTAGAACGCCGGAACATAATAGCCACGGCAGCTGCGCGCTCGCTGACGTTTGCTTGACCTGGGCGGGCCGATTTGGTCCGCAGGCCGTCTTCACGGGTATTATGGTGAAAGCGATTTCAATGACGGGGGTGCTCGTGGTAAAGATGAAAGATGTGGCCGAGCTGGCCGGCGTTTCGAGCGCCGCCGTCTCGCGCTACCTCAACGGTGGATATATCTCGGCGGATAAGGCCGAGCGCATTAAGCAGGCGATTGAGCTGACCGGTTACGTCCGCTCCAACCAGGCTCGCGCGCTTCGCACCGGCTCCACCAAGCTCATCGGCGTCATTGTGCCAAAGATCAACTCGGAATCTGTGAGCCGCATTACCGCCGGTATTGGCCAGGTGCTCGGTCGCCGTGGCTACCAGATGCTGCTCGCGAATACTGACAACGTGGCCGAACGTGAGCTCGAATACCTCGATTTATTCCAAAACCACCCAGTTGATGGCATTGTGCTGGTGGCAACTATGATCACCGACGAGCATCGTGCGGCCATTGCGTCTTGCCGTGTGCCCATTGTGCTGATCGGCCAAAACGTCGAGGGCGCGGCTTGCGTCTACCATGACGATTACGAGGCTGCCTTTGAGCTGGGCCAGGCGCTCGCGGGTCGGGTAGATGGCAAGATCGCCTACATTGGAGTTACTGAAGAAGACCGCGCGGCCGGTTATGACCGCCGTCGCGGTTTTGAGGCCGGATTGCGCGCCGCGGGCAACCCGCTCGATGCCGCCTTGATTCGCCTGGGCTCGTTTACGCTCGACTCGGGCTATAGTGCGGCGCGTGAGCTGCTTTCTGTCGCTCCCGATGTTTCGTTTATCGCCTGCGCGACTGACACCATGGCGGCGGGCGCACTTCGTGCCATCGATGAGGTTCGCGGCATGGGCGAGGGTATACACCGCGTGAGTGGTTTTGGCGACAACGCGTTTTTGCGCGCGCTGACGGGCGGCATTCCCACCGTGCATTATGGCTACCTGACCAGTGGCGTCGAGGCGACCAATATGTTGCTCAACACGCTCGATGGCGTGGAGGGGGAGAGCGGTCTCAAGACGCTCAAACTCGGCCATCAACTTATGAATGTCTAGGCTTATGGCATGTCTGCCTGCCTTTGAGGCCCCTGTTTTTGCCGTAAAACTACCATTCACCGGCTTTTTCCTACCGTTCACCCTAATATGAAAACGATTACAGACATATGAAACTGAAAACGATTACAGTGTAAGTGTCAAAGATGGCCGGGTGCACATGCGCCCGTTGGAGGAAAGGGAAGTCATGGACTACCGCAAATCAGCCCAAGAGGTGCTCGACAACATCGGTGGCGCCGACAACGTTGTTTCGGCCGCACACTGCGCCACGCGTCTGCGCCTGGTGATTGCCGATAACGCGAAGGTCGACAAGGAGGCCCTCGAGAATATCGACGGCGCCAAGGGCGTCTTTGAGGCCCAGGGCCAGCTCCAGATTATTTTTGGCACTGGCACCGTCAATAGGGTCTACGACGAGTTCATTGCGCTCAGCGGCGTCGAGGCTGCCACCAAGGCCGAGGTCAAGGAGGCCGCGGCGCAGCAGCAGAACATCTTTATGCGTGCCATTAAGGTGCTCGGCGACGTTTTTGTCCCCATCATCCCCGCCATCGTGGCTTCGGGTCTGCTGCTGGGCATTATGAGCGCCCTCAACTTTATGGCCTCCAACGACTTTATCGCGCTCGACACTAATAACTTTATCTACAAGATCGCCGACCTGGTCTCGGGCACGTCCTTTGGCATTCTGCAGATCCTGATCGGTTACTCCGCCGCTAAGGCCTTTGGCGCCAACCCGTATCTGGGCGCCGTCGTCGGCGGTGCGTTCATCAACTCCTCGCTGCAGAGCGCCTACACGGTTGCCTCCGAGGGCGTGCAGACCATGGTCACCGTCATCCCTGGACTGTACAGCTTTGAGTGGGTCGGTTATCAGGGCCATGTGATCCCCATCGTTATCGCCTGCGCCATTCTGGCTTTCCTCGAGAAGCGTCTCCACAAGGTTGTCCCCGAGATGTTCGACCTGTTTGTGACCCCGCTCGTCTCCGTGTTCATGACCGTGCTCGTGACGCTCGTTGCCGTCGGCCCCATCTTTGTCTGGGCTGAGAACGCCATCCTCGGTCTGATCCAGGCCCTGCTGACCCTGCCCTTCGGCATCGGTTCCTTTATCGTCGGTCTGTTCTATGCCCCCACGGTCGTTACGGGTATCCACCAGATGTACACCGCCATCGACCTGGGACAGCTCGCCCAGTACGGTGTGACCTACTGGCTGCCCATCGCCAGCGCCGCCAACATCGCCCAGGGTGGCGCCGCACTCGCCGTTGCCTTTAAGACCCGCGATGCCAAGATTAAGGGCCTGGCGCTTCCTTCGGCTCTGTCCGCCTTCATGGGCATTACCGAGCCTGCCATCTTCGGTGTGAACCTGCGCTTCTTTAAGCCCTTCATCGCTGGCTGCATCGGCGGCGGTTGCGGTGCCCTGGTCTGCGCGCTCACTTCGCTGGCCGCCTCCGGTACGGGCGTTACGGGTATCTTTGGCATTCTGCTGTGCCTGGCCCAGCCCGTGCAGTACGCGATCATGTTTGCGGTCGCCGCGCTGGTTTCCTTTGCCGTCTCGTTTGTCCTGTACAGGGACGAGCCCAAGGCTTCCGAGCAGGCGTAGGATTCGCGTAAAAATAACGCCCGCAGGCTCCATCCTGTGGGCGTTTTCTTTATCTGGAACCCTTGATTTGAGCGTTCGTTGATTTAATTCGATTGGATACCGACATGTCTAACGCACTTCAGCGCGATCTTGCCAAGCTCGTTGCCAATATGGATGCAGCGGCCGCCGAGCGTGGCCACGGGCCCTATGCTCAGCATTTTCATATTATGCCGCCCACGGGCTGGCTCAACGACCCCAACGGGCTTTGCCAGGCCGATGGCGTGTTTCACGCATACTTCCAGTATGCTCCGTTTGATGCGAACGGCGGCGTCAAGATGTGGGGACATGCCACGAGCCGCGACCTTATGAACTGGGAATATGTTGGCGCCCCGCTGCTTCCCGACGAGCCGTTTGACTGCCATGGTGTGTACTCGGGCTCGGCATTGGTCGAGGACGGTCGCATTCGCGTGCTCTATACCGGCAACGTTAAGCTCCCCGATGCGGACGGCACGTACGACTACGTCAATACTGGCCGCCGCGCCGATACTGTTTATGTCGAGAGCGTTGATGGCCTTGCCGGTCGGGAGTTCAGTCAAAAGCGCGTGGTGCTGGCGTCCGAGGATTATCCCGAGGATTTGACCTGCCACGTGCGCGACCCCAAGGTGTGGCGTGGCGCGGACGGGCGTTATCACATGGTGCTGGGCGCGCGTCGTCGCGTGGATGGGCCGCATATCGAGAGCCGTTTTTGTGCGATGCACGGCGAGGGTGCCGGTCGCGATGTGGGCGAGATCTTGGTGTACGGCTCGGCTGACATGCTTAGTTGGGGGCTCGAGACCCGCGTGTGTACGCCCGAGCGCTTTGGGTTTATGTGGGAGTGTCCGGGGTACCTTGAGCTTGAGGCGGATGGCGGCGTACCGGCGAAGTGGCTGTCCTTCTCGCCCCAAGGTCTTGAGGGCGGTCGTTGGGACCGCGGCAATGTGTATGCCGCTGGCTACATGCCTGTATCGGGCGACATTACCGGTGGTGACGGTGCCTATGAGCTGGGCGAGTTCCGCCTGTGGGACGCCGGTTTTGACTTCTATGCTCCGCAGGAGTTTACGTCTGAGGATGGTCGCCACATTTTGATCGGCTGGATGGGCATGCCCGACGAGCCGACCTATGGCAACGCACCCACCGTGGCGTGCGGCTGGCAGCACTGCATGACGGTGCCGCGCGAGCTTACGGCCGGTGACGGCGGCGTGGTGCTGCAGCAGCCGGCGCGCGAGATCGAGCGCCATTATGCCTCGGTGCGTGTGGGGGAGGGCTCGTTGGAGGTTGTCGGCGATACCTGCTTTGACATTGTTGCCGACGGTGTCGACGGCGCGTTCACCGCGACCTTTGATGGCGAGTTGAAGCTGGCGTTTATGCCCGCCGAGGGCGAACTGCCCTCGCGCTTTGAGATGCGATTTACTGATGAGAGTCGCGCTTCTGCCGGCTGCGGTCGTACCGTGCGCTGGGAGCCCGTCGACGAGGTGCGCAACGTGCGCATTGTTGGCGATACTTCTTCGGTCGAGGTGTTTGTCAACGACGGTGCGCTTGTGTTCTCCACGCGCATCTACCCTGCGACCTATGGCGTGTCCGTTGACGCTCCGGGTGCGAGCGTGACCTATCACACGCTCAACATCTAGGCGATTCGTCGCATATCGGCGCTATACTGCAGCCGTTGCCCACGATGCGGGGAACACCCGCATCGTGGGTTTTTGTTTTCGAAGGGACGGTGCCGCGTGGACGTGCAACAGCTAGAAGATGCCTGGGCTTTGAGAGCCAGCGCGCGTGAGGCGCGTTTTGTCGCTGCCCGGCATGTGCCGGCGGCGCTGTCGCTGCTGGGAATCGTGCGTCCCGGTGACCGCCTGGTGGCCTTTGCGGATGACTTTACCGAAGCGTTTGCGAGCGGCTTTGATGCCTGCGATGTGGCTATGGTGGATGAGCCGTCGGCCGCAGCGTTTGCCGCCGCGTCCGAGGGCTTTGCCGGCTCGTTTGATGCCGAGGGGCCGCACCTGTGGTGGTTTGTCAACTCCATCGGCGGGTTTGGTCTGCGTGTGCCCGGTCTTCGTGCTCTGGGACGCGCGGCTCGCGAGGCACGTGCGCTGCTCGTCGTTGACAACACGGTGGCTTCCATCTTTGGCTGCGATCCTTTGCGTTTGGGTGCCGTACTGTCGCTCGAGGCGCTCGACCGTGTGTGCGCCGGTGAGGCTCCACGCAAGCTCGTTGCTGCTTCGGTGTCGCGCTCGCAGCTCAAGCGCCATCGTGTGGATGCCGCTGCCGAGTGCGCGCACGTATTGTTTGCAGGCTGCGGTGCGTCGGCGCTCGACCTTTCTGCCGAGGAGACCGACGTGCTGGAGCGTGGGCTTTCCTCGCTTAACGCCCGCATGCAAGCGCAATTCGACCGCGCCCGTGCGCTGGCCGAGTATCTGGCCGCCAACGAGACGGTGCGCAACGTGCGCTATCCCGGGCTGAGCTCGCATCCCGACCATGCGGTTGCAACTGGAATCCTCGAGCACGGCTTTGGCCCGGCAGTTGAATTTGACCTTATCGAGCGTAGTGCGGGTGAGCTGTTCGATGCTTTGCCTGGGGAGTTCCGTACATCGTCCGCCGGCGGCGCAACAACGCGCCTTTCGGCTCCACGTGGCAAGCAGGGGAGCACCATCCGCCTCTTCGCCGGCACTGACGATCCCTTGGCAGTAGCCGCAACTCTAGACGCCGCCCTCCGCAAGTAGCTAATTTGGGACGGGGCTTTTTTAGCTACCCAATGTTATTTTTTGACTATGAGTCAAGAATGCGCTGGATGGGTAGCTAAAAAAGCCCCGTCCTAAATTGTCTACTTTTTGATGCTGGCGATGAGGTCGTTGGCTTTGGTGGCGATGACGTTGTTGATGTCGGCCTGCAGCTCCTCGTAGACCGCTACGGCTCGTTCGCCGGCGGGGGTGAGCGTGGATCCGCGGGCGCCGTCGCGCTCGATGAGTTTGCAGCCCAGCTGTCCTTCGGCTTCGTTCACAATGCGCCAGGCCTTGGAATACGCCATGCTCATGCTCTTGGCGGCGCGGTTGAGCGAGTGCTCGCGGGCAATACCCTGCAGCAGCAAGACGCAGCCGTGACCAAACACGCCCGGCAGATCTTTGTCGCACGCTTGAATGACCAGCTTTGCCGTCGTCTTGTACTCCATGCGCCTCACGTCTCCCCGCTAAAGTGTTTGCTGGGCAAACGCAAAGATTGCGTCAAACCCTCGTGTGCTCTTCTTAAATCATGCATTGTAGCAGTCAAAGTGCGTTAACATACTTCCCCAGTATTGGGCGCCCAAGGTTGGGCTGGGTCCTACGAGGCCTGCAGCCGACCGGTCGCATGGAAAAAGGAGAAACATGGCTACGTTCTTTCCCGGTGAGTCCCACACGTTTTCGGAGTATCTGCTGGTCCCTGGTTACTCGTCCTCGCAGTGCATCCCCAACAACGTCTCTCTTAAGACGCCGCTGACCCGCTTTAAGCGCGGTGAGAAGCCGGCAATCACCCTGAACATCCCCATGGTTTCCGCTATCATGCAGTCCGTCTCGGGCGTCGACATGGGTGTCGCGCTCGCTACCGAGGGTGGCCTGTCCTTCATTTACGGTTCCCAGAGCGCCGAGTCCGAGGCCGCCATGGTCAAGGCCGTCAAGGATCACAAGGCTGGCTTTGTTCAGTCCGATTCCACGCTGACCCCCGATATGACCATGGAACAGGTCATCGAGCTCAAGGAGAAGACCGGTCACTCCACCATGCCGGTTACCGACGACGGCACTCCCAAGGGTAAGCTCCTGGGCATCGTCACCAGCCGTGACTATCGCCCCAGCCGTGATGACCACCAGACGAAGGTCTCCGAGTTCATGACCCCGCGTGAGCAGCTCATCGTGGGCGACAAGAACATTAGCCTCAAGGTTGCCAACGACGTCATCTGGGACAACAAGCTCAATGCCCTGCCTATCGTCGACGACAACGATCACCTGATGGGCATCGTCTTCCGCAAGGACTACGACAGCCACAAGACCAACCCCAACGAGCTGCTCGACGGCGACAAGCGCTACATGGTCGGCGCCGGTATCAACACCCGCGACTATGCCGAGCGTGTGCCGCTGCTCATCGAGGCCGGCGCCGATGTCCTGTGCATCGACTCTTCCGAGGGCTTTAGCGAGTGGCAGAAGCGCACCATCGAGTGGATCCGCGCCAACTACGGCGAGGACGTCAAGGTCGGTGCCGGTAACGTCGTCGACGCCGAGGGCTTCCGCTTCCTGGCCGACTGCGGTGCCGACTTCATCAAGGTCGGTATTGGCGGCGGTTCCATCTGCATTACCCGCGAGACCAAGGGTATCGGCCGTGGCCAGGCCACCGCGCTGATCGACGTCTGTCGTGCTCGCGACGAGTACTACGAGGAGACCGGCGTCTACGTGCCCGTGTGCTCCGACGGTGGCATCGTCTACGACTACCACATGACGCTCGCCCTTGCCATGGGCGCCGACTTTATGATGCTGGGCCGCTACTTCGCCCGCTTTGACGAGAGCCCGACCGAGCGCGTCAACGTCAACGGCCAGTACATGAAGGAGTACTGGGGCGAGGGTTCTGCGCGTGCCCGCAACTGGCAGCGCTACGACCTGGGCGGCGCCGCGAAGCTCAGCTTCGTCGAGGGCGTCGACTCCTACGTTCCCTACGCCGGCTCCCTCAAGGACGGCGTGGGTGGCACGCTCTACAAGGTCAAGTCCACGATGTGCAACTGCGGTGCCCTCTCGATCCCCGAGCTCCAGGAAAAGGCACGCCTGACCCTGGTCAGCTCGACCTCCATCGTCGAAGGCGGCGCGCATGACGTAGTCGTCAAAGACTCCCAGCAGAGCGTTTCCTATCGATAAACGGCTTTCCCAAGCACCGCACCTTGCCGTTCAAACCGTCGCTCGCGTACCAAAGTACGCGTCGCTCCTCTTTCACGGCAATCTGCGGCACCTGGAAAACCCGACCATGCTTGGGCGGATAACAGATAGCGGTTGATTCACAACCACGTTATTTAGATAAAGCGAGATGCATGCAAGTCGCAGGCATCTCGCTTGTCGTATTTGCTATCATCATGCGAGTTAACGATGTGGCGGGGCGTTCTTACCTTTGCTCGCTGCAAGTTCCGCACGCAAAGAAGAGCACTAAATGTGCTCTTCGTCTTGCGCAGGATTGTCCGCAGCAGCGAGTAAAGGTAAGAGCGCCCCGCCCCAACCGAGATAACAAAGGAGCTGATATGTGCGATTGCACAGATCATAAGGACGAGATTCCTGCCTACGACGCGCAGGCCATTGAGTCCAGGTGGATGAAGGCCTGGGAGGACTCCAACCTCTTTGCCGTCGACACCGACGACAGTAAGCCCAAGAAGTACGTGCTCGAGATGTTCCCGTATCCGTCGGGCGACCTGCACATGGGCCACGCGCGCAACTATACCATCGGCGATGCCATGGCCCGTCAGGCCCGCATGCGCGGCTACGACGTGCTGCACCCCATCGGCTTCGATGCCTTTGGCCTGCCCGCCGAGAACGCCGCCATCAAGCACAACACGCAGGCTGCCGCCTGGACGTACAAGAACATGGACCAGGCGCTTTCCACGATGAAGCGCATGGGCTTCTCCTACGATCTGGATCGCATGGTCAAGACCTGCAGCCCCGACTATTACCGCTGGGGCCAGTGGATCTTTGAGAAGATGTGGGAAAAGGGCCTGGTCTACCGCAAGAAGAACCCGGTCAATTGGTGCCCCACCTGTAAGACCGTTCTGGCCAACGAACAGGTCACCGAGGGTAAGTGCTGGCGCTGCGGCACCGAGCCCGAGAAGCGCGACCTGGAGCAGTGGTACTTCAAGATCACTGAGTACTCCCAGGAGCTGCTCGACGACCTGGAGAAGCTCCCCGGCTGGCCCGAGCGCGTCAAGCAGATGCAGGCCAACTGGATCGGCCGCTCTGAGGGCGCAGAGGTGGACTTTACCCTGTGTGACAAGGATGGCGAGCCCATCGAGGGCGACGAGGGCAAGATCACCGTCTTCACCACGCGAGCCGATACCCTCTTTGGCGTCTCCTTCTTTGTCCTGGCTCCCGAGTACGCTCGTCTTCACGAGCTCGTCGAGGGCACGGAGTACGAGGAGGCCGTCACCAAGATCGTCGAGGATTCCAAGCATATCTCTGCCGTCGAGCGTGCCCAGGGTACCCTCGAGAAGCATGGCGCTTTTACGGGCCGCTATGTGGTGAACCCCGTCAACGGCGAGAAGGTCCCCGTGTGGGTTGCCGACTATGTCGTGGCCGACTACGGCACCGGCGCCGTCATGGCTGTTCCCTGCGGCGACCAGCGCGACTTTGAGTTTGCCCGCAAGTACGACCTGCCTATTGTGCCGATCATTCTGGACGATGACGATCGTGCTGCCGTCGAGGCCAGCGGCGAGACCATCGATACCTTCCATGCCGAGACCGTCGACTGGGATTGCGCCCACGCTGCCGAGGGCACGCTTGTCCAGTCCGGCAAGTACACCGGCATGCGCGGCGGCAAGCACTCCGAGGGCGAGGCTGCCATCGTGGCCGACCTCGAGGCCATGGGCTGCGGTCGTCGCAAGGTCGAGTTCCGTCTGCGCGACTGGCTCATTAGCCGCCAGCGCTACTGGGGCAACCCCATCCCGGCCATCCACTGCGAGCACTGCGGCATCGTGCCCGTGCCCGAGGACCAGCTGCCGGTGACGCTGCCCGAGAACCTGGACCTGGGTGCCGGCGAGACCCTCGCCGAGTGCAAGGAGTTCTACGAGACCACCTGCCCGGTCTGCGGTCGCCCGGCCAAGCGTGAGACCGATACCATGGACACCTTCACCTGCTCCAGCTGGTATTACCTGCGCTATACCGACCCGCACAACACGGAGCTGCCCTTCTCCCGCGAGGCTGCCGATCGCTGGATGCCCGTTGATAACTATATCGGCGGCATCGAGCACGCCATTTTGCACCTGCTCTACAGCCGCTTCTTTACCAAGGCACTGCGCGACCTGGGCCTGCTGAGCGTGGACGAGCCCTTCACCAACCTGCTGTGCCAGGGCATGGTCAAGGACGAGAACGGCGACACCATGTCCAAGTCTAAGGGCAATGTAGTGCCCCCGAGCTCGGTCATCGAGCCCTACGGCGCCGACACCATGCGTCTGGCGATCCTGTTTATCGCCCCGCCCGAGAAGGACTTCGACTGGGATCCCAAGGCCGTCGAGGGCGCCAACCGCTTCATTAAGCGCGCCTGGCGTATCGTGTGGCAGCTCGTCCAGTCCGGCGACGCCAACGTGGCCTTTGACAAGTCCGCGCTCGACGAGGTCGCGATGAAGCTCTATCGCGAGCGTCACCGCACCATCGCCAAGTGCACCGAGGACTTCGATCGCGGCCAGTTCAACACCGCCATCTCGGCTGTCATGGAGCTCGTCAATGCGGCGAGCGCCTACCTCAATGCCACCGAGGGCGTTGCCCGCGACAAGGCCCTGTGCTACGGCGTGGCCAAGGACATCGTGAGCGTCCTGGCGCCCATCTGCCCGTTCTGGGCCGACGAGCTGTGGCACGAGGCGCTCGGCTGCGAGGGCAACGCCTACACCGCCGCCTGGCCCGAGTTCGACCTGGCCGAGTCCATCGAGGACACGGTGCAGATCGTCGTCCAGGTGCTCGGCAAGGTCCGCGGCCGCATTGACGTGGCCCGTGATGCCTCCAACGAGGAAATGCAGGCTGCCGCCGAGGCTGCTGTCACCAAGTGGACCGAGGGCAAGACGGTCGTCAAGGCCATCTGCGTGCCCGGCAAGCTGGTCAACCTGGTGGTTAAGTAAACCTCGCGCACATAGTTGACGCACAAAAGACGAGGGGCGATCCGGCTGGGTCGCCCCTCGTTTTGCGTTATATGCCATGCTTGGCTTGTGCCGAGCGTCATCCTCTACGGAATGTGCACCAGGTCCCTAAAGTAGACGTTGCCGCTTTGCTCCTCAAACATCCAGATGTTGAGGTAGATGTCGTTGAGGTCGTTGTTCACGTCAAAGTCCGGATCGTCGAAGGTGCCTACAAAGGTGAGCATCGCGGTCGTTTCTTCGCCTGCGGCGACGGGTTGGCGCATGCGCACGTCGCGGACGACACCGTTGACGTAGGCATAAGCATCGACATCGCCAAACATCATGTCGACATCGGTGTTGTTTGTTATCGCAAAGACCAGCACGGCGTCGCCGTAGCCATCCGTGTCCTTGCCCACGCAGGTAACATGGACGTTCTCGTCTGCCTCAAGGTCGATGGGGAACTGTTCTTGAGGGTCGGGACCTAAACCCTGGGGATCGACTATATCTTCGTCTATTTTGTCGAAACGCTCCGATGGCGTCGTTTTCTCGATGGCTTTGGTGCTGCCGAGGTCCGGCTCGCATGGTCCGGTTTTACCATCGATGTTGTTGCAGCCCGCCAGAGCGAACGAGCAGGCAGCGACGACGAGCGCGGTCGCGCAGAGGGTGCCTAGGCGTTTCATGGTGCCTCCTTGCCGTAGAGATACTGGAAGGTTGTACGGTCAATGCGTGCGGCAGGCTTTCTCGCTACAGAATGCCTCTCAGCTCTAGTCTGGCCGATGTGTGCCCAGGGATGGAATGCCCATAGGGCCCGATTCGGTCGGCGCGCTGGGACGCATGGCCCGTTTTGGGGCTTTTGGGGAGCACCGCACAGGAGTCCTCGCCTAATTGTCCTATTCTTGTGGAGAAGCTGTGGGCGCGCTGACCTGCGAATTTCTTTGACGCTTGCACGTTTTCGCAGGTATTGGTATAGTTTGCTTGCAAATGAAGTAGTAATTGAAAGAAGTGGGGTTTCGGCCCCGCTTCTTTTTTGTATGGATGGAGGTGCCGCAATGGTCAAGACCAAGACCGAGCAGGCGATCATCGACGCGCTCGAGGCCGTCGCTCCCCAGCACGATGTCGACATTGTCGACGTTGAGCTCGTGGGCGCCACCAAGGCCCCCTGCGTGCGTGTGCGTATCGAGGGTGCCGAGGGTCAGAGCCTGTCGCTCATCGACGTCACGGCCAATACCAAGTGGGTCGGCGACGTGATCGAGGAGCTCGACCCCATTTCTTCGAGCTATACGCTCGAGGTGTCGAGCCCGGGTATGGCGCGCCCGCTGCGCCGCCCGCGCGACTTTGCCCGCTTTGTGGGCGAGGACTGTGAGCTCACCTCCACTGCCACCGAGGGCCGTCGCAAGTACTCCGGCAAGATTGCCGCCGCGACCGAGACGAACGTGACCCTCGAGCTCGAGGACGGCGAGTCCGTCACCCTCGATTTCTCTGATGTTAAAAAGTGCAAGTTGAAGCCCACCTATGACTTCAAGCCCGCGAAGGAAGGAAACTAACATGGCAGCATCGGACATGATGTCCGCCCTGATGGAGCTTTGCCAGGAGAGGCACATCGACCAGCTCTACCTGATCGACCGCCTGGAGCAGTCGCTCGCCAAGAGCTATGCCGAGATCCTGCATCTTGAGTGGGGCGCCAAGGTGACCATCGACCGCACCACCGGCAAGATTTACGTCTACCGCCTGGAGCCGATCGACGATTCCATGGACGAGGAGGGCAACTTCACCGAGTTCGAGGAGATCGACGTCACCCCCAAGAACACGAGCCGCATCGCCGCTCAGCACGCCAAGGCCGAGATCAACGCCATCGTGCGTAACTCCGCCCGCGAGCAGATCTACGAGGAGTTCTCCGGTCGTATCGGTGACCTCATCAGCGGTACCGTGCTGCAGTCCACGCCCGACTTCACGATCGTCAAGATCCGCGATGGCGTCGAGGCCGAGCTGCCGCATTTTGACCAGCGCCGTTACGAGAACGAGCGCAACGAGCGTCCGATGGGCGAGCGCTATCTGCACAACCAGCACATCAAGGCCGTGATCATCGACGTCCGCGATCCCAACTCCAACCTGCAGCCGGTTCGCGGCGAGCACAGCCGTCCGCCGATCGTCATCTCCCGCACCCACCCCGAGCTCATGCGTCGTCTGTTTGAGCAGGAGGTGCCCGAGATCTATGAGGGCACCGTCCAGATTAAGTCGATTGCCCGCGAGCCCGGCCAGCGCTCCAAGGTCGCCGTCCACTCGCTCGACGACCGCCTGGATCCCGTGGGCGCCTGCGTCGGCCCCAAGGGCAGCCGCGTTCGCGCCGTCGTGGGCGAGCTCCGCGGCGAGCGCGTCGACGTCATCCTGTGGGATGCCGATCCGGCCGTCTACGTCGCCAACGCCCTGTCGCCCGCCAAGGTCACCCGCGTCCTCATCGACGAGGAGAAGGCCTACGCCGGCGTCATCGTGCCCGACGACCAGCTTTCGCTCGCAATCGGCAAGGAGGGCCAGAATGCCCGCCTCGCCGCTCGCTTGACCGGCTGGCACATCGACATCAAGTCCGAGACCCTTGCCGCCGACATCCTCAAGAACGTCCCCGTTCACGAGGAGCCCGCCGCCGACCTGATCGGTGACGAGGACGACGACGTCCGTCGCTGCGAGTACGTGTCCGAGGACGGCATTCAGTGCCGCAACCAGGCCCGCCCCGGCTCCCGTTTCTGCGGTGTCCACGACACTGACGCCTTCGATGATGCGGAGGACCTGATCTAGCGCGCGGTCGCGCCGGGCGGGTCCCGGCGCATCTCCCACGCTCGTTCAGTCTCTAGGCACCCAAGGTGCCAGAAAGGGTAGGTGAAGTCATATGGCAAAAGTCCGTGTGTCCACCCTGGCCAAAGAGTTCGGCATGACCTCCAAGGAACTGATGGGTCATCTCGCCGAAATGAAGATTCCCGCTAAGTCCGCTTCCTCCGCTCTGGAGGACGCTTACGTCGCCATGGTCCGCAAGCAGCTCGCCTCGGTGATCGAGGCCCGCGCCAAGGAAGTCGAGGCCGCCAAGCAGGCCGAGGAGGAGGCAGCCGCCGCCGAGGAGGCAGCGCGCGCTGCCGAGGCCGAGCGTGAGCGCATCGCCGCCGAGAAGGCACGCGAGGAGGAGCGCCGCCAGTTCGCCGCCGCCCAGGCTGCCGAGGAGGCCGCCCGCGCCGAGGCCGAGGCCAAGAAGAAGGCCGAGCAGGAGCGCCTTGCCCGCGAGAAGGAGGAGGCTGCCCGCGAGGCCCAGCGCCGCGCCGTCCCCGCTTCCGACTCCGGTTCGCGCTTCCGTTCGCTGCTCGACCAGATCGCCGCACAGGAGACCGTGCTCAAGGAGAAGAAGGACGCCGAGGAAAAGGCCAAGGCCGAGCGCGCCTCCGAGCGCGGCAACCGTCGTGGCGGCAACAACGACCGTCGCGGTGGCCGTCGTAACGATCGCAACGCCTCCGACAGCAACTCCGAGCGTAACGCCTCCGAGAGCCGTCCGCACAGCCATCGCACCAACGCCAGCAACAACGTCGCTGCCGGTATGGACTTCCCCAACCCCGATAAGCAGGGCAAGGGTAAGAAGCGCAAGGGCGGTCACGGCAACGATGAGGACCACTACAGCCGCATGGCGCGTGAGGCCGAGGAGTACAGCCGCGAGAAGGTGCTCGAGGAGGCCCGCGCCGCCGTCGAGGAGGCCTCTCGCGAGTCCACCGGTCGCCGCAAGAAGCGCAAAGAGAAGCGCGAGCGCGAGGCTGCTAAGGCTCAGGAGGAGCGCAAGATTGAGGAGGCGCTGGCCCAGGGCGTGAACCCCGAGGAGCTCGACGCCATCAAGGTCTCCCAGGGCGTTACCGTCCAGGAGCTTGCCGAGGCGCTCGACGTTCCGGCCAACGACATCATCAAGCGCCTGTTCCTGCTGGGCACGCCGCTCACGATGACGCAGTCCATGTCCGACGACCTCGTTGAGCTCGTTGCCGACGACCTGGGCCGTCAGATCAAGATCATCACCCCCGAGGAGGAGAACACCTTCTCGTTCTACGACGATCCAGCCGACCTTAAGCCCCGCGCCCCGGTCGTCACCGTCATGGGCCACGTCGACCACGGCAAGACGAGCCTGCTCGACGCCATCCGTCACACCGGCGTCGCTGCCGGCGAGGCGGGCGGCATTACCCAGGCCATCGGTGCTTCGCAGGTCATGATCAACGACCGCAAGATCACCTTCATCGATACCCCTGGTCACGCGACCTTTACGGCCATGCGTGCCCGCGGCGCCAAGGTGACCGACATCGTCATTCTGATCGTGGCTGCCGACGACGGCGTCATGCCTCAGACCATCGAGTCGATCAACCACGCCAAGGCCGCCGGCGTACCCATCGTCGTCGCCGTCAACAAGATCGATAAGCCGGGCGCCAACCCCGACCGCGTGCGCCAGGAGCTTACCGAGTACGGCATCATCCCCGAGGAGTGGGGCGGACAGAACATGTTCGTCAACATCTCGGCCAAGCAGAAGATCGGTATCGACGACCTGCTCGAGACCGTGCTGCTCCAGGCCGACGTGCTCGAGCTCAAGGCCAACCCCGACACCTTTGCCTCCGGTAACGTCCTCGAGGCTAAGCTCGACAAGGGCCGCGGTTCGGTTGCCACGGTTCTTGTGACCCGTGGTACCCTGCACGTGGGCGATACGCTGGTCGCCGGCCTTACCTACGGCCGCGTCCGCGCCATGCTCGATCCCAAGGGCAACGCCGTCACCGAGGCCGGTCCCTCCGACGCCGTCGAGATCCTGGGCCTGCAGTCCGTGCCCAACGCCGGCGACGAGTTCCGCGTGTTCGAGGACGAGCGCGAGGCTCGCGCCCTGGCTGATGAGCGTTCGCTTAAGGCACGTATCGAGGAGCAGAGCCGCGTGAAGCACGTCACGCTCGAGAACCTCTTCGAGACCATCGCCGACGCCGAGGTCAAGGAGCTCAACCTGATCATCAAGGCCGACGTCCAGGGTTCCATCGAGGCCCTTCAGGACTCGCTCGACAAGATGGATCAGTCCGAGGTCCGCATCAACACGATCCACTCCGCCGTCGGTGCCATCAATGAGACCGACGTCGTCCTGGCCGATGCCTCCAACGCCATCATCATCGGCTTTGGCGTGCGTCCCGACGGCAAGGCCCGCTCCGCCGCCGAGCGCGAGGGCGTCGAGATCCGTTGCTACGACGTTATCTACAAGTGCCTCGAGGAGCTCGATGCTGCCCGCATCGGCATGCTCAAGCCCACCGAGGTCGAGGTCTCCACGGGTACCGCGACCGTCCTGGACACCTTCAAGGTGCCCAAAGTCGGTATCGCCGCCGGTGTCCGCGTCGAGGAGGGCGAGATCGCCGCGACCGATTCCGTGCGCCTGGTGCGTGACGGCATTGTGGTCTTCAACGGCAAGATTGCCTCGATGCGCCACTACAAGGACGAGGCCAAGAGCCTCAAGAGCGGTTCCGAGGGCGGCATTGGCCTGGAGAACTTCCAGGACATCAAGCCCGGCGACCAGATCGAGGGTTACCGCATCGACCAGGTTGCCCGTACCGAGTAGGGGGTAGCGCTATGAAGCAAACGCAGGCAACCCGCCGTTTGGGCGAGCAGCTCCGCGAGAAGCTCGGTTATATCCTGCTCTTTGAGGTTTCCGATCCGCGTCTCGACCTGGTCACCCTGACCGCGGTCGAGGTCGCGGTGGACCGTTCGTTCGCGCGCGTGTATGTGTCGTGTGATGCGAGCCGCTACGATGAGGTTATGGAAGCGCTCGCCAGCGCTAAGGGCCGTATTCGCAGCCTGTTGGCTCGCTCGCTCGATTGGCGCGTCACGCCCGAGCTCGATTTTCGCATCGATCGCTCGACCGATGAGGCCGAGCGCATCACGCGTGCGCTGGAAAACGTTCCGGCCACGCTTGCGATCGAAAAGGACGAGGACGGCTACCCCATAGCGGATGCCGCCCAGGAGGCAGCTTTAGATGACTAATTCCGCCGATCTCGCCTCGTGCGAGTCTGCAGATATTAAACGACGCATCCTCGAGCTTATCGAGGGTGCGTCCTCCATTGCGATCTCGGGTCACACCTCTCCCGACGGCGATGCCCTGGGCTCCGTGTTGGGCCTGGGCCTTTCGCTCATGAAGGTGTTCCCCGACAAGGACATCGCCCTGCTGCTGGCAGACGACGATTCCGTTCCGCGCATCTACCGTTTTATGGAGGGCGCCGATCTGCTGGTACCGGCATCTGCCTACACCGGCAACCCGGACCTGTTCATCTCGGTGGACGTGCCGGTCGTCGAGCGCCTCAATAATTCCGCCGAGGTACTCCGTCGTTCGGCCCATGTGGCATGCTTTGACCATCACCCGGCGCGTGAGGAGTTTGCCGAGGTCAGCCTTAGGTGTGTCAATGCCGCTGCTTGCGCCATGATTATCGACCGCTTTTTGGCCGATTGTGGCATTACCGCAAGCGATAGCATCGCGACCTGCTTGCTGTGCGGCCTGGTCACCGATACCGGTCGTTTTCAGTATCAGAACGCCGACGCCGCCGCGTTTCATGCCGCCTCGCGTCTGGTGGCGCACGGTGCCGATCCGGCGCGCGTCGCGCTCGAGGTCTACCAGAGCATGCGTGTCGAGTTCTTGCATCTTAAGTCCATCGTCATGGGTCGCATTAAGACGGTCGCGCACGGGCGCGTGGCGTATAGCTACGCGTACGAGAGTGACCTTAAGGACTGCGGCGTCACCTCTGATGAGTGCGACGGCTTGGTCGATGTGGTGCGCTCGGTGATGGGCGTCGAGGTCTGCCTGTTCCTTAAGGGTATCGAGGGCGATACCAAGGTGCGCGGCAACCTGCGCTCCAAGGGCGATCTTGATGTTTCCGAGATTGCGGCCAACTTTGGCGGAGGTGGGCACCACGCTGCCGCCGGCTTTACCAACGCCGGAACGATTTCCGAGACGCTCACCGCGGCACTTCCCATGCTGGCCGAGCTGGTAGGGGAGGATCCCGCTTCGGTGACCGTCGAGCTCTAACTTTTTGGATGGTACATGGCTCGTCGTACACCCTCTCAACTTAATATTCTGCTCGCCGTCGATAAGCCGGTGGGCTGTACGTCCCATGACGTGGTTTCGCAATGCCGACGCGCCCTCCATGAGCGGCGCGTCGGCCATGCCGGTACGCTCGACCCCATGGCATCGGGTGTCATGGTGGTGGGCGTAGGCCAGGCAACGCGTCTGCTGGGCATGCTCACGCTCGATACCAAAAGCTACGTCGCCGATATCTCGTTTGGCGTCGAGACCAATACCGATGATGCGGAGGGCGAGGCTGTTCGCACAG
The DNA here is from genome assembly GCA_905209765.1 of uncultured Collinsella sp. Lineage (GTDB taxonomy): Bacteria > Actinomycetota > Coriobacteriia > Coriobacteriales > Coriobacteriaceae > Collinsella. Next base: position 5,348 of record CAJLUE010000025.1, on the reverse strand, counting down.
TGCCCATTGCCGCCGACTTGCGCGATCCGGCCTATGTCCGCGATCACCTGTGCGTCATGTTGGGCCCGCAGATGCAGGTGCCGCCGGCGTTTTCGGCCATTTCTGTCAACGGCGTGCGCGCCTATAAGTCTGCGCGCGAGGGCAATGCCGTGTCACTGCCCCCGCGTCCGATCGAGGTGTACTCCGCCGACCTGATTGCCGTGGGCGGTGAGGACGACGTTTGCGTTTGGACCGTGGCGTTTTCGGTGAGTAAGGGCACCTATATCCGTGCGCTCGCTCGCGATCTGGGTCGTGCCTGCGATAACGCGGCACATATTTCCGCACTGCGCCGTACAGCCTCCGGCGTTGTTTCCATTGGTGCCTGTCATACGGTCGAGGAGCTTTCTGCCGAGTCCGCTGCCGGCTTTGCCCTGGATCCCATTGCGGCACTGGGCGCCACGCGCGTCGACTTGCCAGGTGATCTTGCCGACGATCTGCTGTGCGGACGTCGTATTCCTATTGAGCGCGCGCTTGCGGGCTTCGATGCGTCGAAGGCGCCGTTTGCGCTGGTGCTCGATGGCGGGCTCAAGGCGCTCGCCCGTATCGAGGGCGGTCGCTTTGTAATGGAGCACGTCTTTCCGCAGGCGATCGGCGGTGTTCGATGATGCTGGCCCCCCACGAGCTCGCGCGTATTTTTTTCGCGGGCGAGTCGGATGAGGCTCGCATCGTCGCCGCCGATGCATTTGATGATTGCGCGTGCCTGGGCGCCGCGTCGATCGCCATCGGTGTGTTCGATGGCGTACATCGGGGGCATCACGAACTGATCGACGCGGTCGTTCGCGATGCACGTGACCACGGCTGCAAGGCGGTCGTGGTTACTTTCGATCCCGACCCGGATGTGGTGGTGAGCCCCTCGCCCGCTCAAAAACTGATGACGACGGCCGACCGTCTTCATGCCCTGGCTCTCACCGGGGTTGATGCGGTCGTGGCCGTTCCCTTTACGCCTGCGGTGGCGGCTCTCGACCATGCGGGCTTTCTTAAGCTGCTGTCGCGCGTCGTCGATATCCGCTCGATTCGCGTGGGTAGCGACTTTAGGTTGGGTCGCGGCGGCGCCTCGGGCGTTGCCGAGATGCAGGCATGGGGTACCGAGCGCGGCGTTGACGTCTATGGCCACGAGCTGCTGTGCGTCGATGGACAGACAATCTGCGCCACCCGTATTCGCCAGGAGCTGCGCCGGGGTCATGTTGAGCTTGCCGCCGAGCTGCTCGGTCGCCCGTACATGCTGCGAGGTATTGTTGCCGGCGGTCGTCACCAGGGTTCCGACATGGGTTTTCCTACGGCAAACATCCAGGTGCCCGAGGGCATCCAGGTTCCTGCCGATGGCGTCTACGAGGGCCTGGTGCTGGTCGACGATACCGTATGGCCCGCTGCCGTCAATGTGGGCCTGCCGCCGACGTATGCCGACGATGCCGCCTCGGCGCATCTCGAGGCCAACTTGATCGGGTATGCGGGCGACCTGTACGGCGCCTCGGTGTCGCTGGCGTTTACGCGTTGGCTGCGCCCGTCGCGCGTGTTCGATTCGCTGGACGAGCTTATCGCGACCGTCGAGGGTAACATTGACGATATTCGCCACAACTTGGGTGAGCAGGGGGTGAGCATACGTGATTAGCGATGAGGAAAAAGACCAGGTACGCGCTGCGTCCGATCTGGTTGCCATCGTGCAGGAAACGGTTGAGCTCAAGCCCCGCGGCCATGAGTTTTGGGGTTGCTGCCCCTTCCATGGCGAAAAGACCCCGTCGTTTCACATTATCCCCGCCACGCAGGTGTGGCATTGCTTTGGCTGTGGTGAGGGCGGCGACGTCTTCACCTATATCATGAAGCGCGAGAACCTGAGCTTTCCCGAGTCGATTCGCTACCTGGCCGACCGTGCCGGCATTGAGCTGCACGATACCGGCGCTTATCGCGAGCGCGGCACCAAGCGCGCCCGCATCTATGACCTGTGTGCCGAAACCGCCCAGTTCTACCACACCATGCTCATGCGCGGTAAGGACAGCCGTCCGCGCGAGTATTTCGCCAGCCGCGGTATGGGCGGCGACGTCTGCCGCCGCTACTGCCTGGGCTTTGCGCCGGGTCGCAACGCGCTGGTGTCTCATTTGTCGCAGGCGGGCTTTACCCCGCAGGAGATGATCGACGCCAACGTGGCCGTGAGCCGTGGGCGCGGGCAGCTTGCCGACCGTTTTTACGACCGCGTGATGTTTCCCATCTTTGACGAGCAGGGTCATAACATCGCCTTTGGCGGGCGCATTATGGGCGATGGCCAGCCGAAGTACCTCAACACCGCCGAGACGAGCGTGTTCCATAAAAAGCGAAACCTCTACGGCTTTAACTGGGCCAAGGAGTTTATCGTCGCGCAGGATACCGCTATTGTGGTGGAGGGATATACCGACTGTATCGCCTGCTGGGAGGCGGGGATTAAAAACGTCGTCGCCACGCTGGGCACGGCGCTGACGGAACATCATGTAAAGACGCTCACCCGCTTTGCCAAGCGCATCGTGTATATGTTCGATGGCGACGCCGCCGGTCAAAAGGCCGCTCGCCGCGCGATTCAGTTTATCGAGCAGGATTCGATGGACCTGCGCTGCGTGGTGCTTCCCGACGGCAACGACCCCATGGAGTTCATCACCGCGCATGGTGGCGAGGCACTGCAGGCGCGTATCGACGCCGCCGAGCCCCTCATGGACTTTGTATACCGGTCGCTGCAGGAGTCGAGCGACATCACCACGCCGGGCGGTCGTGCCAAGGCGCTTGAGGATGCGCTGACGCTCATCTATCCGCTGCGCGATAGCTATATGATCGATACGTACTTTATCCAGATTGCGGACCTTTTGGGTTTGGATCTGGAGACGGTGCGTTCGAGCTCGGGCCGTGTGTTTCGCGATGTTGCCAAGCGTGAGGACGCCGAGCGTCGTCGCGAGCAGAACTACGAGCGCCAGCGGGCGCAGGCCGAGCGTGCAGGCAGCGCCGGCGGTCGGGCGTCTGGTTCGCAGGGGAGGTCTCGCGGTGCTTGGGCGTCGGGGGTGACGCCGCCGGTGTCCGCACCGGTCGAGGAAGAGCCGTACGACTATGTGCCGCTCGAGGCCTACGGGGCTGCGCCGGTCGAGGTCGTCGGCGATATGCCGCCGATCGATGTGCCGGTTGGCATGGATGGCGCGGCGCCGGTTGCCGATGCAACGGGCGCGCCCGCGGCACCGACGATGCCGATCGTGCTGACCGACCTGGAACGAAAGTCTTTGGCGGGGGAGCGCGAGCTGCTGACGATGCTCACGAGCTACCCCGACCTGTTCCGCACGTATGCCGACCGCATCTGCTCGATCGAGTGGGTGGATCCGCGCCACGAGTCCATCGCGTGGGCCGTGCTCGCGACGCCGCCGGGCACCGACCCCACGGCGTGCATGGATGCGGCGCGCGCGGTGTGTCCCGAGGCAGCGTCGCTTGTCAGCGCCGGGCGCATTTCGTCGACGAGCAAGCACCCCACCGAGACGAACATCGTGTTTATGCTCGATACCCTTGAGCTCTACACCATCAAGCGCCGCATGCGCGCCGCACAGGCCAAGCTTCGCCAGGACCGGTCGCTCGACGATGAGGCGCGCCGTGTGCTGACGATGCAGGCGATGCAAGATTCTCAGCGTCAGCGTGAGCTCCAAAAGTCGATCGGCGGCGTGGCAGATCCGTTCCGTTTGATCGGTTTGGAGACCACGGACGCCGACCAAGCCTAGATGTTGTGGTCAACCAGCGTATTCGCGCCTATATCCAGTCTGAATTTTGGGTATAGACGTAAATGTGTGTGCTAAAGTAATGAGTCCTGTGGACTATGAAGGGAGAATCTGTGCCAAAAAAGAGTGAGAGCACGGGTACTGGGCTGGAATCCTACGTTGCAAAGCTCATGGGCAACGGCTCAAACAGGACTTCGGTAACCGAGGACGAGATTCAGGTCGCCCTGAAGGATATCGATGTGTCTGACGAGCAGCTCAACGCGGTGTATTCCGCGCTGCGCAACAGCGGCATCCAGATTATCTCCGCGAGCGGTAACGACGACGCCCCCATGGACGTCGACGATGACGATAACGATAGCGATACCGATGATTTCGATGACGACGAGCACGATTCCGGTTCACTCGACGATCACGAGCTTAAGATGGCCCGTCAGGCCGACGCCGAGATGGGTTCTTCCAAGAGCAAGAAGAAGCGCACCGTGCGTACGTCCCGTTCGCGCTCGCGCGTGCGCGGCATCGATGCCTCCACGGTGATGCTGACCGGCGACCCGGTTCGTATGTACCTTAAGGAGATCGGTAAGGTCGACCTGCTGACCGCCTCCGAAGAGGTCGATCTGGCCATGAAGATCGAGGCCGGTCTCGATGCCACCGAGAAGCTCGAGGCCGCCGAGGCGGGCGAGATCGAGCTTACTCGCGCCGAGATACGTCGCCTGACCCGTATCGAGAACGTGGGTCTCGAGGCCAAGCAGGCGCTCATCAGCGCCAACCTGCGTCTGGTCGTCTCCATCGCCAAGCGCTACGTCGGTCGCGGCATGCTGTTCTTGGACCTGATCCAGGAGGGCAACCTCGGTCTGATCCGCGCTGTCGAGAAGTTCGACTACCAGAAGGGCTTTAAGTTCTCCACGTACGCCACGTGGTGGATCCGTCAGGCCATCACGCGCGCTATCGCCGACCAGGCCCGTACCATCCGTATTCCCGTGCACATGGTCGAGACCATCAACAAACTCGTTCGCGTGCAGCGCCAGCTTCTCCAGGACCTGGGTCGCGATCCGACCCCCGAGGAGATCGGTGCCGAGATGGACATGAGTGCCGACCGCGTCCGCGAGATCCAGAAGATTTCGCAGGAGCCCGTGTCGCTCGAGACCCCTATCGGCGAGGAAGAGGATTCCCAGCTGGGCGACTTCATCGAGGACTCCCAGGCTATCGTTCCGCCCGATGCCGCCAGCTTCTCCATGCTGCAGGAGCAGCTCACCCAGGTGCTCGACTCGCTTGCCGATCGTGAGCGCAAGGTTATAGAGCTGCGCTTTGGCCTTGTCGACGGACATCCCCGTACGCTCGAGGAAGTCGGCCGCGAGTTTGGCGTCACGCGTGAGCGCATCCGCCAGATCGAGTCCAAGACCCTGGCCAAGCTTCGTCACCCCAGCCGCTCTAGCAAGCTGAAGGACTATATTGAGTCTTAACCTCGCAAGCAAGAAGCGCCCTCAAGCACATCCGCTTGGGGGCGCTTTCATGTAGTCGTTGGGGGCGTTCTTGAATGACTAGGGTTGATTTTCAATCTCAACGCAACAGCCTGAACGGACCCCGCGTTTCCGCAGC
>CAJLUE010000024.1 GCA_905209765.1 uncultured Collinsella sp. | reverse complement strand
CGATGGCGTCGACGACGTAGTCGAGCTTGCCGTCCGTCTGCTCCAAAACGCTCGCAAAGAACTCGTCGATGTTATCGCTCAACAGGTATTCAGTTCGCTTGATGACGGTGGCGGCAGGATTGATATCGTGGATCATGGCCTCCATCACGTCAACCTTGCGCTTGCCGACGGTGCTGTGAAAGGCGATGGCCTGGCGATTGATATTGCTGGGCGCGATGATGTCCTTATCCAGAATGACGAAATGTCCGATGCCGCCGCGGGCGAGTGCCTCGCAGCAGTTGGAGCCCACGCCTCCGCAGCCGAGCACCAGTACCGTAGCATCGGCGAGCTTGTCGAGTGCCTCGCGGCCCATGATGATTTCGAGCTTGGTATCGCGCGTCTCGACGAGAGCAGTAGCGTTTTCGGTCATAGACATCCTCCGATGGGGAAGCGAATCGTGTTTTAGCTATCGCCATTATAGGTATTATTGCGATTCCATTTGAGCCCTTGGAGCTTGTTGAAATGGGATCGGGATTCGCATAAGATTGAAGCAGATGGCACCCGTTGCAGCGGGTTGGCCAACTCCCAAACACGTTTATGGCGTGAGAAGTGGCCGTCTTCGCATTACGCGACGGCGGCCATTTTTTTGAGTGTTAGATTAGATAGTTAGACAAACATCTAAATATCGAGTATAGTTTGCGCGTCATGAGAGATGATGAGAGGAGGTCTTATGCCGGGAGAGGGTTTTAAAGCGCTGGCCGATCCTACACGGCGTCGCATTTTGGAACTTCTGCGCGAGGGCAATTGCACGGCCGGGGAGCTTGCCGAGCATTTTGAAATCAGCAAGCCGTCATTGAGCCATCACTTGGCGACGCTCAAAAACGCCGGGTTGGTGACTGACGAACGTCATGGCCAAAACATCGTTTACAGCTTAAACACCACCGTCATGCAGGACTTGATCGGTTGGTTTATGGGCTTTACAAACACGGAAGGTGATAAGGATGAATAACGAAAACAAGGGCATTCACCCCACGGGGGTATCGTCGCGCGTGTGGATTGCGCTGGTCGCTCTGTGCGTCGCCAATGTCGTAGCGCACCTCATGGTGATGCCGAGCTTGCCTGCGCAGATTCCCACGCACTGGGGCGCGAACGGCGCCGTCGACGGTTGGGGTCCTAGCTGGATGGCCTCCGCGCTCGGCGTGCTGCCTCTGGCGCTTCTCGCAATGTTCTGCGTGGTGCCGCGCATCGACCCCAAAGGTGAGGCATATCGAACCTCGGGCAAGTTCTACCAGGGCTTCGTAATCGCCTTCACCTTGTTCATGTGCGCCATAAGCTGGCTGGGAGAGCTTACGGTCTGGGGCGTGGTGCCGGCGGTCGGTTCGGTTAACGTGCTGATTTCCAGTGTTGTCGGTTTGCTGTTCATCGGCGTAGGCAACTACTTGCCGCGTGTGAAGCAGAACTATACGCTCGGTATCAAGACACCTTGGGCGCTTGCCGATCCCGAGAACTGGCGCCGTACGCAGCGTTTTGGCGGCGCCTGCTTTATGGTGCTGGGTATTGGCCTGATTGTGATGGGCGTGGCAGGCAGCGTGCTTTCGAGCGAAGTCGTCGCCGCGGTGATTGCGGTTCTGGCGTTTGGTTCGGTCGGAGCCGTCTACGCCTACTCGTATCTGCTGTGGCGCAAATCGCAGCGGGCCGTTCGCTAAGGTTGCGGAAAACTAGCGTACGCAGTTCATAGTATGTTCCGGGGGACTTTTCCCAGGTAGTATTAGGGGGTGTGGGCAACCATGCCCCTTTTTCGTTACGTTTCAGAGCTGGTTTTCTCATTTCGTTTCCACTAAAGCGAATCAAGAATAGGGAAACAGCAGGTAGAAAGGATAGAACAGGCATATGGCGGAGTTTATCTACCAGATGTATCAGGCTCGCAAGGCCCATGGCGACAAGGTAATCCTTGACGACGTGACCCTGAGCTTCTACCCCGGTGCCAAGATCGGCGTCGTGGGCCCCAACGGTATGGGCAAGTCGACCCTGCTCAAGATCATGGCCGGCATCGAGGAGGTCTCCAACGGCGATGCCAGGCTTACCCCCGGCTACACCGTGGGTATCCTGCAGCAGGAGCCGCCGCTCGACGACGACAAGACCGTCATCGAGAACGTGCGCATGGCATTTGGCGATATGATCGCCAAGGTCGATCGCTTCAATAAGATCGGCGAGGAGATGTGCGACCCGGATTGCGACATGGACGCCCTCATGGCCGAGATGGGCAAGCTCCAGGACGAGATCGACGCCGCCGACGGCTGGGATATCGATTCCAAGCTCGGCCAGGCCATGGACGCCCTGCAGCTGCCCGATTCTGACATGCCGGTCAACGTGCTTTCCGGTGGCGAGCGTCGTCGCGTGGCCCTGTGCAAGCTGCTGCTCGAGGCTCCCGACCTGCTGCTGCTCGACGAGCCCACGAACCACCTGGACGCCGAGTCGATCCTGTGGCTCGAGCACTTCCTGCACAACTACCAGGGCGCTGTGCTTGCCGTCACGCACGATCGCTACTTCCTGGACAACGTTGCCGAGTGGATCTGCGAGGTCGACCGCGGTCACCTTTATCCCTACAAGGGCAACTACTCCACGTATCTGGAGACTAAGGCCGCGCGTATCGAGGCACAGGGCAACCGCGATGCCAAGCTCGCCAAGCGCATGGAGGCCGAGCTCGAGTGGGTACGCAGCTCGCCCAAGGCTCGCCAGGCCAAGAACAAGGCCCGTCTGGCTCGCTACGAGGAGATGGAGGCCGAGGCCCGCGCAAGCCAGAAACTCGACTGGACCGACATCCGCATCCCCGTGGGCCCGCGTTTGGGCAACAAGGTGCTCGAGGCCCATCACCTGCACAAGGAGTTCGATGGCCGTGTACTCATCGATGACCTTTCGTTCACCCTGCCGCGCAACGGCATCGTGGGCGTCATCGGCCCCAACGGCGTGGGCAAGACTACGCTCTTCAAGACCATCGTGGGCCTGGAGCCGCTGACTTCGGGCGAGCTCGAGGTGGGCGAGACCGTCAAGATCTCCTACGTCGACCAGAACCGTTCCGGCATCGACCCCGATAAGAATCTGTGGGAGGTCGTCTCGGACGGCCTGGACCACATGATGGTCGGCGAGACCGAGGTCCCGAGCCGTGCTTATGTGGCGAGCTTCGGCTTTAAGGGCCAGGACCAGCAGAAGCGCGCTGGCGTACTCTCCGGTGGCGAGCGCAACCGTCTGAACTTGGCGCTTACGCTCAAGCAGGGCGGCAACCTGCTGCTCCTCGACGAGCCCACGAACGACCTCGACGTCGAGACGCTGTCTTCGCTCGAGGCGGCGCTGCTCGAGTTCCCGGGCTGTTCGGTGGTCATTAGCCACGACCGTATGTTCCTGGACCGCGTTGCCACGCACATCCTGGCGTGGGAGGGCACCGACGAGAATCCGGGCAACTGGTATTGGTTTGAGGGCAACTTCGAGGCCTATCAGGCCAACCGCATCGAGCGCCTGGGCGAGGACGCAGCCCAGCCGCATCGTATTCACCGCAAGCTGACGCGTGACTAATTTGTTACGCGGTTTTACCAAACCGCGTAACTGCTCGACGCTGCGCGGGTCGCAAGCACCCCATCTTGCCGTTCAAACCGTCGCTCGCGTACCGAAGTACGCGTCGCTCCTCTTTCACGGCAACCTGGGGCACTTGCGGCCCGCTCGCTGTTGGTTACGCAACATCAACAAATAAAAACGGCTCAAATCCTGATTTGGATTTGAGCCGTTTGTCGTTACTGCTTGGGTTCTTCGACTTTGTCGATGGCCCAGGTGGCTCCGAGACCGCCGGTGGTGTTGCGGCGGATGCGCACGGCAACCTCGTGGCGCTCGCCGGCCTGCGTGTAGCGCAGGGGGAAGATTGCGCGGTTTCGCGCGGCCTCGATGGTGCCGCGCTCGCGGGCGATCCAGTAGTACTCGCCGACGATGCCGAGCGTGTCGGCGCCGTAGGGGAGATAGGTCGACAACTGGTGCAGAAGCGGGCCGGGGCAGAAGACTTCGGTTGCGAAATCGATGGGGAAGTCCTCGGGGATGGTCGGTGCCGCGGGTGCGGGGGTTGGGGCCGCTACGGGTACCGAAGCCGGTGCCGGTGCGGGAATTTGGTCGCAAGCAGAGGCGGGCACGGATTCGATGACGGGTGTGGGCTCCGGCGTCGTTTTCGGCTTGATCGTGGAATCTGCGGGCTCCTCGGTGACGGGCGCGTCTACAGCTGCGGTTTCAACCTCAACCTGCGTCGCGTTCTCGTTCTCGACGCTCGACTTTGCCTCGACGGGCGTGGATGCCATGGTGGTGATGCCGGCGTTGGCGTTCTCGGGGTCATAGACGACCGTGAGCGAGATGGCGGGCTGCGGCGTCTCGGGCTCCGGCGTCGACTCGGTAGCGTCTTGATCGTCCTCGGCCTCGTCGCCAAAGACATCGCTGTTTTGGAACGCAGGCGTTTCGGGCTGGTCAGCGGCTTCTTCGGTTGTCGACTTGGGAGCTTCGTTGAGCTCAGCAGTGACTTCCTGCTCGGATATGACTTCGGGATCGGTCGTGGCGGCGATTTCGGTTTCGGCTTCTGCCGTTACCTCAATAGCGACTTCGATCTCGGGCTCGGGCTCGGGCTCCGGAGCGACTTCGGCCACGGGCTCGGGCTCGGGACACTTAACGTGCTTGGGGCGCACGGCCTTGAGGTCCTTCTCGCCGCGCTTCTTCTTTTTGTAGGACTGCTTGGCGCCCTTGGCGCCCTTGGGCTTGTCCTCGCCCTTGGCAAGGGCGGCATCCCATGCCTCGTTGGCGATGACGGTGGCATACAGACGGCCGCCCTTAAAGACGGTCAGCTTAATGCAGTCGTCGAGTTCCTCGAGCAACTCGCGCGTGGACTCGAAGCCCAGGTCATAAGCAGTCATGTCGCCAGCGGCGAGCGCCTCCTCGACCTGCGTCATAAACGTTTGCTTGCCGCATCCAATCGCATCGCGCAGCAGGCGATACAGATAGATGTGGTTGCCCAGCGATAGCGTGGGCCTAACTATTGTCTTGCTCATGGCAAATCTCCTCTTTACACACGTAAAGCATCTTACCATCGCATAGCGTTCGCCATGACGGCACCCAAGGCAAACGGGCGCGACCGTTGCCGGTTCGCGCCCGTTATACAGGTTGGTTCTCTATGAGAGGCAAACGTGCTTAGTTGCCCGACGTCGTGCCTTGGCTCGAGCTGTCAGATGCCGTACCAGACGCGGTTCCGCTCGAGCTGTTAGTGCTGCTGTTGTCGGTAGATCCCGTGCTCGACGTATTGCCGCTCGTCTGGTCGCCCGTGCTCGGTTGAGAGCCGTCAGTCGTTTGGCTTGAGTCGGTCGTGCCGGATTGCGTGCCGCTGTTGTTCGCAGAGGAATCGACGCCCTGCGATTGATCGGGGGCGTTCGAGGACGAGTCGGCGGATGCGGGGGTGCCCTGCGAGTCGTCCTGCTGGCTTTGCGATTGACCGGAGCTATCCGCGTCGCTCTCGGTCGTGCGCGACGAAAGGATCGGCTCGGGACGCTCACCCAGACCCTCGCCGGCGGTGGTGATAAGGATGGCGCCGGTGCAGGCGATGACCGCGACGATGGCGATGGCAATCGAGAAGATGATGACCTTCTTTTGCGTCTGGCTGCGCTCTGCCGCGGCCTTGGCGCGCAGGCTGTTAGGGGCGACGCGGGCCGTGGTCGCGCGCCCCGCAATCTGGCGCATCTCCTGCGTAGTCGCGGCGCCGCCCAGGTGCTCCTCGGCATTAAACTCAACGGGCTCGTAGGCGCCGGCGGGGTAGTCGACGTCGGCGTGCGTGCCCTTGAGGGCTTCGGCGCTGGCAGAGATAAAGTGGCGGTAGACCTGCGAGGACACAACGGTGATGACCGAGCTCACAGCGGCACCGATCACCGATCCGGCGATACCGATCTTGGAGGCAAGCGCGACGCTCGTAGCGGCGGCTGCGGCGCCGGCGATGATCTGGGGAATGGAAATGTCGTCAAACAGGCCTTTTTTGGGCGCGATGGCCATGGTCTGTCCGATGGAATGGTTCTCGTGCACGCCGTTGTTGAGCGATGCCGGTGTCATGACGCGCGTGCGCGGCGCGTCGGTGTACTTGGTTGTCATACGGGGTCCTCCCGGTGTAAATCTGCTTCGTTTCGTGTAGCCATCAGGGTACCCACCAGATGTGAATCGTACGTGACATTTAACAGATACCATCAACTCATCAATAGCTCACCAAGTTGGTGGGATGCGGTTGCACCCGGCGGTTGAACTACAATAGAGCTTGCTAATTGTTGTGAATTGCGTCTACGCACGGGAGCATTCTTATGAATCTTCACCTTTCTCAGTCTGATGGCTTTTTGCGTGTGGCGGCGGCGTCGCCGCAGATTCGCGTGGCCGATGTCGAGGGCAATGCCGAGGTTGCGCTGGCGGCTGTTCGCGAGGCTGCCGAGCGCGGCGTTCGCGCGCTGGTGCTGCCCGAGCTTAACTTGTGCGGCTATACCGCGGCCGACCTGTTCCATAATCGCACGCTGCTGCTTGCCTGCGAGGCTGCTCTGGTGCATATCCTCGATGAGACTCGTGAGCTGCCGATTGTCTTTACCATCGGTCTTCCCGTTGCAGTTGCCGAGAATATCTACAACTGCGCCGCCGTGTGCTGCGCGGGCGAGCTTTTGGGCCTCACAGCCAAGAAGTATCTGCCCAACTATGGCGAGTTCTACGAGCGCCGTTGGTTTGCTCCGGCGCCCGCGGATCCCGTGTGGGTCGAGTTTGCCGGTCAGGGTCCGGTTCCGCTGGGTTCGGGGCTTGTCTACCGCTGCTGTGATGAGGGTGCCGAGGATATGGTGCTGGGCGTTGAGGTCTGCGAGGACCTGTGGGTGCCAGCGCCCCCTTCGACCGAGATGGCGCTTGCCGGTGCGACGGTGATTCTCAACCCGTCGGCTTCGGACGAGATTATCGGTAAGGCAGACTATCGCCGCAGTCTCATCTCCAATCAGAGTGCGCGCCTGTACTGCGCCTATGCCTACGCGGATGCGAGCGAGGGCGAGTCCACGACCGACATGGTCTTTGCGGGCGAGAACCTCGTCTACGAAAACGGATCTAAGCTCGCCGCCACGAAGCTCCTCACCTGCGAGATGGCGGTGGCCGATGTCGATCTTGACCGTCTGGTTGCCGAGCGCCGTCGCTCGACGACGTGGACGCGCGCGGACGATGCGCCGGAGGCCACGACCGTTGAGTTTTCGTTTGAGGGCGTTCTGGCAGACGAGTCTGTCCTGCGCGATGCACTTGACATTGACCGAGTCTTCCCCCGCGCGCCCTTTGTGCCGGCCGACCATGGCGACCTGGCCGAGCGTTGCGAGACCATCCTCGACCTGCAGACCGCCGGCCTCAAGACCCGCCTTGCCCATACGGGCACCAAGGCGGCCGTCATCGGCCTTTCGGGCGGCCTGGACTCCACGCTGGCACTGCTTGTGACCGTGCGTGCCTTCGATGCACTGGGGCTGCCGCGCACCGGTATCACGGCCGTGTCCATACCCGGCTTTGGCACGACGCATCGCACCAAGTCGAACGCCGAGTCGCTCGCTCGCGACCTGGGTGTGAGCTTCCGCGAGGTTTCGATCCATGCGGCTGTGGAGCAGCACTTCAAGGACATTGAGCACGATCCGGCCGTCCAAGACGTGACCTACGAGAACAGCCAGGCCCGCGAGCGTACGCAGATCCTGATGGATCTGGCCAACCAGGCTGGCGGTTTTGTCATTGGCACGGGCGACCTGTCGGAGCTGGCGCTCGGCTGGGCTACCTATAACGGCGACCACATGAGCATGTACGCCGTCAACGCGAGCGTGCCCAAGACGCTTGTGCGCCATCTGGTGCGTTATGCGGCTGATGTCTTTGGCGGGCGTATTGCCGAGGTTTTGCTCGATATCCTCGACACGCCGGTGTCCCCCGAGCTTCTGCCGCCCACGGGCGACGGCGAGATTGCGCAGAAGACTGAGGATTTGGTGGGCCCGTACGAGCTGCACGACTACTTCCTCTACTACCTGCTGCGTTTTGGCTTTGAGCCGGGCAAGATCTACCGCATGGCGCTCAAGAGCTTCGAGGGCGTCTACGACGCCAAGACCGTCCACACGTGGCTACGTACGTTCTACCGTCGCTTCTTTGCCCAGCAGTTTAAGCGCAGCTGCCTGCCCGATGGTCCCAAGGTGGGCTCGGTGACGCTCAGCCCGCGCGGCGATTGGCGTATGCCGAGTGACGCCAGCTCGCGACTGTGGCTTGCGCAGATCGACGCGCTTAATGCAATTGACTAAGGTTGGCCAAATTGAACCAATACGGGGGTTGCAAGCGTTACACTTTTGCAATCTGATGGCCCGTATCGCGCGGCGCTCTTGTCGGAGCGTCGCGTTTTTTATATCGAAAGGTGGCACCATGCAGGCATCGCAGCGTCTCGACCGCTTTGGCGCGGAGGTCTTCGCCTCGCTCAACAACAAACTGCTTGCGCTGAAGGCTCAGGGCAAGACCATTTATAACATGAGCGTGGGCACGCCCGACTTTAAGCCGTACGACCACGTGGTCGAGGCGCTCACTCAAGCGGCGCAAGATCCCGAGATGTGGAAGTATGCCCTGCGCGACCTGCCCGAACTCAAGCAGTCCGTGTGCGATTACTATGAGCGCCGCTTTGGCGTTTCGGGCATTACACCGTCCATGGTGCAGTCGTGCAACGGCACGCAGGAGGGCGTGGGTCATTTGGGCCTGGCCCTGCTCGATCCGGGTGACACTATTTTGGTTCCCGATCCGTGCTACCCGGTCTTTGAGGCGGGTGCCAAGATCGCCGATGCCAAGCTCGAGTACTATCCGCTGGTTGCCGAGCACAATTACCTGCCCTATGTGGCGGGTATCGATCCCGAGGTGGCCGATCGTGCCAAGTATATGATCGTGTCGCTGCCCGCGAACCCGGTGGGCTCGGTGGGCACGCCCGAGATCTACGAGGAGATCATCGCTTTCGCCCGCGAGCACGACCTGCTCATCGTCCATGACAACGCGTACTCCGACATCGTGTTCGACGGCGAGCCGGGTGGCAGCTTTTTGCAGTATCCCGGTGCGCTCGAGGTGGGCGTGGAGTTCTTCTCGCTTTCCAAGTCGTTTAACGTCACCGGTGCCCGCATTGGCTTTTTGGTCGGCCGCGAGGACGTGGTCTCTGCCTTTGCCAAGCTGCGCGGCCAGATCGACTTTGGCATGTTCTTCCCGATCCAGAAGGCTGCTATCGCCTGCCTGAACGGTCCGCGCGATGAGGTCGAGGCGCAGCGTCTGAAGTACCAGGAGCGCCGCGATGCCCTGTGTGACGGTCTTGAGGACCTGGGTTGGGAGCGTCCCAACGCGCATGGCTCCATGTTTGTGTGGGCCAAGCTTCCCGGTGGTCGCACCGATTCCATGGCGTTTTGCGAGGAGCTCATGGAGAAGGCCGGCGTTGTGGTGACGCCGGGCGCGAGCTTTGGTCCTTCGGGCGAGGGGCACGTGCGCATGGCGCTGGTCCTGCCGCCCGATCAGATTGCTTTGGCTGTCGAGGCCATTCGCGAGGCGGGCCTGTATTAGAAAGCTATTTCGCCTCGTCAATATATCGAAACCGATTTCGTGCAGTTATTTTACGAATCCTGCAAACAATTTCGGTAAACGGTCGATTTTTGGCTGCGAATAGGAGCATAATCAAAGTCCCGATTGGATGTATTGGGATTACGACAAGCCGCTCGGGTCGTTCCCGGGCGGCTTGTTTGTGGAGAGAGATGGGAGTTTCTAATGGTTAACGAGAAGAAGGTCGCTATTGTCGGCTGCGGTTTCGTCGGTTCGTCTTCGGCGTTCGCGCTGATGCAGAGTGGTCTGTTCTCCGAGATGGTCCTCATCGACGTGGACAAGAACCGCGCCGAGGGTGAGGCCCTGGATATCGCGCACGGCATGACGTTTGCCGAGCCGATGAAGATCTACGCCGGCGATTATTCCGATGTCGCCGACGCCGCCATGATTGTCGTTACCGCTGGCGCTGCCCAGAAGCCCGGTGAGACCCGCCTGGACCTGGTCAACAAGAACGTCAACATCTTTAAGTCCATTATCCCCGAGATTAAGAAGTCCGGCTTCGACGGCATTCTGCTCATCGTCTCCAACCCGGTCGATGTTCTGACTTATGCCGCCATCAAGATGTCCGGCCTGCCCGAGGGTCACGTCATCGGTTCCGGCACCGTGCTCGACACCGGCCGTCTGCAGCAGATGCTTGGCGCCCACGTCGAGGTTGACCCGCGCGACGTTCAGGCCTACGTCATGGGTGAGCACGGCGACTCCGAGTTTGTCGCTTGGTCCAGCGCTCAGGTTGCCGGCGTTCCGCTGAACACCTTCTGCGAGCTTCACGGCCACCTGGAGCACGAAGCCGCCGAGAAGCGTATCGCCGAGGACGTCAAGAACTCCGCCTACACCATCATCGAGAAGAAGCACGCCACCTACTATGGCGTCGCCATGGCCGTCAAGCGCATCTGCACCGCCGTCATGCGCGATGAGCAGACCGTTCTGCCCGTCTCCTCGCTCATGGTGGGCGAGTATGGCCTGTCTGATCTTGCCATCTCCATGCCGACCGTCGTTGGCCGCGACGGCGTTGTCTGTCGCGTCCCCGTCCCGCTGGACGATGACGAGCAGCATGAGCTCACCGCCTCCGCCAAGGCCCTCAAGGACATCATCGACAGCGTCGACTTCTCCTGCTAAATCAAGCTCGCTGGAGCGAAAAGCTACAATGAAGGCGTCCGGGTCCACACAGCCCGGGCGCTTTTTTGGTGCAAAGTAACCTGACCCCAATGCACCATCCCAATACACCATAGTTGATGGGAGGGCCATGTCGGATTCGCCTAATTTTTTGACCTATGCTCAGACGGCATTTGATCCGTTTGAGGAGCGGCCGTTCTGCGCGGTGGATAGCCTGGTCTTTGCGTGGTTGTCCTATTTGCGTTTGCCGGGTGATATGGCGGAGCTGACGAACTGGCAGGGCCTAGATGTACGCGAGCTGCTGCGTGCCGAGTGCTACCGGGACATGATTGACGACCTGTGGGACCCAGAGGGGAGCAGGGCCCTGTTGGGGGCCGTGGCAGCAAGCCCTCGTTACCGTGGCGTGCACGTTTGCGGCTATCGTGCCGTGAGCGATGTGGTGGCGACAGAACAGTTTGCAGCCATGGCGTTCCGGTTTCCGGCGGGGTTTAGTTATCTTTCCTTCCGGGGGACCGACAGCACGATTGTGGGCTGGAAAGAGGACTTTAACATGGCGTTCCGGTGCCCTGTGCCGGCCCAGGAATCCGCGGCGCGTTATGTGGACGAGGCGGCGGATGCGATTGACGGGCCGCTTTTGTGCGGAGGTCATTCCAAGGGTGGAAACCTTGCGGTGTACGGTGCGGCGATGTGCTCCGATGTCGCCCGTGAGCGAATCGAACGGGCATATTCCCATGATGGTCCGGGCTTCGTCGAGGAGTTCCTGAACGGCGACGCCTTTGCCGATCTTTCCGGTCGAATCGACAAGACGCTACCTCGGTCGTCGATCTTTGGCATGATGTTCGAGACACAGGAGGACTATGCCATCGTTGAGAGCACCGAGTTCAGCCTGCTGCAGCACAATCCCTTTAGCTGGGTGGTTGATGGTCGCGACTTCGTGTACTGCGAGCGTCTGTCCGCCGGCGCTCGGTACGTTGATGGCTCCATTCGCGAGATGCTGCTTGCAGTGTCGCCTAGCGAGCGCGAGCGTTTTGTAGATGCGTTGTTCTCCGTGTTTGAGGCTACGGGTGCTGAGCGGTTTGCTGATATCGCTGGGAATCTGCGCGAGAGCCTGCCCGTGATGCTCCAGGCTGCGCAAGGCTTTGACAAGGATACGCGACGCTTTGTTTCGCAGACCATCGCGGCAATCCTTAAATGCGCACTGCTGCCCAAACGACCCCAGATCGACATGCCCGCTGCCG
This sequence comes from uncultured Collinsella sp., assembly GCA_905209765.1. GTDB lineage: Bacteria > Actinomycetota > Coriobacteriia > Coriobacteriales > Coriobacteriaceae > Collinsella. Next base: position 11,760 of record CAJLUE010000024.1, on the reverse strand, counting down.
GCAAGAGTTTGGCAGAACAGCTCGAGGCTTGGCAGTCCGAGCTCCTGCGCTAGCCATTGGTGCAAAGCAACCTGTCCCCGATGCACCAATCTTCGATGCGCCTGGGGTGGGCTCGACCGCTATACTGGTTCGTGCCGAAATCGATCTAGAACGGAATGCCGTATATGAAAATCAATCACGCGATTCTGCATATCCTGGACTTTGACTCTGCCGTCAACGTTATGAGCCAGCGCGAGTTGGATATCGAAAGCCGTACCGTGCGCAATTTCGTAACCACGCATTTGCGCCGCGCGCGTACCTCGGCCGACAATAAACGCGCCACGTTTGCCGAGAACTCTGCGTTTGGCGGCGAGCTCAAGGGCTATTTCTTTGGCGAGCGCGAGTTCGTGGACCTGTCGCAGCAGATTGCGGAGTTTATCTCCTCCGAGCTCACCAAAGCCGAGAAAGCCGAGTCCACCGACGTGCTCGTGGCCGATTTTGACGACGATGAGGATGCCCGCTGGTTTGCCGTGATGCTGCTGGGCTCCAAGCAGGCTTTTATGCACGAAGTGGGCCGCGAGGAGGGGGAGGTGCGCAACGACATCGCGCGCCACTACGCCATCCTGCCGAACCCCTCGCAAAAGGTGCCGAGCTATGCCATCGTGCGCGCGAGTACCATGGAGATCGGCTACGTGGACAAGAAGCGCAAGATTGCCGGCGAGGACCGTATGCTTATCCCCGATGGCTTGCTGCAGTGCGACACGGGCGTATCGGGCAAGGAGGTCATCGACACCGTGACGCGTGTGGTCGAGGAAGTCGCCGAGGAGCACGGTGCCAACACGGCTGTAGCGCTCGCTAAGGTTAAGGCTGCCGTTGCCGAGAAGGTTGAGGATGACGAGGAGCTGCCGCCTTGGGATATCGTTGACGAAGTCTTTGAGGACGAACCGGTTATCAAGGAGAGCGTGCGCGCCGCACTGACCGAGGAGAAGGTGCCTGAGCGTGTGCCCGTGGAGCGCAAGCAGGTCGAACGCGCGGCGGTGCGCAATCATAAGATCCGTACCGACACGGGTATCGAAATCAGCTTCCCGGCCGAGATGGGTTCGAACTCTGAGTACATCGAGTTTGTCAACGAGCCCAACGGCCTCATCTCCATCGAGCTCAAAAACATCGGCAGCATCGAGAACCGATAAACTGCGCTTGGACGTTGCGGAAAACAAAGGCCGAAACCCTTCGGGACTTCGGCCTTTTTGTTTTCGGCTTGGTCGCTGACATTGCGCCGTAGGTTGAGCATACGCCAGCGAAAACGCCCCTAGGCGAGCAAGGTGACGTGAAAGAGGAGGGCATTGACCTTCTGGTCATGCCCGACGATTGAACGTCAGATTGCCGCTTAGGGGCGTTTGCAGCGTCGACCTGTTACGCGGTTTGTCAAAACCGCGTAACTATTAAAGTTGACGTAAGCCCTCTTCGAGACCGGTCTTGCTGTCGGTCTTCTCATCGCGCATCTTGATGACGCGGGCGGGGACACCGGCCACGACGGCGCTGGCGGGGACGTCCTCGACGCATACGGCGCCGGCGGCAACGACAGCACCCTTGCCCACGCGCACGCCCTCTAGGACCACAGCATTAGCGCCGATCATGACATCATCTTCGATGATGACGGGCGTGGCACTCGCGGGCTCAACGACGCCTGCCAGTACGGTGCCGGCGCCGATGTGGCAGTTCTTGCCCACGGTTGCGCGGCCGCCCAGGACGGCGCCCATATCAATCATAGAGCCCTCGCCGATAACGGAGCCGATGTTGATGATGGCGCCCATCATGATGACGGCGCGGTCGCCGATCTTGACGCGGTCGCGGATGATCGCGCCCGGCTCAATGCGGGCGTTGATGCCCTTAAGGTCGAGCATGGGGACGGCGGAGTTGCGGCAGTCATTCTCGACGTCGTAGTAATCGATGGAATCGGCATTGGCGTCCAGGATGGCCTTGAGTTCCTCCCAGTCGCCAAAGACGGTCTTGCCGCGACGACCACCGTAGACGTGCGCATCGCCCCACTGGACCTTCATGCCGGGCTTTTCGCGCACGTACAGCTTGACGGGCGTCTTTTTGGGCGCGGTGGCGATGTAGTTGATAATCTCCTGTGCATCCATCTCGGCTGCATTGCTCATTTGTTATCTCTCCTTTGGGTGGATTCGGTTGATACCTGGTTAGGCAAACATGACCTGGTCGAACGTATAGAAGCCGGGTTCGCGGGTGACGAGCTTCTGCGCGGCCGCCAAGGCGCCGTTGACAAAGATCTGGCGGCTCGTGGCGCGATGCGTGAGCGTGACTTCCTCGTCCTGGCCAAAGAAACTTACCTCGTGCACGCCGGCGACGGTGCCGCCGCGCAGCGAGTGCATACCGATCTCCTTGGGATCGCGAGTGCCGCACATGCCCTCACGACCGTAAACAGGATGATAGCCAGCCTCAGGTTCGGCCTCGACCACGGCGTCGAGTAGCAGCTTGGCGGTGCCGCTGGGAGCGTCGACCTTTTGGTTGTGGTGCGTCTCGACAATCTCGCAGTCAAAGCCGGGCAGTTCGCGCGTGGCCTGGGCAACCAGATGGCGCAGGGCGGCGATGCCGATAGAGTAGTTGCCCGAGTGCATGACGCGAGCGTTCTGACCCAGCTCGCGCAGGCGGTCCATCTGATCGGGTGTGTAGCCCGTGGTGCCCGAGACCAACGCGGCGCCCGTGCGCTCGACATAGGCGACGACGGCATCGAAGGTAACGACGTTCGAGAAGTCGATAATCACATCGGCAGCCGGTGCGTTCTCGAGCTCGCTCAAATCGAAGCCGATCTGGGCCACGATATCAAAAAAGGGCTGCCCGGCGGCATCGACAACGCCCTCGGCGGTAGTGCGGATGAGCGAGCCCATGCGGCCCGTTCCCATAATGACGGTCTTAATCAAGCAGACCAGCTCCCTTCAGAGCATCGGTAAGTGCAGCGCGCGTGTCGTTGGCCATGGGGCATAGCGGCATACGGTAGTTTGCCTCGATCATACCCATCTGAGCGAGCGCTTCTTTAACGGGGATGGGGTTGACCTCGCTAAAGAGGGCGTTGATGAGCGGCTGGCCGGCAATCTGGATGTCGCGGGCGCGCTCCACGTCGCCGTCCAGGTAGGCGCGGCACATGTCGTGCACGAGCTTCGGCTGAACATCGGCCCACACACTGATGGTACCCGAGGCGCCCAGGCTCATGAGCGGCACGGTGAGGGCGTCCTCGCCCGAATACATGCGGAAGTCGTCGGACAGCAGGTGTGCAATCTTGGCGGCATAGGCGACGTTGCCCGAGGCCTCCTTGATGCCCATGATGTTGGGATGTGCGGCTAGGCGCTCCACATTGCGCTCGCTGATGCCGCAGCCGCAGCGGCCGGGGATGTTGTACAGGATGCAGGGGATGTCCACGGCGTCGGCGACGGTCTTAAAGTGCTGATAGATGCCCTCTTCATTGGACTTGTTGTAGTAGGGGGTAATGAGTAGCAGACCATCGGCGCCCAAGCCCTGGTAGGTGAGCGACTTGGTGAGCATGGTTTGCGTGGAGTTGGAGCCCGAGCCGGCGATGACGGGGACGCGTCCTGCAACCTGCTTGACCACGGCGGCGACAACAGAGTTGTCCTCGTCATCGGTCATCGTGGCGCTCTCGCCGGTGGTGCCCAGGGTGAGGATGGCGTCGGTGCCGTTTTGCAGGTGGAAATCGATAAGGCGCTCGAGTGCATCAAAGTCGACGCTGCCGTCCTTTTTAAACGGCGTGACGAGGGCGACGATTGAGCCCTCGAGATTGCGGATGTCCATGTTCTTCTCCTTCGCTTCCGCGATCTGGATGCGTTTGTTCCATTGGGCGGCGACAGCCAGGCGCTCGTCTTGGGCCCGACGGCGGGCGCTTTCGGCGCGCGACTTTGCCAGCAGCTCACGGCCGCACGGCAGCACGTCGAGCGTGGCAAAATAATCGCCCGGGCGCTCGGCGCGACGAATGAGCTCGGCCGAACCATCGGGGCGCAGCAGGACCTCGGCGGAGCGCAGCCGTCCGTTGTAGTTGTAGCCCATGGAGTAGCCATGCGCGCCGGTGTCGTGGATTACAAGCAGGTCGCCCATGTCGATCTGCGGCAGCTCGCGGTCGATGGCGAACTTATCGTTGTTCTCGCACAAGTTACCCGTGATGTCGTAGGTGTCCGTAACGGGCACTGTGGTCTTGTCGTCGCCACCCGGCTGGCCCATCACCGTAATGTGGTGGTAGGCACCATACATAGCGGGACGAATGAGGTCGACGGCGCTTGCGTCCACGCCGATATAGTCCTTGTAAATCTGCTTCTCGTGGATGGCCTTGGTGATCAGGCAGCCGTAGGGGCCCATCATAAAGCGGCCCATCTCGGTGCAGATGGCCACATCGCCCATGCCGGCAGGAACCAGGATCTCGTCGTAGGCCGCGTGCACTCCCTCGCCGATGGCGTGAATGTCGTTGGCCTGCTGCTCGGGCAGATAGGGGATACCCACACCGCCGGACAGATTGATAAAGGCGACATGTGCGCCGGTCTCGCGCTCCAGGCGCACGGCAAGTTCAAAGAGGATGCGTGCGAGCTTGGGGTAGTAGTCGTTGGTGACGGTGTTGCTGGCAAGGAAGGCATGGATGCCAAAATTCTCGGCGCCCTTGGCCTTGAGCATGCGGAAAGCTTCAAAGAGCTGCTCGGTGGTCATGCCGTACTTGGAGTCGCCGGGGTTGTCCATAATGCCGTTAGAGAGCTGGAACAGGCCGCCCGGATTAAAGCGGCAGCTTACCGTCTTGGGGATGGGACCCGCGACGCGCTCAAAGAACTCGATGTGGCTGATGTCGTCAAAGTTGACGATGGCACCCAGCTTGTCGGCGAGCTCAAAGTCCGCCGCCGGCGTGTCGTTGGACGAGAACATGATGTCGTGGCCGGTGATACCCAGCGAGCAGGCAATCATGAGCTCGGTATAGCTCGAGCAATCGCAGCCGCAGCCGTATTCGTTGAGAATGGAGATGAGCGCCGGGTTGGGATTGGCCTTGACGGCAAAGTATTCCTTAAAGCCCGGGTTCCACGCAAAGGAGTCGCGCACCTCTTGCATGTTGCGGCGGATGCCCGCCTCGTCGTATAGATGAAACGGCGTGGGGAACTGCTCGACGATATGCTCGAGCGTCTCCTTGTCCACAAACGGCTGCTTGGCCGCATACGCCTCGTTGGGGGTCAATGCCATGTCCCGTAAACCTCGCTATCCAGACGGCGCCATCGGCGCATCGAATCCGCATAGCGTGGACCCCATGTCCGGATAGCGCTCCCGCATTGCTGCAGACAGTCCTGCGGGTGTTTCCCGCAGGCCCACCAGGCTGTTCGTGCCCAAAAAAAACCCAGTTCGGCGGGTTTCGCCTCCCCACGGGGTCAAAGCCTGCCGGCTCGCCCGCGGTTCTTCGTGCCCGCGCCTCTATCAAGTGGTAACGACCCTACCACGTTGCACTTTACCAAACAAGAGTATTCGTATATAACGTTTAAAAAATGCAGGAATATGCTGGAAATAAGGGTGTGGCAATCTTGCGGCACAATAAGATGGCAACTGGCGCGCACCTATGAAAGGAACCTCTATGACCGAGCTCCAAGAACTCCGTCGCTATCGGCGCGACTTGCACAGGATCCCGGAGCTCGACTTCGATCTTCCGCAGACGATCGCCTATATTGAGGGCGTGTTGGCGCCGCTCGCCTGTGAGGTGACCCATCCGTGTCCGAGCTGCGTTTGTGCCTTCTTCGATGCCGGTGTGGGCGCTACGCGTGCCACGGCGATTCGCGCCGACATGGACGCCCTGCCCATCGCGGAGGCGACGGGTGCGGCCTTTGCCTCGGCGCATCCCGGAAAGATGCACGCTTGCGGACACGATGGACACATGGCCATGGCACTTGCGGCGGCAACCTTTGTCGATCGCACGATTCGTGAGCAGCCGGGTACCATCAAGCGCAACGTGCTCTTTGTGTTCCAGCCTGCCGAGGAGACGACCGGTGGCGCCAAGACAGTTTGTGAGAGCGGGGTGTTTGAGCGCTACGGGGCGGACCGCATCTTCGGGTTTCACGTGTGGCCCGATCTGCCTGCGAACACGTTGGCGAGCTGCTCCGGTCCATTGCTGGCGCGCTCGAGTGAGACGCACGTGCACATTCACGGGACAAGCATCCATATCGCCAAGACCTACGGCGTTCCCGTAAACGAATCGCACGATGCGGCGCTGGCGGCTGCCAAGTTCTTGGTTGCCGAGCGTGAATTGATGGACGAGTTGGGTGCCGACGAGCCCTGCATTGGTAAGTTCGGCCTGCTGCAGGCCGGTACCGTCTGCAACGCGGTGGCGGGGGAGGCCCATGTTGCCGGCAGTCTGCGTGTGTTTACGGACGGCATGTTCGACCGCGCGCGCGAAGGCGTGCGCCGTGTGTTGGACGATGCCTGCGCCGCAACGGGCTGCACGTATGATCTCGACTTTGCCGAGGGCTATCCGCCGGTCGATAACGACCCTGAGTTGTTTGCCCGAATCGCGCCCGCTCTGCCCGAATTGCAGCTCGTGGACGAGCCGCTGCTAATCGCCGAGGATTTCGCGTTCTATCAGCGCCATCTGCCGGGCGTGTTCTTCTTGCTAGGCACGGGCGTGCCAGAGGGACAAGAAAACCCGAGCGATTCGGATGGCTGTCCCGCCTATGCCACGAGCGCCCTTCACACTGATACCATGCTCTTTGACGAGGAAATTCTGCTCAAAGGCCTCGATGTCTACAAACGATTGCTTTTGCTTGCTTAATTGCCGAAGGATACTTGTTCTAGGAACACGAACAGATGTTCGGTATAATAGAGATGTAAGTCTATAGAAACGTTTGACGTTATTAACGTAAGGCGATACTATGATTGCATCGTACAAAGATGAGGATACCGAACGTTTTGCGATGGGTGTGCGGATTAGGAAGTTCATTCCTTTTGAGCGGGTCGCCTTGAGGAAGATTCGCCAACTGCAGATCTGCGCTTCGCTTGATGATCTTCGCGTTCCGCCAGGCAATCGTCTTGAAGCGTTGAAGGGCGATCGCGCTGGTCAATATAGCATCCGTGTTAATGAGCGCTATCGGGTCTGTTTTGAGTGGAGACAGGGGATGGCTTGGAATGTCGAAATCGTCGATTATCACAAGTGATGAAACTGCGTCCGATTTGCTGCCGCCGGTGACTCCTGGTGAGCTTCTCAAAGAGGAGTTTCTTGTCCCTATGGGCATTTCTCAATATCGCCTTGCTAAGGAGACCGGGATTCCGGCTCAACGCATTGGGCAGATTATCTTGGGAAGGCGTCGTGTGACGGCCGACACCGACCTTCGCCTTTGCCGCTACTTTGGCCTGACGGATGGTTATTGGCTGCGCGCCCAGATAGCGTTTGATCTCGAGGCGGAGAAGAGGCGCATCGAACCGGAACTGGATAAGATCGTTCCTGTCCAGCAGGCTATCGCATTGTAGTGCTCAAAGATGTTGAGGTTGGAGTGACGATGGAACGACGCCGACAGACTGCCGTTTATAGTCCCGGTGGGTGTGGATGCGGCTTGTTGTTGCTTCCGGTTATTGCTGTGAGCATTGGCGTGATGTTTGCACTTGCCGGGATGGCCGCAGCGGCGCTCGTGCTGTTGATTGTGGCTATTGGCGTGACGATTTGGCTCTGCCGCAATCGCGAGCAACGTCGTGCCGATGGTAAGGCCAATGTTGGATGGACCATCTTTTTGGTTACTGCCTATCTGCTGAGCATCAGTTACTTGGCGTTCTTTATCCTGCTGCTCATTAGCACCTTTACCGGGGAATCCGTCACGGTGGGCTAGGCTTCGACGAGCCTTTTGAGGATGAGGCGAGGGGGCGGATGGGACATGTTGTTCAAGACGGAGTGCGACGCGCGGGCGGCAAGAAGATCGCGATTCCCATCGGCAAGCAGGACGCGACCGTCTTCCGCAAGGTGATGAGCGCAAAAGACGCCATCTAAGAGTTCGCGCCGGCGCTAGGGACGGCCGATCAGGAGCGGGCACTGCGTATTGCCCGAGTGCGGGCGAGACGGATGGTGGCGTGGATGATTCGCACTTATCTTCCTCACTTTCGGATTATTCACCAAAAATAGCTGTGCGGGCACATCGCGAACAATCGCCAAACAAGGCATAAACACGGGCGCGGGGCTTATCGGCTTCATGCTCTTCTTCGCCATAAGAAACGACAACAGCAGAGCGGTTAGCCGAGCGCTAATTTTCGTCTGGAAAGCGAGTGGTATGATTCGACCTACAGGCTTTTCAAACTGAAACGGCGGAATTAACATGGGAAATGCTGTTATAACGCTCAGGGATTTGATGCCGGTGGCGCACCCAGAGAAGACAAAGATCAAATTCAACATGAACGCTGGCGACGTGAACGTGCGCGCGTACGACATGCTGCTGAAGGACACCTCGACCCCCGAGAAGACCGATAGCGGCTCGCGATGGTACGAGATGAACGCGTGGAGGAGCGCGACGGGACAAGCGAATAACAACCTCAACCATGCGGATTACCTGCTCTCGTTCGCACAGTACTACACCTACGGGCCCGAGTACTTCATCTTCGGCGGCATGCACAAAGTGGAGAAGGCAGTACCCGAGGTGCTGGGCGGCGTGGGCTACAAGTTGACGCTTCTTCCCGACTACGAGGCCTACATCAAGCGCCTCATCATCAAGTTGAAGAAGCCTATCGGGCGCGACATCTACAACAAGTTCTACGAGAACACGATGCACGACTTCGAGCCCGTAGTGTACGAGTACTCGATGAGCCTGGGCAACGTTGCCCCTTTTCCTGGCTACAAGTACGTGTGCATCGACCACAAGACCTTGCAGGCCGTTATCGCCAGCGTGGGCTCCGACTGGTACTGGGCGCTGGACAACGTGAAGGGCGTCTACTGCATCACCGACACCGCGACGGGGAAACTCTACGTGGGTTCGGCCTCGGGCGACAGCAAGAAGGACGCGGGCGCGGACTTGGGTATCTGGCAGCGCTGGAGCGCCTATGCCAACCCCATGGACCCGACTGGCGGCAACAAGGAGTTCAAGGCCATCGTGGCCGAGCACGGAACTGGGTACATCATGGAAAACTTCACCTACTCCATTCTAGAGGTGTGCGACACCAAGATGACCACCGCCGAGGTGTGCGAGCGCGAGAGTCACTGGAAAGACGTGCTTTGCTCGCGCAAGTTCGGCATGAACTGGAACTAGGTGCGCGCCATGGGCTTGTTACGGACGGTGAGGGACTGCGTGTACGGCATGGCCGTGGGCGATGCGCTCGGCGTGCCCTACGAGTTCAGGCCGCGCGGCAGCTTTACCTGCACGGACATGGTGGGCCGCGGCACGCACAACCAGCCTGCGGGCACATGGAGCGACGACACGTCCATGGCGCTCGCGCTGTGCGACAGCTACCGCGAGCTGGGCGATATCAATTGCGACGATATCCTCGTCAAGTTCCGCAATTGGATAAACGAAGGCGCATACACCGCCGACGGGAACGTCTTCGACTACGGCAACGCCACCAGGCAGGCGCTCGATACGGGTTGCGGGCTCACAAGCGAATACAGCAAGGGCAACGGCTCGCTCATGCGTTGCCTGCCTATGGTGTTTATGGAATGCTCCGACTGCGACATAAGGGAGGTCAGCGCGATCACCCACGCTACCGACGACTGCTGCCAGGCCTGCGTGGACATAATCGCCTATGCCCGCGAGGTGCTTTACAGCGGGCACGCCGGCTGCGAGAGTGAGGACAGAGCTGGTGCCAGCGGCGGTTACGTGTGGGATACTTACCACGCCGCCATCTGGTGCCTAGAACATACCGACAACTACCGCGACTGCGTACTGACCGCCGTGAACCTGGGCGACGATACCGACACCACGGCTTGCGTGGCCGGTGGATTGGCCGGCATCCTGTACGGATACGAGGGCATTCCGACCGAGTGGTTAGAGGCCTTGCGCGGCAAGGACGTGATTGAGCCTTATTTGTTCGGCGGGGCTTACGGTGATGACCTGTGCAGGTTCGTTAAGCGCTTCGAGGATTCGCTGGACGGTCCCACCCGCGACTTCCACGCGTTGGCCCATGACATGTTCGGCCTGGGTTGGCACATGGACTGTGGCGAGGCCTTTGCCGGGGCATATCCGCGCTCCGGTACGGCCGAAGGACTGCGAGAGGACATAGGCACCATAGACGACGTTGGGCTTCTGGGCAGCGGCGTCTTCTCTCGGTGGCGCTATATAACGCACTGGAAGTACGATAGCGTGCCTGATAAGGACGATCTGGAGTGGTTCAGGCTGGCGCTCGGGAGGCTTCGCGAGCTGGCATAGGGGTGCCGTGATTTGAATCGCTTGCCTGAGGTGGCTGATGCCGACTTAAAGCACGGGGAGATATACCGCAGCGCTATTGCTTTATTGCCTGAGTGATCTTAGGACCATACCTTTTATTCGATAGCGGGGCGACGGAATCGTCGAACACCATGCGCGCGCTATCTTCGACGGGCAGCCCCCCCCTCATGGGCATCTTGCAGGTGAGAGGGGTGCGGCTAACGTCGGCCAGAGGCGCGGAAAGGGCGCTTTGGTATCAAGCTGCAGCCTCAATCACCGCTCCATCTGAACAGGCATCTTCTCAATCCAGTACCAATCTGGCTTACAAACCCCCATTAGCTCCCAGCTAATGAATTTGAGCTCGCTGCCTTCTACGATGTGCTGTGTGCCGGCGCGGTAGCCGGATCGTAGGAAGGATGCATGATGAATAAGCTCGAAAACGAAGTGCTGCTGAGCCGTCGCGCTGCACTTGGCGCATTCGCCACTGTTGCCTTGGGGACTGCCGGTCTTCTTGCCGGTTGTGGTAGCGATAAGGCGACCGTCACCGAGGATGCCGGCGATGGCGACAAGAAGGAAGAGACGAAGAAGGAAGAGCAGCCTACGACTGACCTGGCTGTTGGCACGACGGTGACCACGACTGCTGGCCTTTCCGTCGTCGTCGATTCCGTCCAGCCCGGCCTTACAAATTATGACGGTTCGACCATGACGGGTATTCACGTCACATACGTCAACAATGGCGATGAGGGCGCAGATTACAATATCTACGACTGGAAGGGCGAGGACGCCAACGGTGCGCAGCAGAACCAGGGTTATTACAGCGAGGGTTCCGATGAGCTGCAGTCTGGTACCCTTGCCGCCGGTGGCTCCGTGGCGGGCAATATCTACTTTGATGGTGACATCAAGAAGGCTCTCTATTTTGCCAACGTGTTTGATAAGTCTGCTGCTGCAAGCTGGGTGCTGGCCTAACATGTCGCTACCGTTGCGCCGTATGGGAGGTGAGGTCGTATGCCCAATAAAAAGCTGACGGACGAGTTACTCAATGAACTCCTCGACGCGCCAAACATCGATGGCTATATCAAAGAGCACGACTTTGCCGCCCCGTCGCTTTCGGATTACTTAAAGCAGTTGCTGCAAGAGAAGGGGCTCGAGCGCTCGCGTGTGGTGCGTATGGCCGACCTCAACGAGACCTTTGGCTATCAGATTTTTACCGGTGCGCGGCATCCGAGTCGCAATAAGGTGCTGCAGATTGCCTTTGCAATGGCGCTGTCGATGAAGGAGACCAACCGCGCTCTGACGGCTGCCGGAGTGAGCGTCCTCAACTGTAAGGACCGTCGCGATGCAATCATTATCTTTGGCTCTGTTAGACCAGGATTGACATACATGTGTCCCCACGGTGCCATATCGT
>CAJLUE010000023.1 GCA_905209765.1 uncultured Collinsella sp. | reverse complement strand
TTGTGGTGGCCGACGAGTACCGTGCCTTTTTTGATGAGCTGGGACCGGAAGAGTACCCCGTGTTCGATGGAATCTCCGAGCTGCTCGACAGCCTTGCCGCGCAGGGGCATCGCATGGCAGTCGCGACGTCTCGCATGGAGGCGAAGTGCATCGATATGGTGCATGAGCTGGGTCTTTCTCAGTTCGAAGCCGTGATTGGCATGAACCCGCCGCAAGGGCGCGAGACCAAGGCGGATTCGGTCCGCGATGCGCTGGCGGCCCTGGGCGCGACCGCGGACGAGGCCGTGATGATTGGCGACCGATTTAACGACGTCGAGGGCGCGCACGCGATGGGCGTGCCGTGTATCGGCATCTATTCGGGCGCGGCGGCGCCGGGCGAGCACGAGGCCGCGGGCGCCGATGCGGTGGTGCACTCGGTGGCCGAGCTTGCTAAACTTTTCGCTATATAAGTATGTGATGTGAGGGGCGGGCAGGCTCGCCGCTCATTGGTAAGGAGGTCCTCCATGAATCAGGTGGAGCAGAGCGTTACCGAGTATGTCGACGAGGTCTGGGAGGATGTCGTCGCCGATATCGAGCAGCTGGTGAGTTATCCGTCCGTGGCAGTTTCCGCCGATGCAGAGCCCGGCGCGCCGTTTGGCCGCCCGGTCCGTGACGCGCTCGATTGCGCGCTCGGCATCGCGCAGAAGCTCGGCTACCAGACGAGCGACGACGAGGGCTATGTGGGCATTGCCGATATTCCGGGCCGCGGCGACAAACAGCTCGCGACCATTTGCCATGTTGACGTGGTGCCCGCCGGCCCCGGTTGGAACACCGACCCGTTTGCGATGGAGCGTCGCGAGGGCTGGCTGCTCGGTCGCGGCGTTATCGACGACAAGGGTCCGGCCGTGCTGTCGCTCTACGCCGGCGCCTATCTGCTCAAGCACGGTATTACCCCGCGCTATACCTTCCGCGCGCTGCTGGGCTGCGATGAGGAAGTGGGCATGTCCGACGTTCACCATTATCTGGAGAACTACGCAGACCCCGACTTTCTGTTTACGCCCGATGCCGAGTTCCCCGTCTGCAATGCCGAGAAGGGCCAGTTTGGGGCGACGTTTGTGAGCTCCAAGATCGACGGAGGGCGCATTGTGTCGTGGAACGGCGCCGAGGCGAGCAACGCTATTCCGTCGCAGTCTATCTGCGAGCTTGCGATTGCCGTCGATGAGCTGCCGGCGCCCGTTGAGAATGCCGACCGCCTGGAGATTACGGCGCTCGATAACGGTCATGCGCAGATTTTCGCCCACGGCATTGGCGGTCATGCTTCGATGCCCGAAGGGACGATTAACGCCGTCGGCCTGATCGTGGCGTATCTGCGCGAGGCCGAGGACGCGTTTGGCGCTCGTGGCGAGCGCCTGCTGACGCCTGCCGAGCACGAGTTCGTCAAATTCTTGGCCTTTGTGCACGCGGACGCCTATGGCCGCGGCCTGGGTATCGACGCGACGAGCCCGGCGTTTGGCCCGCTCACGTGCAACCCCGGCGTCATCCGCGTGGCGGATGGCCACATTGAGCAGGTCATCGACGTGCGTTTCCCCGACAGCACGAGCGCCGATACCATCTGCGAGCAGCTCGAGCCGCTCGTGGGCCGCTTTGGTGTGACGTATCGCGTGGGTCGTACCAAGGTGCCGTTCTCGGTCTCTGCTGACGATCCGGCCGTGAAGGCGCTTATCGATACCTATAACGAGTTTACGGGCAAGCATGCCGAGCCCTTCGCCATGGGCGGTGGCACGTACGCACGCAACTTTGCCCGCGCCGTCTCATTTGGCCCCGAGGAAACCGGCCTGGAGCTGCCCGCATGGGGTGGCCAGATGCACGGCCCCAACGAGTGCGCCAACGAGGAACAGCTCAAGCAAGCGCTCAAGATTTGTATCGTGGCGATCCTGCGCTTGAATGAGCTGGAGCTTTAAGGTTACGCGGTTTCCCAATCTAAGTTGCGGTGGAATAGTTCCTAGAATGGGCCATTTGATGGCCAAACAGGAACTATTTCACCGCAACTTCGTTTTTATTGGTGTAAAAGACTGGCCATGTTTGGCGGCGGGTTTGTTATTCGTTTGTAAAGGCTGGGCCGCGCTTGCGGTAAGGGTTTATCAAATGCCCGTAAGAAACCGCAGTTGGCGCGGGTGCTGCCCGGTCGGGGTCGTATCTTTCCAAACAGCAAAGCGGGCAGGGTGCCCGCGATTCGCATGTACGAAAGGAAGATCATGCTCGATCAGGCTTATTCTCGTCGTCAGTTCCTCGGCCTCGCTGGTGGTCTTGCCAGCATCGTCGGTCTCGGTCTCGTTGGTTGCGGCGGCTCCGGCGCATCCGATGCCGCCGACAAGGGTAGCGCCACTGCTGCCGAGTCCGTCTCCGGCGAGGTGACCTACGACGGTGCCTCCTCGTTCCAGGCTCTCGTCGAGGCCGCTGCCGAGAAGTTCATGGATGCCAACCCCGACGTCTCCGTCTCCGGCTCGGGCAACGGTTCGGGCAAGGGCCTGACCGCTGTCGCTGCCGGCACCGTCACCATCGGTAACTCCGACGTCTTCGCCGAGACCAAGCTCGAGGCCGACCAGGTCAAGAACCTCGTCGACCACGAGGTTGCCGTCGTGGGCATGGGTCCCGTCGTCTCCAAGAACGTCAAGGTCGACGACCTGTCCCTCGAGCAGCTCAAGGGCATCTTCTCCGGCCAGATCACCAACTGGAAGGAGGTCGGCGGCGACGACGCCAAGATCGTCGTTCTCAACCGCAAGGCTGGCTCCGGCACCCGCGCTACCTTCGAGGCCGCCGTCTTTGGCGACGAGGCCGTCGACTTTAAGGGCGACGCCGAGCTCGACAAGTCCGGCGACGTCCAGACTCAGATGGGCAGCACCGACAACGCCATCTCCTACCTCGACTTCTCGCACTTCGATGACTCCAAGTTCAACGCCATCAAGGTCGAGGGCGTCGAGCCCAAGAGCAAGAATGTCTCCGACGACTCCTTCAAGATCTGGGCTACCGAGCACATGTACTGCTCCAAGGACGCCGACGAGGCCACCACGGCCTTCCTGGAGTTCATGCTCTCCGACGACGTCCAGGGCAAGCTCGTCGAGGAGCAGGGCTTTATCCCCGTCTCTGCCATGAAGGTCGTCAAGGACGCCAGCGGCAAGGTCTCTGCTAAATAAGTAATCGCCCCCGGAAGGGTTTGCAATGGCAAAACAGCTGCCAAAGCGCGACCTTGAGAACGTGGGCCTGGGCGTCACGGGCGCGTGCGTAGCGCTCGTGACGCTTGTCGTTGCCGCGCTCATTTTTATGGTCGTCCAAAAGGGCCTCTCGGCTTTTTTCAAGAACGGCGTTTCGGTTGTCGAGTTCTTTACCGGCACCAAGTGGGACCTGGCCAACACGGCCGAAAACGGCCTGCCCTACACCGGCGCCCTGCCCCTGATCGTCACCTCGTTTGCGGTCATGGTGCTCTCCACGCTTATCGCGCTGCCCATCGCTATCGGCTCTGCTATCTTTGCAGTCGAGATTCAGCCTAAGTTTGGTTCCAAGGTCTTTCAGCCGCTTATTGAGCTTTTGACCGGCATTCCCTCGGTCATCTTTGGCCTGATCGGCTTTCACGTGGTCGTCGGTCTTATGAAGAGCGTTTTCCACGTGAGCACGGGCCTGGGCATCTTGCCCGGCGCCATCGTGCTGGCCGTCATGATCCTGCCGACGATGACCACCCTTTCGGTCGACGGCTTGCGTACCGTGCCCGACAGCTACCGTCGGGGTTCGCTCGCGCTGGGCTACACCCGCTGGCAGACCATCTGGCACGTGGTGCTCAAGTCCGCCATGCCGTCGCTCATGACTGCAGTCATCCTGGGCATGACACGTGCCTTTGGCGAGACGCTCGCCGTGCGCATGGTCATCGGCGGTATCGAGGCCATGCCGACGTCGCTGCTGTCGCCGGCCTCGACCATCACCACCACGCTCACCACGTCCATGGCGGTCTATGCCGAGGGCTCGGCCCAGGACGATGTTCTGTGGGCGCTCGGCCTGCTGCTGATGGGCATGAGCCTCATCTTCATCCTGATCATCCACCTTATCGGCCGCAAGGGGGCGAAGGCTCGTGGCTAGCACGCGCATCCACATCGACGAGGCGAGGCTCGGGCGTGTCCAAAAGCAGGACCGCATCGCCACGGGCGTGCTGACGGCGATCGTCGCCATCGTCATGCTCATCGTCATCTCCATGGTGGCCTACATCCTGTTCGAGGGCGTCTCGACGCTGTTCCAGCTGGGTTTCCTCACGCAGCCGTCGCGCGCCAACGGTACCCAGGGTGGCGTGCTCTACCAGCTGTTCGACTCGTTCTACCTGCTGCTGATCACTCTGGTCATCTCGGTGCCCATCAGTCTGGGCGGAGCGGTCTTCCTGGTTGAGTACGCGCCGAACGGCCCCATCCGCGACATTGCCTCCACCGCCATCGAGACGCTGTCCTCGCTGCCTTCCATCGTCGTCGGCATGTTCGGCTTTCTGGTGTTCTCGGTGCAGCTGGGTTGGAAGTATTCCATTATCTCCGGCGCCGTCGCGCTCACCATGTTCAATATCCCCATCCTGGTGCGCGTGATTCAGCAGGCGCTCGAGGACGTGCCGCAGGCCCAGCGCGATGCGTGCCTGGCCATGGGCCTCACCCGTTGGGAGGCCACGCTGCACATCCTGATCCCCGAGGCCATGCCCGCCATCGTGACCGGCATCGTGCTTTCGGCCGGCCGCGTTTTTGGCGAGGCCGCGGCACTGCTCTTTACCTCGGGCATGAGCTCGCCGGTTCGCCTGAACTTCTTGAGCTTTAACCTGTCGAGCCCCACCTGCGCTTGGAACGTGTTCCGCCCCGGTGAGTCGCTCGCTGTGCACATCTACAAGATTTACGGCGAGGGCAGCCCCGAGGCTCAGCAGATCGTCTGGGGCACCGCGGCACTGCTGATGATCTGCGTGCTGCTGTTTAACGTAGTCGCCCGTATCGTGGGCAAGCAACTGGCAAGGAGGATGACGGCCGAATGAGCGAGATGAATGTAACGCCCGCAACCGAGGCGGCCACGTCCGAGACCCAGGACTTCCTGTCGAGCGTGGGGGAGAGCGAAAAGCGCGTTCGCGTGAGCGGCAAGGCCGTGAGCGACGAGGTCGTGCTCTCCACCAAGGACGTCAACGTGTACTATGGCGACCACCATGCGCTGCACAATACGTCGCTCGACTTCCACAAGGGCGAGATCACGGCGCTCATTGGGCCTTCGGGCTGCGGCAAGTCGACTTTCTTGCGTAGGCTCAACCTGATGAATCGCGAGATTCGCGGCTGCCGTGTGGAGGGCGAAATCAACTATCGCGGGCGCAACGTGAACACCAAGACCGAAAACACCTACGAGCTGCGTCGCTCCATTGGCATGGTATTCCAACAGCCCAATCCGTTCCGCAAGTCCATTCGCGACAACATCACGTTTGCGCCCAAGCGCCACGGCATCACCGACCGCGACGAGCTCGATCGCATGGTCGAGGAGAGTCTGCGCGGCACGGCGCTGTGGGACGAGGTAAAGGACAAGCTCGACAAGAGCGCCTACGCGCTTTCGGGCGGTCAACAGCAGCGTCTGTGCATCGCGCGCACGCTGGCGCTCAACCCCGACGTAATCCTGTTTGACGAGCCCTGCTCGGCGCTCGACCCCATCTCGACGCTGGCGATCGAGGACCTCATGTCTTCGATTGTGGCCGACCGCGCTATCGTCATCGTGACGCACAACATGGAGCAAGCTTCGCGTGTGTCCAACCGCACGGCGTTCTTCTACATGGGCGATATGGTCGAGTACGATGAGACTGACGAGATTTTCCAACGGCCCAAGGATCAGCGGCTGAATGATTACCTCACCGGCATGTTCTCCTAGTCCGGGACATGCTTGAGGCCCGCGGCAGCTATGGTTGCCGCGGGACTGATTGGAGAGGCGGGTCATCTCTTTTGCGAGATGGCCCGCCTTTTTGTGTCGCGTACGGCCCGCCTTTTCGCTGCTATCATGGACAACGTTGAATTTCTACGAAGGAGCAGGGCATATGGCGATTCTTTTGGGATGCGATTCCGTCAGCCTAGAGTTTCCCACCAAGCATATTTTCGATAGCGTAACGCTCGGCGTGGGCGAGGGCGACCGTATTGGCATCGTCGGCAAAAACGGCGACGGCAAGTCGACGCTGCTGAGCGTGCTCGCCGGCACGCTGGAGCCCGACGACGGCCGCGTGACGCACCGCCGAGGCACCACGATCGGTCTGCTCGGCCAAAAGGACCAGCTTGTTGACACCGACACCGTGCACCGTGCCGTCGTCGGCGACACGCCCGAGTACGAGTGGGCGTCGAGCCCCCGCACGCGCCAGATCCTCGCCGGTCTTATTAGCGATGTGCCCTGGGAGGGCACGGTGGGCGAGCTCTCGGGCGGCCAGCGCCGTCGCGTGGACCTTGCGCGCCTGCTGATCGGCGACTACGACGTGCTCATGCTCGACGAGCCTACCAACCACTTGGACATGCGCACCATCAACTGGCTCGCGCGTCACTTAAAGGCCCGCTGGCAGCGCGGTCAGGGCGCCATGCTCGTGGTCACGCACGATCGCTGGTTCTTGGACGAGGTCTGCACCAGCATGTGGGAGGTTCACGACGGCCAGGTCGACCCCTTCGAGGGCGGCTACTCGGCCTACATCCTGCAGCGCGTGGAGCGCGACCGCATGGCCGCCGTCACCGAGGAGCGCCGCCGCAACATGGCGCGCAAGGAGCTCGCATGGCTGAGCCGCGGCGCCCAGGCTCGTTCCACCAAGCCCAAATTTCGCGTGGATGCTGCTCGCGAGCTGATCGCCGACGTGCCGCCCGTGCGCGACGAGCTGGAGCTCAAGCGCCTGGCCGTGAGCCGCTTGGGCAAGCAGGTCATCGATGTGGTCGACGTGGACGCCGGCTATGCGGATACCGATGGCGCACCCAAGCAGGTGCTCACCGACGTGACCTGGCTCATTGGCGCGGGCGACCGCTATGGTCTTTTGGGCGAGAACGGCGCCGGCAAGTCCACGCTGCTCGACGTGATCCAGGGCAAGATTGAACCCACGCGCGGTCGCGTGAAGATCGGCCAGACGGTGCGCTTTGGCGTGCTGTCGCAGCAGCTCGAGGAGCTCGAGCCCTACATGGGCGACACGATCCGCGAGGTGTTGAGCAACTATAAGAAGTACTACGTCATCGACGGCAAGGAGACCTCGCCCGAGAAGCTTTGCGAGCGCCTGGGCTTTACGACGCAGCAGCTCTGGAGCCGCATCGGCGATCTTTCGGGCGGCCAGCGCCGTCGCCTGTCGCTGCTGCTGACGATCCTGGACGAGCCCAACGTGCTCATCCTGGACGAGCCCGGCAACGATCTGGATACCGACATGCTCGCGATTGTCGAGGACCTGCTCGACGGCTGGCCGGGCACGCTGATCCTGGTGACGCACGACCGATTCCTCATGGAGCGCGTGACCGACCAGCAGTGGGCGTTGCTCGACGGCCACCTGACGCATATGCCTGGCGGTGTCGACCAGTATCTGCGCCTGTGCAACGCCACCGCCGAGGGCGAGCCCGTGGGCGCGCCGAGCGCCAAGACCGGCACGTTTGACACCGGCGCCGCAGCGGTTGCGGCCGATAAGCCCAAGGCGAGCGGGCAGCCCAACGGCCTGTCCAACGCCGAGCGCCAGAAGCTCCGCCGCGAGGTAAGCTCACTCGAGCGCAAGATGGAGACGCAGCGCGCCCGCGTGGAGGAGGCCGAGGCCGCCATGGCCCAGGTCGATCCCACCAACTACGCGGCGCTGGGCGAACAGCAGGCAAAGATCGACGAGGCCCACGCCGCCATGGACGAGCTGGAGATGGCGTGGCTTGAGGCGAGCGAAAAGCTCGAGGGCGAGGAGTAGACGAGGATGATCAAAGCCGCGTTTTTCGATATCGACGGCACGCTGCTGAGCTTTAAGACCCACCGGATTCCGGCGTCGGCGCAGCAGGTGCTCGACAGCTTTCGCGAGCAGGGGATTGCGTGCGTGATTGCCACTGGTCGCCCGACCTACCAGATGCCCGATTGGCTGCTCAACTTGGGTTGGGATGCGTACATTACGCTTTCGGGCCAGCACTGCTTTGATGCCGAGGGCGTCTACCGTAGCTGCCCGATTGACCCGGGCGACGTTGCGGTGATTGTGGACCAGGTGGCGCAGGGGCGCTATGACTCGCTGTGCATGCAGGGCGAGAACTCGTTTGTGAACCGCCTGTCCGAGCGCGTGGTGACGGCCGGCAGCAACGCGGGAATTGTCTACCACGAGGAGCCGTTCGAGCACGCTTTTGACGCGCCGGTTTACCAGTTTTGCGCCTTTGTGGATCCGGCCGACGAGCATATCGTGACCGATGCCGTGTCGCATTCGCTTACTACGCGCTGGTGCGATCTGTTCTGCGACATTATTCCTGCCAACGGCGGCAAGGACCTGGGCGTGGCGGCGACGCTGGAGCGCCTGGGCATCGACGCGAGCGAAGCGATCGCCTTTGGCGACGGCGAGAACGACCTGTCGATGTTCTCGGCCGTGGGCACAAGTGTGGCCATGGGCAACGCGCAGGAGACCGTGAAGGCCGCAGCGACCTACGTTACGACCGCCGTAGACGACGACGGCATCTACAACGCCGCCAAGCACTTTGGCCTGCTATAGCTGAGGATTCGGCACTTGGGGACGTTCCTTTTCTGCCGGCAGCTGGGGACACTCCTTGCGGGGCGTGTCCCCATGTTGTGTTCGCCTGGCGCGTTTTGTGAAACACGGCTAACTTTTTAAACAACGTAGTAAGACATGGGCAACTTTTGCGGTAAAGTAAGCCAAGGAAAGTATCCAAAGGCTAACTAACGATCATCGCGAAAGGCGGCCCATGGCCCTACGTGAATCTGGAGAAGACTATCTCGAGTCTATTTATGTGCTCTCGGAGCGCCAAGGCACGGTGCGCTCAATCGACGTCGCCGAATACCTGGGCGTGACCAAGGCGAGCGTCTCTAAAGCCATGGCGACGCTGGAGAGCAGCGGTTATGTCGAAATGGGCAAGCGCGACGTTCATCTGACGGAGCGTGGTCTGGAGGTCGCTCGCCAAATGTGGGAGCGTCACTGCTTTTTCGTGCGGTTGCTCGAGGAAGCCGGTGTTTCGGCGGATGTCGCATCGCAAGAGGGTTGTCACATGGAGCACTGCCTGAGTGAGGAGAGCTTCGAGAAGCTGAGGACGATGTTGGGACGGGAAGATGCGGCCGGCGCAACAACGGAAGCCTAATCGACCCCCCCCAGGAGCGCGGAGTTCGCGCAAAGCGCGAACCAGCGAAAGGGGATAGGAGATTCGAACAACAACGAGTCCGACGCAGCCCAAAGTGGGGCAATTGGTGCGCGATGTCCCCACGGCTGAGCTATCCCCGCGTCCCCAAAGAGGCGCGGGACAGCGACCGGGACCAGTAACCCCACCAACTAAGTCCAACTCAGACAAGGAACCCCGCCAGCAAGCGATGCCCAAGAACCGCCAACAACGTCACCGCAAGCCCGGTCCCGGCCGGACAGCGCTACAGGTTCTTGACACCCATCGCGCGCATGGCGTTCAGGATGGCGATGATCGCCACGCCTACGTCGCCGAACACGGCAAGCCACATGTTGGCGATGCCGAGTGCCGCAAGCACCAAAATCAGCAGCTTAATACCCAGCGCAAAGATGATGTTCTGCCAAACAATCGACATGGTCTTGCGTGCTACGCGGATCGCACGGGAGATGTTGGACGGCTTGTCATCCATGAGCACCACGTCGGCGGCCTCAATCGCGGCATCGGACCCCATGGCGCCCATGGCAATGCCCACATCGGCGCGGGTGAGCACAGGCGCATCGTTGATGCCGTCGCCGACAAAGGCGAGCTTGCCCTTGCCGCTTTCGGCCGCGAGCAGCGCTTCAACACGCTCGACCTTGTCGCCCGGCAGCAGTTGCGCATGGAACTCGTCGAGGCCGAGCTGCTTGGCCACCGCGGCAGCCACTTCCTCGCGGTCGCCCGTGAGCATAACGGTGCGCTTGACGCCGGCGGCGTGCAGGTCGCGGATCGTCTGCTCGGCATCGGCCTTAACGGTGTCTGCAATCACGATGTGGCCGGCATACACGCCGTCCACGAGCACGTGGAGGATCGTGCCGACAACCTCACAGTCCGGTGTTTCAACGCCGGCCGCGGCGAGCATCTTGGCGTTGCCGACGACGACATGCTTGCCGTCGATGGTCGCCGACACGCCGTGGCCCGCGTCATTGGCGGAATCCGTCACGCGCTTGGGGTCGAGCTCGCCCTGGTAGGCGGCGCGCACGGACTGCGCGATGGGGTGATCGGAGAACGACTCGGCAAGAGCTGCGACCTCGAGCAGCGATTGCTCGGTATGGCCGGCCTCGGGGTGCACCGCGACGACCGAGAACGTGCCGTTGGTGAGCGTGCCCGTTTTGTCGAAGACGACGGTGTCCACGTCGGCGAGCGTCTCGAGGTAGTTGGAGCCCTTGATGAGAACGCCAAGCTTGGACGCGCCGCCGATGCCGCCAAAGAAGCTCAACGGTACGCTGATCACCAACGCGCACGGGCAGCTGACGACCAGGAAGGTCAGGCCGCGCAGGATCCAGTCGGACCAGGCGCCGGTGATCAAGCCGCCGCCAAGGGCGAGCACCGCGGCCGCGCCGGTGACGGCGGGGGTGTAGACGCGGGCAAAGCGTGTGATGAAGTTCTCGGTGCGCGCCTTCTTTTCGCTGGCATTCTCCACGAGCTCCAGGACGCGCGCGACGGTGGACTCGCCAAAGGGCTTGGTGGTGCGCACGTGGATGAGGCCCGTCATGTTGATGCAGCCGCTGATGATATCGTCGCCGGACTTGGCGGGGCGGGGGACTGACTCGCCCGTGAGCGCGGCGGTGTCGAGCTGGGTTTCGCCTTCGACGATGACGCCGTCGATGGGCACGCGCTCGCCGGGCTTGACCACGATCACGGTGCCGACCGCGATGTCATCGGGGAAGACCTGTTCGAGTGTGCCGTCGGCTTGCTCGACGTTAGCGTAGTCGGGCGCGATGTCCATCATGGCACTGATCGACTTGCGGCTCTTGCCCACGGCGTATGCCTGGAACAGCTCGCCGACCTGGTAGAACAGCATGACGGCGGCGCCTTCGGCCATGTGCGGATCGGTGTCGGGGAAGAGTACCATGGCAAACGCGCCGATGGTCGCGACGGCCATGAGGAAGCTCTCGTCGAACGCCTTGCCGCGGCGGATGTTGTTGTATGCCTTTTGGAGCACATCGTAGCCGGCAATCAAAAACGGCACGAGGAACAGCACAAAGCTGGCGTAGACGTCGCCCGGGGTGCCGAATGCGGCGGCGAGGGTGCCGAGCTCATTGAGGGCGTACACCACGGCAAAAATGCCCAGCGCTACCAGGATGCGGTTGCGCTTATGCTCGAGTGACTCTTTTTTCTTGCGCTTCTTCTTTTTCTTCTTGGGGTCGTCGGTGGCCATGACTCGTATCCTCCCATTTGAATGTATGAACACTCGCTCATATAATTTCGCGGGCAAAGGCCGCGGCAAGCGCGGCCTTGCGGGTCAGCGTATGCGCAGGCTAGAGAATGATCTCGCAGTCCGGCTCGGCGTCAGCCGTAAACTCTACAACGCGGTTGAGCACTTCGTCGAACTCGGCGTCATCGGCCTCGAGCGTCAATTTCTGGGTCATAAAGTTGACGGACACGGATTTGACGCCCTCGAGTTTGGCCAGCTCGTCCTGAAGCTCGCGCGCACAGTTGGCGCAGTCGATCTCGTCGAGCTTAAACTGCTTTTTCATGGTGGGTTCCTTTCTCTGTGTTGGCGACCTGGGTGCCGGTCGCGTTGGTACCGTGGTTGGTTGCTATTCGCAGATATGGCTCATGCCCTGGTTGAGCATGGTGTAGACATGATCGTCGGCAAGCGAGTAGAGGATGTTGCGGCCGTCGCGGCGGAACTTGACCAGGTGCGACTGCTTAAGCGTACGCAGCTGGTGCGATACTGCCGACTGCGAGGTTGCGGTCGCCCCGGCGATGTCGGCCACGCAGAGCTCGCGGCCCATGAGGGCATAGAGAATCTTGATGCGCGTGGTGTCGCTGAAGACCTTGAACAGGTCGGCCAAGTCGTACAGCAACTCCTCGTCGGGAAGGTCCTCGGGCGAGCAGGTGGTGGGGACGATTGGCTCAGTGGCCTCGGTGTCGGGCTTCGTTTCATCAACGCAGACGCTCATTGCAATATCCTTTCATATGAACATGCGCTCATATAACTTACTTCCGATTATATGAGCGCATGTTCATATGTCAATACAATTTGCGATAATTTCGATGACTGTTTGCCGCCTCTGCGATTTTCTGTGGGTTGGGATGCATCGACGCAATGCTCGCCAACATATTTCGAGATGTTCGGCCAGCATGCTAAGAAAGCCGTCTCGAGAAGCATTAGAGCTGTTCATATTTGTACTTTATCTTGTTAAATACCGTGAGAATCAGTTCTTACTCTACGGGAGTTCCTGCAGAATCAGTTTTATCTAAAGTTATATTGAGCATTGCTGCGGCCAATCAGGCACATCGGTGGCCGAATAAGTCGAAAAATGTAGGTGGACATCCGCAGAGACCGCTTTTAAAAGAGCGAATTCTCAATTAGATCAATAATCGTGTCGTCTTCCGTGCGGTTTTCATCGATTTTTACGGACATGTCGTATTCCCAAGGCCCATTGATTTCCTCAGCAAGGGCCCCGACGTGTTGCATGTCGTCGGGTTCGGGCACATCGTTGATGCTCGGGTCATCAGCTTGCGGATATTGACTTGCAATTTCGCGCTTGGTGGCCTCTTCTTCTTTGAGTGCCTTCAGGACGCGGCGACCGTATTCGAAGTAGCGCCGCAAGACAAATTGACGAAGAGTTTCTTGCAGGATGGCGAAGTTATCCGGTAGCCGACCGGGCCAGATCTTCTCGCGAATGCGAATCGCTTCCATGACTCGTCTAAAAGCGGACTGCTTGAAAAACGAATGACGACTAACTGTGATAACGGCATATCCCATGTTTCGCAGCGTGTTTCGGCGTTCCTCGTCAATTGATTGCTGCTCGGGCTCGTCGTGGTAAAAGCCGTTGTATTCGATATCGGTCATCGATTTTTCGAGCAGCGCGTCGAGGTAGAAAACCGTCCGTCGCGTTAGGGCGGCGTATCTTTTGGGGACTGGGATCGGATAATCCGTTTTGATAGCGCGTATGGCTAAGCCACCCATTGACTTGGGCATTGTCAGCATCATGACAAACGCCGTTTCGAGTGGGGAACGACAGCCTTCGCGTACATAAGAAAGTGCTTTAAGGGCTTTATTGGATCCACGATACCCCGATGCCTCTGAAAAGAAGGCTCTGAGCTCTTCAACGCTGGTTAGGGCTGGGCGTTCGCGATATTGAGTTTCGTCGGACGTTTCAAGCGCGTAGGAGCCGCAGATTTCAAAGTAATACTCAACGAGCTCAGTAAGGTTGAGGTCGGCTGTTGCTTCTAACGCGCACAGCTTGATATCGACGATGTAGACGTTCGGCTCGAGCTCTAGGTAGCTTTCTGCATCAAACGTATAGCGCGTGTAGTGGCAGATGCAGCCCTTGCGGTGCCTATTTGCATTATTGGAAAACGTCAGCACATGGTTGCTTTTAGAATCGACATTCTTTCTGTTGAGCCATGCTCGTGCCGCTTCCAGGTCGGACGTGGTCGGCGCAGACACCCTGATCTTTTCCATAGGTATGGGATCGATCGCGTAGCTTGCGAGCGAGTTGGCTGTTTGGTATACAGCGCGTGCCGTGGTATGTGATAGAACGATTCCCATACGCGCATGATGGCATAGCGGACGCCACATTCGCCCGAAACTTCGGGTAACGGTATTGGGGTGCGGCTTATCTTCTGCGAACGGTGGGGGGCTTTTGAGCTGTCGTATCGAGGGAGCAGCTTCAGCTCGGGAGGTTTCTGCCAGCTGCGCCTTTTTTGGTGAACTTTAGTTGCGAATTCGTAGCCTCTAAGCGTTTTTGCTGACCGTCCAGATGCCTCACCAACATAATTTGAGTTATTCGGCCTTATCCTAAATGAATGGTGCGATCGCAACGTCTTATTCGAATTGATTCAGGTAGATTAATGGGGCTTGGTTGCGAAATTAAGGCGGCTACAGCGCTCGATTGCGGTTCAAGGGGCCTTGACTAGTGGTTCAGCTGGCCGAACAACTCGAAAAATGTAGGTGGGCAACCTGTCGACTGTGTGAAGCGCGCGTATTTGCTCGTTTTGATGAAAACTAGGGTGCAGCCATAAGGCTGCGCCCTAGTTTACTACGCGCCGGTGCGCCCAGACAGATTGCGCTGTGACTGGCAGGCGCTCCCGCAGATTGATTGGTTATTTCGCAAACAGGTTCTTGAGGTTGAACTCGGCCTGGACGGTACGGAGCATGAGGTCGGTGTCGTCGAGGCCCAGGTGCTGCTCGTTGGCGTCGACGGCGAGGGTGCCACGGCGGCGTGCCCAATTTTCGAGCGCAGCGGGCGCGGACTCGCGGGGGAGCGAGCG
This sequence comes from uncultured Collinsella sp., assembly GCA_905209765.1. Taxonomy (GTDB): domain Bacteria; phylum Actinomycetota; class Coriobacteriia; order Coriobacteriales; family Coriobacteriaceae; genus Collinsella. The sequence goes on along the minus strand of CAJLUE010000023.1, from coordinate 9,177 downwards.
CACGTCGGCGTCCAGGCTGCGGCAGATCTGGCGCGAGTCGATGACGATGATCTTGCCTGCGCGGCGTGCCTCGGCGTAACCGTCCAGATGAATTTTGAACCAGCTGTCCTCGAAGGCAGCGTTGTGCGCCATATAGGGATACTTCTTCATGAGCTTGAGCAGCTGCTTCTGCAGCTCCTTGTTCTCGCGGAACGGCTTTTTGCCGTCGATGTCGTCCCAGGTGATGTGATGGATGTTCGATAGCGGCACATCCTCGCCGCGGTAGATGTCGGGCAGGCCGCAGTAGTGTGCCTCGGCGTCATGTGGCACGGCGTCGCTGGTGAGATCCATGATCTCCCAGCCCACGTTGATGATGTAGCCGCGCTCGGGCGCGCGACCGGTGGTCTCGATGTCGATGCCCAGCACCGTGCCTTGGATGGGCTTGCGGGCATAGGCTACGCCAAGTGCGTCGCGGTCACCGCGGATCTCGCGCATGACCGATGCTGCGGTGCGCTTTTGCATCTTGCCGATGGCCGCGCAGGTGTCGGCATCGGACAGGCCGCGCGAGAGCGTCGCAGGCGTCACGTTGCGCAGGCGCGCCTCGCCAATTTGGTCGCACAGGTCGCGGTTGCGGTCGGCCAGGTCGCGCACAGTGGCAAAGTCGAAGCCGGGGTCGCCCTCGGCGGTAAAGTACTCGGTCTCGAGCACCTTGAGGGCCTCCTCGCCCTTCTGACGCTCGGACTCCATGGCGCCGTGGTCGCCGTAGATAAACATGGGGATAAACGGCTGGCGTTCGTATTCGAGTGCTTGCGATACGTTCATATGCTGCTCCTTGGACGGGCCGCGTCACGCGGCTCGGGGTTACTGAGTTGTGGCGAGATGATAGTTTACCATGGGCAACTATTGGCACCGCGCCCGGGACAACTACAATACCCTAGTTGACCGCTAGGACTTTTACAATGCTGCCGAAAGACACGAAAGGTTCCATCCGTCATGGATTTACTGATTGATATTCTGCTCGACGCCGGCAAGGACACGCTGTCGTTGGTGCCGTTTTTGTTGGTGACGTATTTGGCTCTTGAAACCCTTGAGCACGTTGCAGGCGATCGCGTCAACGGCGCTATCAAGCGCGCCGGCGCCGCGGGCCCCGTGGTTGGCTCGCTGCTGGGCATGGTGCCGCAGTGCGGATTTTCGGCCATGGCAGCAACGCTGTACGCCGGCCGTGTCGTGACGCTGGGCACGCTGGTTGCCGTGTTCCTCTCGACCTCCGACGAGATGTTGCCGCTGTTGCTCGCCGAGCAAGTTCCCGTGCAGACCATGGCGATGCTCCTGGCTTCGAAGGCGCTGATCGCTCTGGCCACGGGCTTTATCGTGGATGCTGCTATCCGCGGCCTTCGTCGTAACGCCCGCGCGCATGCGGCGATTCGCCGTACCGTGCTGGGGACCGCTGCCAATCCGGCTCATGTGAATTGCGCGCACGACGACCATACCGGGGGCGACATCATTGACGAAGTGGCCGAGGCGGGCGTAAGTGCCGATCACATTCACGAGCTGTGCGAACGCGATCATTGCGGCTGTGATGAAGACGAGGACGAGCACGGGCACGACCACAGCCACGACCATGGTCACGCGGACAAGCACGAGCACCACCACGACCACAGCCACTCCCACGAGGGCGCGCCCATTCTGTCGATCATCCGCAGCGCGATCTCGCACACCGTGCAGGTGTCGGTATTTATTTTCCTGGTGACGCTGATTCTGGTCGCCGTCCTCGAGACTTTTGGCGAGTCCGCAATCGAGCAGTTCCTGCGCGGCAACGAGACGCTCGCCGTCCTGGGCTCGGCGCTTGTCGGGCTGATTCCCAATTGCTCGGCCAGCGTCGTTATTACGCAGTTGTACCTCGAAGGCGCGCTGCAGCTGGCGCCGATGCTCGCCGGCACGCTCATTTCCGCCGGTGTGGGCTACCTAGTCCTGTTCCGCACCAACCGCAGCGCTCGCGAAAACGTCCTGTTCCTAATCATGATGTACGTTATCGGTGCGGGCTGGGGCCTCATCCTTTCCGCCTTCGGCCTCTAAGTAGGACTAACAAAACGGGCTTTAAAATAGCCATGCTCGGCGCCTGCACAATGCGGCGATGCATGGCATTTTGAAGCCCGTTTTTTTGTTGAGCCATGAATCCTGAGCGCTCGTACCGCTCAAAACAAAAAGGCAGATTTCCGGGCATATCCCAAAAATCTACCTTGTTTAGCGTAACAGCTCGGTGAGGTTACGTTTAAAGCGGGCTCGGTCCTCACTGGTGAAGGCTGCCGGACCGCGGGTGCGTCCCCCGGCGCGGCGCACCTTCTTTTCCTCGTGGCGAATAAACAGTTGCATGTCGATGGTCGCCTTGTCGTAGACGCGCCCGCGCACGCCAATGGCGGCGGCATCGCGTCCGAGCACCATGCTCGCCAGGCCAATGTCCTGCGTCACGACCACGTCGCCAGCCTGCAGGCGCTCGATAATGGCAAAGTCGGCGCTATCGGTTCCCACACTCACATCGAGCGTCGTGACCCAAAAGCCCCGACGCGCGTGCTCGGCGTCGCGCGGATCGTCGCGGCGAATGTGGCGTTCCAGGTTCTGCGTGCTGTTGCCGGCAATCACTACGGCGACGCCCGCCCTCCGCGCACAGTCGATTGACTCGCGCGTGACCGGGCAGGCGTCGGCATCAATAAAAAGCGTCTTTGGCATCTAGCGCACCAGTTTGCCAAATTGAATGGCGCGAATAATCAGCGTCACGCCAAACACCAGCAACGCGGCACCGCTAAAGATGACGAGCATCTTAGCCGACCACAGCGGATAGATAAACACGAACATGCCCGCGATGATGGAGAGTGCGCCGCTCAGGATGGCGAGGGCGCGGTTGGCGGAAAGCTCGGACTCCAGAATGGACATGACGCCCTCGACGATCCAGCCAAAGCCGGCGACGACCACTACAAGCGTGGTGAGCGTCGCGGTCGAGAAGGCCTGGTTGCGCAGGATTATGACGCCGCCCAGAATGATGAGCAGGTTGGAGATGATGCTCGTAACGCGCCAGCCGGTGGGCAGCAGCGGCTCGAAAACAGCGGTAAACAGCCTGATCGCGGCCGTGATCACAAAGTAGAAGCCCAAGACGGTCGTTAGGAAGACGAGGGACTTGGCGGGCGCAAACAGCAGTGCGATGCCGGCGACGAGCGCTAAGACGCCCGTGATGGCGTAAATCAAGCGCACGGCCTTGACGGCCTTGCCTGCCATGCTTTTCTCGTCAAATCCAAACGCGCTCGATTGCTTGTCATCGTTCTTAAAGATGCCCATGATGTCTCCTTTCCGTGCGGCGTAAGCCGTAGCTCTTGCAACCAGTATCGCCCAAGGGCGCCGTCGCGTGGGGCGGAAAGGGCGAATGGGAGCCTCACCTTCCCGAATTGTAATCTTTGTTCCCGTTTGGATGTGGGATATTCAACAGATGTAGAACATTGCGGCTCTGTTCGTTATTGCCTACGTTTTAGGTTAGATTTTCTTAAGGACAATTGGCTTTTATTGAGGGGTCCCTATGAACGAAACAGTTCCCGCAGCGCCGGTAAGCGCTGAGTCGATGGCAAAACAGGGTTGCGAAAAGCTTGGCCTGGACGCGTTTGACGCGCTGGTCCGCAGCGCCCGCACGTGCCGCCGATTTGACGAGTCCATGCGCGTACCGCGCGAGTTTTTGCTCGAGCTGGCGGAGCTGGCACACCTGGCCCCTTGCGGCGCCAACGCTCAGCGCCTGCGCTTTCATGTGGTGAGCGGTGCAGAGGACTGCGCGCGCGTATTTGATGAGCTCGCCTGGGCCGGTGCGCTTAAGGATTGGCCGGGTCCCGATGAGGGCGAGCGCCCGACCGGCTACATCGCGATTCTTGCCGAGCGCGCTGTTCCGGGTAAGCCCGCCGCGCCCATCACCGAGGTCGACACCGGCATTGCCGCCCAGACGATGATGCTCGCCGCTCGCAGCGCCACGCCCGAGGTGGCGGCATGCATGTTCAAGGCCTTTACGCCCCGTGCAATCGACGCCATGGGGCTCGATAACGACAAATACGAGCTCAAGCTGATCATGGCTTTTGGCGTGCCAGCCGAGACGCAGGTGATCGACGCGATCGACTCCAACCCGGATGGCTCTATCAATTACTGGCGCGATGAGACGCAGGTGCATCACGTGCCCAAGCGTCCGCTTGCCGACGTACTGGTGTAGTTGAGCGCCGTTGCGGCGCGAGCCGGCGGCAAAACCACCACAAAGGTGCCTGTCCCCTTTGTGGTGGTGCGAGGGGAGGGCGTGTGGCCGATCTGTATTTGGTACGGCATGGGCAGACTGAGCTCAATGTGAAGAACATTTTGCAGGGCTGGCACGATTCGCCGTTGACGGCGCGCGGGCGCGAGCAGGCGCTGGCGACGCGTGCGGCGTTCGAGGACCGCGGCGTGACCTTTGACCATGTGTATTCGTCTCCGTTGGGGCGGGCGCGGTGTACGGCCGAGCTGATCGTTGGCGAGGGCCGTTCTATAGAGCTGGTCGACGACCTGCGCGAGTGGCATTTGGGCTCGCTGGAGGGCACATCAAACCGCGAGATGCCGGCGCAACCCTGGGGCGATTATCCGGTTGCCTTTGGTGGCGAGTCGGAAAGCGAGCTTCGCGCACGTATGTTCGCGGCGCTGTCCCGCATCATGTCCCGACCCCGGCACGACTGCGTGCTGGCCGTCTCCCACGGCTCAGCCTGCCAGGAGTTTCTTAGATGCGTGACTGGCGGGGGAGAGCAGCCCGACAACGGTGCCGTGCTTCATTTTGGCTATCGCGACGGGGCGTTTTCGCTCTTGGGTTTGTAACAAACGAAAGGACCCCCTATGAATAAAGACCTGTATCTGGTCCGTCATGGACAGACGATATTTAACCTCAAGCGCATTATTCAGGGTTGGAGCGACTCGCCGCTCACGCAGCTGGGTTGCGACCAGGCGGCGCGTGCCGGCATGTTCTTGCGTGCGCGCGGCATTGAGCCCGATCATGCCTACACCTCGACGCTGCATCGCACCGAGCAGACTATCGCCAACCTGTGGCCGGGCCTTGCCTACGAGCGCCTAGACGGCCTGCGCGAGTGGTTCTTTGGCGATTTTGAAGCCGAGCGCGTGATGCTGATGCCCGAGCGCCCGTGGCGCGATTTCTATCGCCAGTTTGGCGGCGAGGGTCAGATGCAGGTGCGCGAGCGCATGGTGGCGACGTTGACCGAGCTTATGCAGCGACAGGACCATACGTGCGTGCTCGCGGTAAGCCACGGCTCGGCTATCAAGGAGTTCATGGATCACGTGAAGGGCGCGGCGGCAGACGAGCGCGACCGCGTGCCGGGCAATTGCTCGGTGCTGCACTTTGCGTTTGATGATGCGACGGATACGTTTGAACTGGTTGAGATCTTTACGCAGGAAGACTACGCGCACGAGCTGGGGCTTGAGCCGCTCGTGGCGGCAGCAGGCCCGCAGCGGGGGTAGCGCGGGCGTGGCGATTTGGATCGCCGACATCATTGCTCGATGTGAAAGGGGCGGGGATGCATGCGCATGCATCCCCGCCCCTTGTTTGTTGAGCTATCGAGTCTTTGTGCTGGGCGTTTAGACTCTGTTAAAACCGTGCGATCTGGTGGGCGAGCAAGCCCGTCGGAACCTGCGGTGCGCCGCCGGCGACCTGCGCGGCGGGGAACAGTACGGCTACAGCAAAGTTGAACGGCTCTTTGCCAGAGTAGGCGCCGGCGGCACGGGCCTCATCGGCCAGCAGCTGCGACGCCCCGGTCAGAGCGACGGCGTAGGCGGGGTCGTCGGCCAGTGCCGGTTCCGGTGCTTGGTCGAGCATAGCGTGGATGGCGGCAACGGCGTCCTCACGCTTGACCTCCCACACACGGTGCGTAATGCCGGCGGGGTCGGTGACGGCATAGAGCGAAGCGCCCTCTTTGGCGGCGCCGAGGATGATATCCATGACAGGCGAGGCTTCGTAGGCGAGCGACACGGGGCGCGGCTGCACTTTGAGCTCGGCGATCGCGCGCGCGGCGGCCAAGTCAGCGTTGGCATCGCCCTTGCTGCCCGCCAGCGCGCCAACCGGGCAAATCGCCACGACACCCGTCACGCGACCCGGCTCGCCCGAGCATTCGTACACGTAATACGCCGCGCCTGGATCCTTGAGCATCAGGCCGTCGGCGATGGCGCCGCGTAGGGCGTCGTTGCCGCTCAGGATGCCGCCCATCGCAGGCAGCGCCTCGAGCACGCGATCCTGAGCCGGGCGGATGCAGGGAAACGGAAGTGCTTTCATGGACGGTCCTAACGCGCGAATCGGTTTATTCGCGGCTTATTATGCCCCAACTTGGCCGCTTGCGCCCCAGAGCGTGTTGTCGGCGAGCGCGATGAGCACGTTTTGGCAGCGACCGATATCGGCGCGGGGCACATATTCGTTGGGCTTGTGTGCGAGCGCGAGCGAGCCGGGGCCGTAACTCATGCAGTTTCGGTTGCCTGTCTTGCCGGCAATGACGGCAGTGTCGGTGTAGCCGGTAAAGAAGCCGACGGTCGTGTCCGCACCCGTCACGTCATCGGCGGCACGCTTGAGCGCGGCTAGAAGGGGAGAGCTTGGATCGCGCTCGATGGCGGGGCGATCGCCCGTCACGGTATAGCTTCCATGGCAGCCGGGAACCGCGGCCTCAGCGCCGGCGATGGCTTGCTCTACCATGCGCGTCGCGGCGGCCGTTTCGGTCGGCGGCGTCAGGCGCATGTCGACCCAGACCTTGGCGTGGTCGGGCACGACATAGGGGCGATAGCCGCCCTCAATCTGACCAAATGTGACAGTCGAAGGCCCCAGCTCCTTATGCAGAGGCAGCGCCGCAAACGCGCGACGAAGTGAGTACACGACCTCGGCCATGGCGGCGACGGCATCCGCGCCCTTCCAGGGCTGGCTCGCGTGTGCCGTGACGCCAGTCATCTCAATCTCGAACCACGTGCGACCCTTGTGCGCCACCTGAATCTGTCCGTCGGTGGGCTCGGTGTCCAGCACCCATTCGCGCGAGCCGACCCAGCCGGCGGCAATCGCGGCCTCGGAGCCGCGCATAAAGTCTTCCTCGTCGACCGAGCAAATGAGCGAAAAGCCGCGGCGGGGCAGCGCGCCATCCGCCGCTACGCGCTCGAGCGTATGGACCAGTGCGGCAATGGCGCAGGCCAGGCCACCCTTCATATCGCAAGCACCGCGGCCATAGAGTTTATCGTCATGCACGATTGCTCCGAGCGGCGGAATGCCTGCGTCCCAGCCGTCGCCCAAGGTGACGGTATCCATGTGACAGATGTAGACGAGCCGTGGCTCGTCGCTCAAACCGGGCACGGTGACCATAAGGTTGCGGCGTCCGGGGAGCACCTCGAGCTCCTCAATCTGCACGGCATCGAGTGTCGGGTGGTTCAACCGTGCCAGCCGTTCCTCAACCAGCGCGTTGATATACCGCTCAATTTCATTCTCATATGCGCCCGGGTCTGAGCTGTCGATCCGCACAAGCTCCTGCGCAAGCCGCCAGGCAAAGTCCTCATCAACCATATGCAACCTCACAATCAGTCTGCTTTCCAAACCGATTGTAAGCCTCCCGAGAGATCCGTGACGTGTGCGTGGCAGTATCTACCGTTCGCAGGCCGAGCCAGCGCGTTTGCCGTCCGTGCGGGTTCACAAACGGCGCAGTGGGTACGTAGCCGTTATGGACGACATGCTGTGCGACATATCTGCCTTTCGGTATCACCGGATACCTCCACAGGTCTTGGCGATAATGCCGGACCTGCCCGATTCTGCGGACGATCCGCGCAGGGAGCGCCTTTGCGAGCATCCGCTCGTCGCGCATTTCCTGGACACTCCGTTACACGTATTGGCACAGGGCAGCTGTGGACGTAAGGGCGATCGCATTGTCAGGCATGTTTGGAACGGGGAGAGGCCGTTTGACTCCGTGCGGCAGACAGAGTTTGGCCTTGATGTCGCGTCCCCGCTCTTTACCCTGCTGACCCTGGCTTCCTCGGTTTCAAACGAGCGTTTAATCATGTGCATGTATGAGATGTGCGGCACCTTTGCCGTGTGCAAGATTGCGCCTCAGGTAAAGTCGGCACTTGTGCAGGCATATGGGGGCCAGTGGGGTGACGCACGGTTGGGCTGGGAAAACGTAAAGGATGTCTCGGGGAATCCAACTGACTTGTGGAAACGACCGCCCTTGATCGAGCTCTCTGAGCTTACGGAGTACGTCGATAAGATCCGGGGGCTCCGTGGCGCTAAATCGTTCATACGAGCCGCGAAATGCATTACGGGGGTGGCGGCATCGCCGCTCGAGGTCCAAGCATCGATGCTGTTTGGTCTTACGAGGTTGCGCGGCGGCGAAGGGCTGCGCCTTACCAATAACGTTGAGATTCGTATGACGCGCAGCGCCCGCCTGATTTCGGGGCTCGATAGGCGCTATGCCGATATTCTGCTGGCAAATAAGGACGGCAGCCGAGAGTGTCTGGTTGAATGCCAGGGTAAAGCCATACACGGATCGATAGAATCCAAGATCCCTGACTCCGACCGAACGACGGCCTTGCAAGCGATGGGATATCCCGTCGTTTTGATGACCTATGGCCAGCTGGCCGACTCCGATGCCTTCCGCGTGGTGATGGAACTCATCATGTCCTATCTCGATGCGCCGTTGAAAGACAAGACACCGCGGCAGCAGGAGCTTGAACGGCGGCTTCGTGAGGAGATTTTTATCGATTGGGCGGGAATGTAGCCGCGCGGGTGGAAAACGGTCGCATGAGCTAGAGTTTTAGGCGCAAAAAAAGGCTTCAGTTTCGCCTTGGAAGGGCTTTAAAAATGCTATCCATAACATGTTGTTTCGGAAAATCGACAGTCAACTTGAATGTGGTATATAGAGATCGATTATTACTTACTAAAGCCCCTGATAAAACTGTTTATCAAAGCAGGTGTGCTCAGTGATTTGGGTATGACTGTCGATTATTCGAAAAAACTTGTTCTGGGTAGCATTTTCAAAACCAGCCGGAGCAACGAAATCGGCCCCCGTTTCGTGAAAACGGGGGCCGAATGGGCTTCATGGTCTGCCTGACAGGCTTGGTGCCGGCGCTATTTGATCACGCGCACGCGATACATCGACGGAATCTGCTTGAGCGCCTCGATGGTGC
>CAJLUE010000022.1 GCA_905209765.1 uncultured Collinsella sp. | reverse complement strand
GCACAACCTTGCCAAGGTTGGGGTCGCGGGTTCGAGCCCCGTTGTCCGCTCCATTTGGGCGTTTAGCTCAGGGGGAGAGCGCTTCCCTGACACGGAAGAGGTCAGAAGTTCAAATCTTCTAACGCCCACCAAATGTTCGCAGCTCAGAGGCTTAGTCTCTGAGCTGTTTTTGTTTTGGTCACCAAATGAGTCGCCAAATCGCCGGCAAAAGGTATCTCAATTCATGAAAGAGTGGTTCTGAGCGTCTGTTTAGCCTTGTCATCTCAATCGAGTGGGGGTTGACCATTTTGAACATAACCGTGCATCTCGTTGACGTTTCAGCGATCGATCCCGGCGAGACCGTTGATATGGCATCAATCGCGGGACGCTATGCCTTACGTGCCTCCAATGGGGATTTCCCAATTGCGTCTCGGAGAGAAGCTGCAGGCGTGGGTCTGCTTCTTCGCGACGCCCTGGGTGTCTTCGACGACACCCAGCTTGCGTGTTCTGCTTTCGGCAAGATCGAGCTTGCGGATGGGGAGGCCCCCTCTATTTCCATTTCACATGGCGGAAGCGTTGCCGTCCTCGCTGTTTCCGATGTTGCTCGGTCGGTCGGAGGACCTATTGGCGTGGATATCGAGGCGATCGATGAGATTGCCCCCGTTGCGGTTGGGCGTATGGCAAACGACGACGAGCGCGTGTGGATTAACGCTGCCCCCAATTTGCAAGAACGCAATCTTCGCCTGAGTCAGACGTGGACGCGTATCGAGGCCATCCTCAAGGCTGAAGGCGTCGGGTTTTCGATTGACCCTCGCAAAGATGGCATGCCCGGTGGATGGAATACTTCGTCGGTGACATACGGTCGCTGCGTCATCTCTTGTGCGGCGCGCTCTATGCCTCGTATCGTCCTCAGGGAGCATACCTTTCGGGTGGCATAGGAGCCAATCGCTAATAGGGGAGGCCGCTATGCCGCTGAACGCTCAAAACGATATCGCTTCACGGATCGAGGATGCCGTCTTTGAACTTATGGGGACGACGCCGGTGCAGGCGATCAAGGTGACCGATGTGCTGAGGCTCGCGCACACCTCGAAATCGACGTTTTACCGCTGCTATCGTTCTGTTGACGACGTTGTTAAGCGATTTGAGGACGATCTGCTCCACAACATGCAAGAGATTAACGACGTTGCCCTTGAGGCGCGCTTTGGTGACGCTCAGCTCGATCCGACGCCGACGATGATTAAGCGTATGGAGATCCTGCAGCGCAATCGTTCGAAGGTGCTCGCGCTCAACAGTGAAAACGGGGACCCCGTGTTCACGCATAAGGCTACGGTTTTTATGCATGAGTATTTTCGCGACCGTCTGCGCTCAACGTTTTCTGACGAGACCGATCTTGACCTGTATCTGGCTTTCGCTCTCGCGGGTCACCATAACCTTATCCAGTACTGGCTCGAGGTCCGTCCCGATTTGGAAGCGCGCACCGTTGCCGCCGCGCTCAATCGCATGTTCTATGCGCCGTTGTTTGTCGACGACGCCTCGCGCCATTGGCACCCACGTATCCCCGATTTTGAAAAGCCGCTCGGGTGAACGGCTGATTTTTAGGGATGAACGGTTGCATAGGTTGCGGATTCAGAGTAATCCGGCCCTATGAATCGATTTAAGTATGGCCATTTATCTGCTATTTGGAACGCCTAGCCCCGATGTGTCCCATATGATGGGACACATCGGGGCTTTTTGTCTCACGCGTTTCGTTTAACCCCTCGTAAACTAAAGCTACGTTCAAAAGAACCACTGCAGTAGTTCAACGTGTGACGTCACAGAAAAGCCGCGAGCGCTCTCTCACCTTCGCTCGCGGCTGGACTGCGCCATCATTCCGTACACCTTCACATGATTAGGATGTGATATTCAGTGGTTACGCTCGGAAAGAACATGCGCAGCGTCTCGATTGTAGGCGTAGGCTGCACCCCGTTCAAGGATTTTGAGGAGCATCCCGAGACCCAGGGTATTGGCGAGGGCGAGGCGTTTGGCTATGCGGCTCTCGAGGCAATTGCCGATGCCGGTCTTGAGCCCCGCGATATCGACTTTTTCTATCACGGCAGCGCCAATCCGTATCTCGTTGGCGATTGCATTACCCCCAACATGCAGGTTGCCGATTGGTTTGGCGTTCGTGCCAAGGGCTCTGTCCATCATTCCGAGGCTTGCTGCACGGGCTACGTCGCCCTTGAGCAGGCCGTGATGGCAGTCGCCTCCGGTGCCTACGATGTTGTCCTTACGGGTGCCTGCGATTTGGCTTCGACTCTTCCCGTTGAGCACATGCCCTCCCATATTCGTCAGGACTTTACGCTCGACGTCATGATCCCCTCGCTCGATAAGATTTATGACCGCGCTTATGGTCGTCCGCTCGACGGCGCCTTTGGCGTGTCGTTCGACAACTGGATCAACGAGTATTCGATGCAGTACGACCTTACCGCCGATCAGATCGATGATGCCCTGAACGGCCTTACCAAGAGCCTTCGCCGCGGTGCCGTCCTGAATCCCCTTGCCTGGTACGAGACCACGGTCGAGGAGGACGCGAAGGCAGCTGGGTTCGATACCGCCGACGAGTATCTCAAGAGCATGTACAACCCGCGCGTTACGCAGTACCTGCGCGTTACCGGCTTTGAGAAGAAGTGCGACGGCGCCGCCGCTGTTGTCGTAATGCCCACGGAGAAGGCAAAGGCCATGGGCGTGCCGTATGCGCCTATTGAGGTTCTGGGTACGGGCGCCTCTGCTGTCGAGGCCGGTCTGCTCCACAACGAGCACTGGGCTACCGAGCTTGCCGCCAAGCAGGTCTATGACCTTACCGGCGTGAGCCCCGATGAGATTGACCTGTTCATGTGCAACGACTTCTTCCTGGCTTCCGAGATCGTCTCGGCCGAGGAGTGCGGCTATATTCCGCGCGGCGAGGCCTGGAAGTACGCGATCGATGGTCGCACCGCTTTTGACGGCGATAAGCCCATCAACCCGCACGGTGGCCGTTGCAACTTCGGTCACGCCCATGGCGCATCCGGCATCGCCGATATCGTCGAGGCCGTTAAGCAGATGCGTGGCGTCGCCGGTGCCACCCAGATGAAGAAGGTTCCCGAAACGGCTTTCCTGCGCGGTTTTGGCGGTTCTCAGAACGTGCGCTGCCAGATCCTTCGTACCGTCGCCTAAGCGACCGCGGTTTTCGATTTCCCATAAGGAGTATTCTCATGCAACTCAAAGATATGGAGCCCGTGGTCAAGAAGTTCTACACGGGTCTTGAAGAGGGCATCTATTGGGCGCGCCAGTGCCCCGAGTGCGGAGCCGTCGAGTTTCCGCCCCACCTTGCCTGCAATGCCTGCGGCTATCACAAGACCGATTGGGTCCAGGTTTTCGGTCACGGGCATCTGATCGATTTTACCCTGCCTGGTCCGCAGAACGACAAGCCCTATCTCAAGGAGTATGGCAAGTACGCCTACGGCGCCGTCGATATCGACGAGGGTTCTCAGTACACCTACGTCATCTACGGCATTACCAAGAAGAAGGCCCCCGAGATTCGCGCCAAGCTCATGGCGGGCGAGACCGTTGGCGTCCATGCCAAGGTTATCGACCGTCCAGGTTATAAAGAGCTTACGTTCGAGCTTGACGATTAGGTTTTCACCCCTGCAACAATTCGATTCCTCTCTTAGGCCACGGCGGGACCCATGTCTCCAGCCCGCCGTGGTCGCCCCTCTTTTTCGATTGAAAGGCACCATCATGAACGAAGAACTCACTCAACAGATCTGCGATTTTGCCAAGTCCGCCTACAACTATGACGGCGATGTGACCCCCGAGACGACGTTTGAGACCCTGGGCAAGGGCTCGATGAAGATGATCGCTCTGACCTCCATGATCGAGAACGAGCTCGATGCCGAGGTCCCCGTTCGCGAGGTCATGGTCATGAAGACCATCGGCGAGCTTATCGAGCGCACTGCCGAAGAGATGGAGTAACTGCCATGGACCTGATGCAGACCCTGCGCGAGCAGGCTGCCGCCAAGCCTATGCGCGTTGCTTTTCCCGAGGGCGAAAACGAGACCATGATGCAGGCGGTCGCAAAGATCGCCGCCGAGCATCTTGCCGAATGTGTGCTGGTCGGCGATGGCGGCAAGCTCAAGGAGCTTGCCGATGAGCGCGGCATCTCCCTTGACGGCATCGAGATTGTCGATGTGACCGACGAGGAGGCGAACGCAGCTTGCTGCGAGCGCTACCTTTCTCATCCGGATTGCAAGTTTAAGCCCAAGGGCGCTGCGCGCCGTATGACGCGTCCGCTTGAGCGCGCCCTGATTTTGCAGGTGCTCGGCGATGTCGACGTTATGTTCGCCGGTATCGATAACGCTACGGGCGATATTATCCTGGCTGGTCAGGCCATCGTCGGCCTTGCCGACGGGGTGGACACCGTGAGCTCGTGCGGTATCGCCGACATCCCCAACTGGAATGGCGGCGAAGGTGGCCTTTTGGCTTTTGGCGATTCTGCCGTGTGCGTTGACCCCACGAGCGAGGAGCTTGCCTCGATCGCGATTTCGTCGAGCGAAACGGTACGCTCGCTGACCGGATGGGATATCCGTTGCGCGCTGCTTTCGCATTCGACTGACGGTTCGATGGATAACGAACTCGTCGACAAGGTACGTCGTGCTCGCGAGATTGCCAACGATCGCCGTCCCGACCTTGCCATCGACGGCGAGTTCCAGTTTGATTCGGCGATTAACCCCAAGGTTGCGGCCAAGAAGGTTCATCGCGAATCCGCTGTTGCGGGGCAGGCCAACGTGGTCATCTGGCCCGATATCAACGTGGGCAATATCGGCGTCAAGATCATCCAGAATCTGACCGGCGCCAATGCTTACGGCCCCATGCTTCAGGGCTTCAAGAAGATCGTGTGCGATTGCTCGCGCTCTGCGCCCGTCGATGAGATCGTCGGCAACGTGGTGATGAGCTGCGTGCGCGCCCAGGCGCTTAAGGAGGCTTAAGGCATGTCCGATAAAAAGACTCCCTGGCGCGTCCTGGTAATCAACCCTGGTTCCACTTCCACGAAGGTGGGCGTTTTTGAGGGCGATGAGTGCAAGCTCAGTAAGAACGTTGCGCACGATGCGAAGGACCTTGCCCAGTTCGACGGGGTTTCGGCTCAGATGCCGTATCGCTGCGATCTGATTCTTGGAGCGCTGGGGGAGGCGGGCCTAAAGCTCGAGGACTTTGATGCATTTGTCGGTCGCGGTGGTGGCTTGCTTTCGCTGCCCGGTGGTACGTATGCCATCAACGAGGTTATGCTCGAGCATGCCCGCATCGGTGCGAATGGCGTTCGGCACCCGGCGCAGCTGGGGCCCCAGATTGCCCACGAATTTGCCGTGAAATGTGGCAAGCCCGCCTTTGTGGTGAATCCTCCCGATACCGACGAGCTGTGCGACCTCGCACGCATGACGGGCATTAAGGGCGTGTATCGAAACGTGCACCTGCACGCCCTTAATCTCAAAGAGACCGCCATCCGCCATGCGGCAAAGCTCGGTCGCGCATACGACGAGTGCAACTTTATTGTCTGTCATATCGGCGGTGGCATTTCGATTTCTGCCCACCTTAAGGGCAAGATGGTCGACGGCAACGACATCGTTGGCGGCGAAGGCCCCATGGCGCCGACGCGCTGCGGATCGGTTCCCGCGATCGAGGTCGCAAAGTACACCGCGGAGCACGGTCTTGATGTCGCCCGCGCCCATTGCATGAAGACTGGCGGCTTCGTTGACCTTTTGGGTACCTCCGATGCCATCGAGGTGTGCGAACGTGCTGCAGCGGGAGATAAGGCCGCAGCTCGCGCCTGGGATGCAATGGTCTACCAAATCTGCAAGTGGATTGGCGAGATGGCATGTGTGCTGAAGGGCGATGTCGACGGTATCTTGCTCGGAGGCGGCATGGTCTACAGCAAGGAGCTCGTTGCCTCGATTGAGGAATGCTGCTCTTGGATCGCCCCCGTGTCGGCTTATCCCGGCGAGTTTGAGCTCGAGGCGATGGCGTCTGGCGCCTGCCGCGTGCTCGATGGTGTCGAGGAAGCGCTCGTGTACAGCGGAGAGCCCGTGTTCACTGGTTTTAACGACTGATAGTGCTGTGTTTGGGGCGGCCGATGGTGACGTCCGGCCGCTCCGACCCTTTTTCTAAGTGTAAGGATGGATCATGGATAAAACCAAGATCAAGTACCTGGTGGGCATTTATGCTGCCGCCATGTGCATTATGGGCATGTTGGTGCCCGTCCCCATCGTGGCCTCTGTTGCGGCGGCGTTTCCCAATGAGAACATCGCTGCCGTCCAGATGATCATCGGCATCATTCCGCTCATGATGGCTGTGTCCGCCATGCTCGTGTCTTCCCAGCTCGCCTCGCGTGTATCCAAGAAGAAGACGACGCTTGTCGGCCACGTTATCGTGATGCTCGCCGGCGCCTCGGTGCTGGTGTTCCACGATTCGCTTGCCCAGGTTCTTGCGGCCTCTGCCGTGATGGGTCTTGGCCTTGGCGCCGTGCAGAACTCGACCGACGCTCTGATTGCCGACTATTTCGGTGGCAAGCAGCGTTCGTTTGTCATGGGCATCTACTCAACCTTTGTTGCACTGGGTGGCATTATCTGGACGATGGTTTCCGGCATCTTGGGTTCTGCCGAGTGGTTCCACAGCTATGCGGCGTACTTCATCATGATCGTGTTTATCGTCATTGAGGCCGTCTGCCTGCCCGAGGGTCATCTTGAGCCCAGGCGTAAGGTCAACGTGTTTGCCAACATGCCCAAAGAGGTCGCAATTATCACGGTCATGAGCTTTGTGTTCGTACTCACGTTCCAGCTCTTTAGCTCCAATGTCTCGCTGCTTGTCGTGGGTCGCGGCTTTGGCGGCACTGTTGAGGCTGGCCTCGCTTCGACCGTCATGACGGTCGCCGGCATTGCGGCTGGCCTTTTAGTGGGCCCGCTGTTTGCCAAGTTCAAGAACCTGTCGATGCCGATCGCGTGGGGCGTGACGCTCGTTGGCCTGGGCCTGACGCTGGTTGCGCCCGCCTTTATGGTGCTGTGCGTTGCGGGCTTTGTCGTTGCGCTGGGCAAGGAGACCTACGTGCCGCTGGAGGGCAATTTTGCCGCCGGCAACTCTGCTCCCGAGGGACGTGCGTTTAACCTCGCCATTGGCATGGCGGGCATCAACTTTGGCATGGCACTGTCTCCCATTGTGTTTGAGGCCGTGACGTCGCCGTTTGGTGCAACGATTGACCAGAAGTTCATCGCCGGCATAATCGTCTGTGCGGCTTGTGTCGTCTTTGGCGCCATTAAGTATCGCAAGCTCACTCCGGCCCAGCTTGCCGAGGCCGAGAAGATGGCGGCCAGCGGCGAGGCGGAGTAACCGCTCGAGTAGTTGCTTTGCCGCCCATCATGTTTTATCGGGGCCGCCGACATATGCCGGCGGCCCTCTTTCTATCAATGGCTTGATAGCTCGCGAAGAGAAGTAATAGCTCCTCGCCTATCGAATGCCGGCGGACGGGGTGCCGGGGCTACAGTCTTCCGAGCGTTTGCAGTCCCGTCGCTCCGTCCGCCGGCATTCGACCGCAACATGTTGGTCAAGCATAATCTTTTGGATTCTTTTGGCGTGAGTGGCTTGGTTTTAGTAGGATTTGTCAGCGGCTTGACTAAGGGGGTTTTATAACTGCCATGCAGGTAGCCGTGTTGGTAACGTTTTACCGATTTGTCAAATACCCCTCATTTATAATGCGTCTGCAAAATGACTAATTGCTTTGACCTGCTGAAACACTATATGTTGTGTTTGACCTAAAAAAAGAATACAGGATATAGATGCATCTTTGTCGTATGATAGATGGCGGACAGAGAACGAAGACCTTATTCGTCCCATTTGGACACGCCTTTGAGCCGCTTGATCGGCCGCGAGGATTGTCCGCATGAGGACTTATGGTTTATCGAGAACACAGATTGCGCGACGGCGCCGCAAGACAGGGGCAAGCCCTGCCGGGCATCGTTTGGCTCTGAAGCGCAATGAGGCTACGACGCGAAAGAGGCAAGAGGATGAAGATCATCAAGCGCAGCGGCACCGAGGTTGTCTTTGACATCGATAAGATTGTCAATGCCATCCGCGCCGCTAACTTGGAGGTCGAGGAGAGCTCTCGTCTAACCGACCGCCAGGTGGTTTATGCGGCGCAAAACGTCGCCGAGGCATGCGAGAACGCGGGCCACACCGTTTCGGTCGAGGAGATCCAGGATTTGGTCGAGGACGAGATCATGCGTCTCGACTGCTACGAGGTTGCCCGCCACTACATCATCTATCGCTATGTTCAGAGCCTGAAGCGCCAGAAGAACACGACCGATGACAAGATCCTGTCGCTGATCGAGTGCAATAACGAAGAGGTCAAGCAGGAGAACTCCAACAAGAACCCGACCGTCAACTCCGTTCAGCGCGACTATATGGCCGGCGAGATTTCCAAGGACCTGACCCAGCGCGTGCTGCTGCCTCAGGAGATCGTGGATGCCCATAATGAGGGCCTGATCCATTTCCACGATTCGGATTACTTTGCCCAGCATATGCACAACTGCGATTTGGTGAACTTGGAGGACATGCTCCAGAACGGCACTGTTATTTCGGGCACGCTGATTGAGAAGCCGCACAGCTTCTCGACCGCCTGCAATATTGCGACGCAGATTATCGCCCAGGTTG
The DNA here is from genome assembly GCA_905209765.1 of uncultured Collinsella sp. Taxonomy (GTDB): domain Bacteria; phylum Actinomycetota; class Coriobacteriia; order Coriobacteriales; family Coriobacteriaceae; genus Collinsella. The sequence continues at coordinate 16,018 of CAJLUE010000022.1, read as the reverse complement.
CTTCCTCCCAGTACGGCGGCCAGTCCATCTCGCTGACCCATCTCGCCCCGTTCGTTGAGGTGAGCCGTCAAAAGATTCGTGGCGAGGTCGCCCGCGAGCTCGAGGAGCTCGGCGTTTCCGCATCTCCCGAAAAGGTCCGCGAGGTTGTTGAGGACCGCTTGCGTGACGAGATCCGTCGCGGTGTCCAGACGATTCAGTATCAGGTCGTGACCCTTATGACCACCAATGGTCAGGCGCCGTTCGTGACGGTCTTTATGTATCTTAACGAGGCCCGTACGCCTCAGGAGAAGCACGACCTTGCCATGATCGTGGAGGAGACGCTTCGCCAGCGCTACGAGGGCGTTAAGAACGAGGCCGGCGTGTGGATTACCCCGGCATTCCCCAAGCTTATCTATGTACTCGAGGACGATAACGTTCACGAGGATTCCCCGTACTTCTACCTGACCCAGCTGGCTGCCAAGTGCACCGCCAAGCGCATGGTGCCCGATTACATCTCCGAGAAGAAGATGCGCGAGCTCAAGCTGTCTAAGGGCGAGACCGCCGGCAACGGCGATTGCTACACCTGCATGGGTTGCCGCAGTTTCCTGACGCCCGACCGTTCGGGCAACGGTTTTAACAACGTTGCCAACGCGCTGAACTACGACCCGAACAAGCCCAAGTACTATGGTCGCTTTAACCAGGGCGTTGTGACCATCAACCTGCCTGATGTCGCACTGAGCTCGCACCAGGATATGGACAAGTTCTGGAAGATCTTCGATGAGCGCCTTGAGCTGTGCCACCGTGCCCTGCTGTGCCGTCATGAGCGCCTGATGGGTACACTTTCTGACGCCGCGCCGATTCTTTGGCAATACGGCGCCCTGGCGCGTCTGAAGAAGGGCGAGACGATCGACAAGCTGCTCGTGGGCGGATACTCTACGATCAGCCTGGGCTATGCCGGCCTGTATGAGTGCGTTAAGTACATGACGGGTCACAGCCACACCGAGAAGGAGGGCACGCCGTTTGCCATGGCCGTCATGCAGCACATGAACGACAAGTGCGCCGAGTGGAAGGCCGAAAGCGATATCGACTTCTCGCTGTACGGCACCCCGCTTGAGTCGACGACCTACAAGTTTGCCAAGTGCCTGCAGCGCCGTTTTGGCATTATCCCGGGCGTGACGGACAAGGGCTACATTACCAACAGCTATCACGTCCATGTGTCCGAGGAGATCGACGCATTCGACAAGCTCAAGTTCGAGGGTATGTTCCAGCAGCTTTCGCCGGGCGGTGCCATCTCCTACGTCGAGGTTCCCAACATGCAGGACAACCTCAAGGCTGTCATTCGCGTGATGCAGTACATCTACGACAACATCATGTACGCCGAGCTCAACACCAAGAGCGACTACTGCCAGGTGTGCGGCTACGACGGCGAGATCAAGATTGTCGAGGACGATGGCAAGCTGGTGTGGGAGTGCCCCAACTGCGGCAACCGCGACCAGGAGAAGATGAATGTCGCTCGTCGTACGTGCGGCTACATCGGTACCCAGTTCTGGAACCAGGGTCGAACCGAGGAGATCCGCGACCGCGTGCTGCATCTCTAATAACCATCCCAGGCTGCCCCGTAGCGAGGCCCCGGACCTTTACTCGCTATTTCGGACAGTCCTGGCTCACGACGGAGGCGCCACTGGCGCCTCCTGTTCGTGCGGAACTCATATCGAGCAAAGGTCCGGGGCCTCGCTACGGGCAGCCAAGTTGATGTAGCTGAGATGCGGCATGCGGTCTGCTCACTCCTCGAAGTTCTTAGCGGAAATAATTTGAGCTGCAGCTGCGATTTACTTGCGATGGCGGTTGAGCTGCAGCTGAGTATTTATTGGACCTCGAACCCTATGCTCGATGTTCGCTTCGTTCATTGAGTTACCCTTTGCATGAGGCCGGGACATATCGTCCCGCCCGCAGTTTCGCAGGCCGAAGGCCGAGAATGTTTGAGGACGGGAAGATATGTCCCGGCCTCCCGGGAGAGTTACTTATGAACTACGCGAACATTAAGTATTTCGATATTGCTGATGGTGAAGGCGTTCGTACTTCTCTGTTTGTGAGCGGGTGCCGTCGTGGGTGCAAGAATTGCTTTAACTCTGTCGCGTGGGACTTTGCTGCGGGCGAGCCGTTCGATCGCGCCGTCGAGGATAAGATTATCGAGAGTCTCGATCATCCCTTTATCGATGGCCTGACGATTCTGGGTGGCGAGCCTATGGAGCCCGAGAATCAGGCGGGGCTTGTTGACTTTATCGAGCGCGTGCGTGCGGCCTATCCTGCTGGGTCGGGCAAGACCATTTGGTGCTTTACCGGTGACGTGCTCGAGGAGCTTATGCCGGGTGGCCGTCATCATACCGAGGTGACGGACCGTATCCTGGCCTGCCTCGACATGTTGGTGGACGGCCCGTTCGTTCAGGATCTGTACGATATCTCGTTGCGCTTTAGGGGCTCGAGCAATCAGCGCGTGATCGACATGAACGCCACGCGCGCTCGTGCTGCACGTGAGGGCGTTTCGCTTTGCGATGCTGTGGAGCTTTGGCGGGACGATCCGGTCTATTCGACCCATACTATGTAGCTGGCAGAGGTTGCGTGCCGGCGTGGTACCATAGCGCGAACGCGAAATCGAAAAAAGTGAGGCCCAGATGGTCGATCAGGAAAAAGTCGAGACTGCCATTAAGCTGCTGCTTGAAGGTATAGGCGAGGACCCAACTCGTGAGGGCCTGCTGGAGACCCCGGCGCGCGTTGCCCGTATGTATGGCGAGATTGCCGGCGGTATGGACCAGAGTGCCGAGGAGCACCTGTCCAAAACCTTTGCCGTCGCTTCGAACGATTTGGTTATCGAGCGCGACATCACGTTTTACTCGCTGTGCGAGCATCATCTGCTGCCGTTTTACGGCAAGGCTGCCATTGGTTATATCCCCAACGGCCGTGTCGCGGGGCTTTCTAAGCTTGCCCGCACGGTAGAGGTCTATGCCCGTCGTCTGCAGCTGCAGGAGCAGCTGTGTGCACAGGTTGCCGATGCCCTCATGGAGTATCTCGCTCCCCAGGGAGCGATTGTGCTCATGGAAGCTGAACATATGTGCATGACCATGCGCGGCGTGCAAAAGCCTGGCACCAAGACCGTGACGCTCGCTCGTCGCGGCGTCTTTGAGGCCGATCCCGCGCTCGAGGAGCGGTTCTTTAGGATGCTGGGCCGTTAGCATGAGGGTCGTCAACGACTTTACATCGAAGACCGATGAGGGGACGTCGCGTCGCGGTTTTATGGCTTCGGGCCTGGCGCCTTTTGGCGTCATGCCTCGTATCGATTACATCTGTGCCAATGGCCTGTTCCGGCGGCACCTGGGCAACATTGCACAGTTGGAATCGGGGCGCATCTTCTGCCGCCACGGTATTGACCACCTGCTGGATGTCGCTCGTATTATGTGGATTAAGAATCTCGAGGAAGATCTCGAATTTGACCGCGAGGTCATCTACGCCACGGCACTTCTTCACGATATCGGCAAAGATGAACAGTGCGAATCGGGTATATCCCATGATGTTGCAAGCGAACGCGTCGCTGATGCGATTCTCGGCGGCATGCCCGGTGACGTGGCGTTTGAGCCGGCCGATGCCGCAGCCATTAAGACGGCCATTCTGGGCCATCGAAAGCTGCGCGTGAACAGCCAACCGCTTGAGCGTCTGCTCTACGCAGCCGACAAAGCGTCGCGCGCCTGCTTTGCATGCCCCGCGCGCAATGCTTGCAACTGGAGCGACGATAAAAAGAACCTGTCGATTCGCGTGTAGTTAGTTTGCGCGGTCGGGGTTCTAAACGAAGGAGACGATCGCGATGAGTAACAAAAAACTGCCCGAGAATGCAACCAAGACTGAAGGTGCCGAGCTCGCACGCCGTGGAAGGGGCGAAATATCCACCGCAACGGCGGTGCCCCACGTGAGCTATGACGATCTGCGCCATGCCGACCGCATTACTATCGACGGTCTCGAGGTCTTTGCCAACCACGGCGTGTATCCCGAGGAGAACGCGCTGGGCCAGAAGTTCATCGTGTCCTTGGTGCTCTATGCCGACCTGCGTGCAGCGGGGGAGCACGATAACCTGGACGCCTCGATTGACTACGGCTCGGTGTGCCACGATGTCGACGGATATCTGCGCGAGCATACGTTTAAACTCATCGAGGCGGCAGCCGAGGGTGTGGCCCAGATGCTGCTGCGTCGTTACCCCTTGCTGCTTGGCGTGCGTGTTAAGCTCGATAAGCCTTGGGCTCCCGTCGGTCTTCCCCTGGCAAGCTGCGGCGTCGAGATCGAGCGCGTGCGCTAGTCGACGCTAGAGCTTGTTGAGGGGCGGCTGCTTGAGCCGCTGCGACAGAGCTCTATTGTTGGGACAGTACGTGTCGAGCAGGGCGTGAAACCGCTGATTGTGGCTTGGCTCGAGCAGGTGGACGAGCTCGTGGGCGACAACCATGTCGAGACACTCGATGGGATAGGCGGCAAGTTCGCGTGCGATGCGAACGGCACCGGATTTGGGCGTGCATGAGCCCCAGCGCGTTTTCATGCTGCGCACGGAGACACGGGCCACGGTGACACCCATTGAGATTTCGTATGCGTGCACCATATCGCGCAGCGCCGATGTGACTTCGGACGTATAGAGCTGGTCGATGCGGGTCTGGAGCTCATCGGGCGTCAGGCCGTCGAGGATTGCGCGCCGCTCGGCCTGTGGGCGTTCGTTCGATTTGTCGGCGCCCATAAAACTTGCGAAGGTGGCCTGCTTGGGCCGCGGTGCGGGTGATGTAAAGTTGTGATCGAGCGCATCTTGTACCGTGATGGGCTTGCCCCAAAGTGCAATGATGGACGAGGGGCTGAGCGGCTCTCGTGCCGTCGCCTGACGCTGCTCGCGCTGGGCAAGCCGGCTGATAATCCAGGTGCTGTTGCGCTTCACAAACGCTTCGATACGCTCGCGGCTGGCGCCGAGCGGTGCGCTGGCGTGGACCTCACCGCTCGATGTGACGCGTAGGTTGAAGTTCTTGACGCGCTTTTTGGTAACGACGACGGGGATGGATGTGCCATCCGGTCGGGATACGGAAATCGTAAACTGCTGCGTCAAAAGCGGTCCTTCAGATTGGGGACGGGCCGGCATGTCGACCGTTCGTCATACCGGCCCGCTCAAGGGATGTGAAATTAATAACGCTCAAAGAAGGCAAGCGCGTTGTCGCTGCAGAGCTTCTGCATCACGGTCTTGCCAAAGTGCTTGGAAAGCATGTTCTGGAACTCGGGCATCTTGCTGGCATCGGAGAGGAAAGCGGGCACCGTGGCACCGTCCCAGTCGCCGCCGAGTGCGATGGCGTCCTCGCCGCCCAGGTCGAGCCAGTGCTCGATATGTGCCGCCAGCTGGTCGAAGGTGACGTCTGCGGCGGTCTTGTCGGTTGCGTCGTTGGAAAGGAACTCGCTGCAGTAGTTGAGGCCGACGATACCGCCCATGTCGCGAATGGTGCGGAACTGGTCGTCGGTGAGGTTGCGCTTGACGCCGCAGACGGTGCGGGAGTTGGAGTGGCTGGCGACGAAGGGGCGCGTGGCGTGGGCGACAACCTCGTCAAAGCACTCATCGTTGAGGTGGGAGACGTCGAGTACCATGCCGGCGTGCTCCATCTGCGTAAGTGCCTCGATGCCGGCAGCGGTGAGGCCGGCGTGGGTATCGTGCCCGCTCGCGAGCGGTCCCTGCGCGTTCCAGCTGAGTGACGACATAAGCACGCCCAAGCTCTTGAGCACCTCGATCAGCGCGGGGTCCTCGGCAAAGAACGTGGCGTTTTCGATGGTGTGGATGCAAGCGACCTTGCCGTCCTTGAGCGCGGGGCGAATGTCTGCGGCGCTGCGTACGTTGACCATGCGGTCGTGGTTGAGCATGGCCTGGCCGCTCATATGCGCCATGATTTGCGCCTGGAAGCGCGCGGCGTGGGCGGTGGGAATCTCGTCGGGGACAAACGTGGCGAAGCACTGTGCCCACGGCGTGTTGCCGATCTTTGCGAGCGAGATGGCGCAGGCGTTGCCCTCGATGAGATCGAAATCTTGCGGATGCGTTTCGTCGCCGGGGAAATAACCGTCGGTGCCTGCGGTAAAGCGCAGGTCGAGATCGAGTGTGGCCCAGCCGATGCGGTCAGCGGTGTCGCAGTGTAGGTCAAATACGGGATATGCCATGGTTCCTCCGGTTGCAGCGTTTCTTTGCAAACTGTCATTGAATTGTATGACTAGGGTATAGTTAGCGCCATATGTTCATGGCGGCCCGCGTTGTGCGCCGCCCTTATTACGGAGGTTACCATGTCCAACCAGGGCAAGAAGGTTAAGACCCATTATCGCGGCACGCTCGATGACGGCACGCAGTTCGATAGCTCCTACGATCGCGGCGAGCCGCTGGAGTTCACCTGCGGCGCCGGTCAGATGATCAAGGGCTTCGACGCCGCTGTTGTCGACATGCAGGTGGGCGAGAAGAAGACCGTGCACATTCCTGCTGCCGATGCCTACGGCGAGCACAATCCCGAGATGGTCCTGACCTTCCCGGCCGAGCAGGTTCCCAACATCGAGCAGATCGAGAAGGGCATGAAGCTCTTCCTGTCCACGCCGAGCGGCATGCCTGTCCCCGCCGTCGTCATTGACGTGACGCCCGAGGCCGTGACGCTCGACGCCAACCACGAGCTGGCCGGTAAGGACCTCAACTTTGATATCGAGCTCGTCGAGGTCGAGGGTTAGGCTATGCCTGCAAATCTGGTTTCGACAGCGTGCCTCGGAAATCTCAACGACCCGTCCTATGAGCTTTTGCTTCGCCGGGAGCTGGGCGGTGTCTTTGAGGTCGATGAGCTACTGCTCGATTGGGACCAGGCTGATGTATGCGCGTTTGCGGGCGTGACGGAGCTGGGGTGCACGATCGATGTTCGGCTGGATGCTACCGACGGTGGTCGTCTTGCCGACGGCGACGTGCTCGCCATTGACCGTTCGGGCGTGGTGCCCGTGGCGGTTGTCGTGCGCCTGCGCAGCGCCGAGGTTTATTTGGTCGAAGTCGACCGCATGGATCCGATTGCGCTCGCGCATGCGTGCTGGGAGATCGGCAACATGCATGCGCCGCTCTTCCGGGGCGACTCGGACGAGCATACCGTGCGCATGTATACGCCGGTGCAGCCTGTTTTGGGCCGCATGCTCCGGGGTATCGAGGGTGTTCGGCTCTCGGTGGTTACCCGTGAACTCGATACGGACCGGCGCTTTGCGTCGAGTGCGGCGGAGGTCGTCGTTAGCATGGCTCCGGACTTTACCATCGTAAAAAAGACGCGCGGCTAAGCGCGCGTATGCGCAAGACGGGCTTTGAGGGGCGACCAATCAAGGTCCGTCTTGCTGTTGATGAGATGCTTTGGGGGAAGCATATGGGTCTTGAGGGAATTAAGCTGATTGCATGCGATTTGGACGGCACGTTGCTGCATCCGGGGGAGCGCGAGCCGCGTCCTGAGGCCTTTGAGCTTATCGATGAGCTGCATCGTCGCGGTATCGTGTTTATGCCGGCGAGTGGTCGTCAATATGCGAGCTTGCGCCACCTGTTTGCCCCGGTGGCCGATGAGCTCGCCTATGTATGCGAAAACGGAGCTCTGGTCATGAGCGAGGGGCGTGCCGTGGTCAAGCGTTCCATGGAGCGTAGCCTTGCTATGGATATCGCGAATGCCGTGGCTGCGTATCCCCATGCCGACGTGACCCTTTCGTGTGAGGGACACCTCTACACCATGAGCGGCAACGATGCGTTCGTCGACCATTTGCGCTATGAGGTCCACTGCGATGTGGCGGTGGTCGACCGTCCCGAGGACATTGACGAGGACGTCATTAAGATTGCCTTCCAGACGCCCGAGGTGGATCAGCCGGCGGCGCTGGAGCATTTTGAGCGCCTCTTTAGCGACCGTGTCGACGTGATGACGTCGGGAACCGAATGGACGGACTTTATCGGTTTCGGTTCGGGCAAGGGCTCCGCGCTTGCCGATTACGGTCGTGCCCTGGGTATTTCGCCCGATGAGATGATGGCGTTTGGCGACAATGAGAACGATCGCGACATGCTCAACGTCGTGGGCCATCCCTATCTGATGGAGAGCTGCAACCCCTCTATGCGTGGCATTAACGACCGCGTCCGCTACGTGCGCACGGTCGAAGAAGAGCTGCATCGCCTACTTGCTGAGTAGACATTTGGGACATGCCTAGAAATGTGCTGTTTGCTGTAGCGGATGGGCAAGTAGATTTGCGGGCATGTCCCAAACATCTACCGACAGTCGGGGCAGAGACCCTCGAAGATGGTGTAGTGCGACGTGACATGCCAGCCGATTTGCTCGGACGCTTTGGCGTCGAGCTGGGCGTCGAAGGGGAGCGGTACGTCGATAACGCGGCTGCACGAGGTGCAGATGATATGCGCATGCGGCTCGATGGTGCGATCGAAGCGACTCCCGCCCGGCGTCTTGATGGAGAGGATCTCGCCGGCGTCGGCCAAGAGATTGAGATTGCGGTAGACCGTACCGCGGCTGATTTTGTCATCCTGCGCGCGCACGACGTTGTAGATTTCGCCGGCGGTGGGATGGCTATAGCTTTGGCGCACGGCGTCAAGAACCAGCTTTCGCTGCTTGGTATTCCTTCTTTGCACCGCCATGCGCCTCGCCTCTTTTCTATTAACGGTCGTAGGTAAATGATACCGTATTTAGCACACAATACTAATAATGAGGAGTGAAACCGTCTTCATTGGCAAGTGGGGCTCGGACCTGGGCGTCTACGAGGCGAAAACGCGTTCCCATGCGCTCGTAGGAGGCATGAAGTGCCTCGAGATGAGATAGGATGTCCGCCGGAGCTCCCTGTATCTCCATCTCGACTGAGCCGTCTTCCATGTTACGCACCCAGCCGGTGAGGGAGCGCGCCTGTGCGAGGTTGGTGTTGGTGAAGCGGAAACCGACGCCCTGGACCTGCCCCTCCCACCGCAGGAAATAGCGCTGCGGGGCGTCTTGAGTGGCCTCGTCGCTTGCGAGCACGGTGAGCCTACGGCGCAGCTCAAGCTCGACGCCAGAGGGCTTTTGGGGTTCGCGGCTGCCGCCGGTGACGCCCGAGAAAAGCTTGTCGAAAAAACCCATCGCTATGCCTGCTTGTTAGAGTCAGCGGGGAAGGCGATACCCGCCTGCTGGCGCACGGCATCCATGATGCGCAGTGAGACGAGCGTGACATCGCGGTAGTGGCCAAGCTCGTGGCGTCCCGCCGGGGTCTCCCAAATCTCTTCCCTAACGTTATCGATGCCGCCGATGGCGGTGATAAAGTCTGTGAGTTCGTATTCCATGGTGTTGCTCGATTTGGGCAGGTCGAGCACGCGGCCGTTGTCGCCCTGTTCGCGCGGTGCCTCGGTCGCTGAGCCGCGTACGACATCGCCGCGATAGTCGATGCGGACGTTGCGGGGCGTGGACAGATGGTCGATCTGGATAGTGCCACGCTCGCCTTCGATCTGCGAGGGCAGCAGGTCATTCGTAATTTTGGAGTGCGCGAGCTCGACGGAGATGCGGCCACCGCCGTAACTGGCGAGGATAGAACCGCAGCCGTCGATGGGGCCGTGCGTGAGCTGTCGCGTGGTGGGGTCGAGCAGAGTAGCCATGCTCGTAAGGCCGGAGGGCATGCCGAAAATCTCGACCATGGGCTCGACGGTGTAGACGCCAATGTCCATGAGGGAACCCGATGCCATATTGCAGTCGAAGATATTGGTGGAGCGTCCCGCGAGAATCTCGTTGTAGCGCGAGGAATACTTGCCAAAGCGCAATGAGGCACGACGAATGGGCGCAATCTCGCCCAGGGCGTCCTCGATGGCGTGGAAAGCGGGGTCATGGAGCGGGCGCATGGCCTCGAGGGCCACGACACCTGCTGCCTCGGCAGCGCGGAAGACTTCCAGCGCCTGCGCCTCGGTGGCGCAGAAGGGCTTCTCGACGATGACGTGCTTGCCACCGGCGATGCAGGCAAGGGCCTGCTCGTAGTGAAGTGCGTTGGGGCTGCCGATATAGACGGCGTCGACGTCGGCAGCGGACGCAAGCTCGTCAAGTGCGGTGAAGTTACGCTCGCCGCCGTGCTTAGCGGTGAAGGCGGTGCCGCGATCTGCGTCGCGCGAGAGCGTGCCCACAAACGCGGCTTGGTCGTTGGCGTTGACGACCTGGATAAAGTCGTCGGTGATCATGGATGTGCCGATGGTCGCTATACGCAGCATGTTTCCCCCTCGTGCCGTTCGGTTTACAGGATGAGTGTAGCGCGAAGGGGCGGGAAATAGCGTACGAAAACGCCGTTACAGGTCGCTCTCGTTAAAGCCGGTGTCGATATCGAGGTTGCTGCCGTCGGCCGCCGTGGTGGCGAGCTCGTCGCAGCGCTCGTTGAGCTCATGGCCGGCGTGACCCTTAACCCAGATGAACTCAACCTTGTGCTTGCTCTTTGCGGTGAGTAGGCGCTCCCACAGATCGCGGTTCTTGACGGGCTGCTTGTTGGCGGTCTTCCAGCCGCGTTTTTTCCATCCGTCAATCCAGTGCTTGTTGAAGGCGTTAACGACGTACTGCGAATCGGAATGGACTTCGACGTCGCAGGGGCGGTTGAGCGCCTCGAGTGCCACGATGACCGCCATGAGCTCCATGCGGTTGTTGGTGGTCTTGGCGTAGCCGCGCGAAAGCTCAGAGGTGAAGGTCTTGCCGGCGGGGTTGGTGTATTTGAGCACGGCGCCGTAGCCGCCGCGTCCCGGATTTGATCGGGCCGAGCCGTCGGTATAGATGATGACCTTCACATGGTTCCTTTCGTTGGGTACGTTTCGCGTGAGTGACCATTGTAGCGCCATGCCCGCCGGGGGCTAGCAATCTACGATTTCTACCCCGTCTTCCGACAGTTGGTTGGCATGGATGATGCGGTTGAGCTCGTCGAGGTATTGCTGCAAGAGGGGAGAGGGCTTGCGGTCGTCATGCATGATGTAGCCCACATGCATCGTCGGGGCGTCTGCCAGGGGGATCGAGGCCATGCCCCACTGCATTTCGCTGGAGAGGACGCCGGTCGACAGCGCATAGCCGTTCGAGGTGATAAGCAGGTTGGTGAGCGTCCCGCGGTCGGATACGCGGATATTGCGGTTGCAGGGAATATAGCTAAACGGTTCCTCGGCGTAATAGAAGGAGTTGGAGGTTCCCTGCTCAAAGCTGTAGCGCGTATAGGGTGCGAGGTCGGCAAGGGACAGCTGAGGGCGGCGTGCGAGCGGGTGGCGCTCGCTGACGAACACGTGGACTTTCGCATCAAAGAGGGGATGAAAGCTCGCTCGGGCATCGGTAAAGGCCTTCTGCAAGACACGGGTATTAAAGTCGTCCAGATAGAGGATGCCGATGTCGCTGCGAAACGCGCGTACGTCGTCGATGATCTGCGCCGTGGTGGTCTCGCGCATGATGAACTCGAACTTGTTGTCGTGGCAGCGCTCGACTACGTTGACAAAGGCCTCGACCGAAAACGCGTAGTGTTGGGCCGAGATGGCAAGGCGGGCCTGAGGTGTACCGCCGTCCTCATAGCGGGCCTCGAGCATGTCGGCCTGCTCTACGACCTGGCGTGCATAACCCAAAAGCTCGGTGCCGTCGTTGGTGAGTGCAACACCGCGGCTAGAGCGAGTGAAGATTTCGATATGAAGTTCCTGCTCCAGGCTTTTGACGGCATTGGAGATATTGGACTGTGCCGTATAGAGGCGCTGGGCTGCGGCGTTGATCGAACCGGACTCTGCAACGGCGATCAAAAAGCGAAGCTGCTGGAGGGTCATCGGCGCCCATCCTTTCGAGTGTTATCTACAAAACAGATAACAGGTTAGCGCTTTTAAGTGATTGACCCGGGGAGACGATGCTCGTACTATTCAAAACACACAAAGGCGGTAGGTAATTAAGCCGACCACGGAACCGGGATGCGAAAGGAGGCCCGCATATGAACTGCTTGCCAAGACGAATGCCGGGCTCCTGTTTGCGCCCGTTGGCGTGATCAGGAGACAGCGACTTACTTCTCTTACTCTTATTACTTTTGTTCGATCAAGGAGATCATCATGAGCCAGTTCATCAACAACCCCGAGCACACCTTTGGTTTCGATACCCTGCAGCTTCACGTTGGCCAGGAGAGCGCCGATCCCGCATCTGACTCCCGCGCTGTGCCTATCTACCAGACCACGAGCTATGTGTTCCGCAACTCCCAGCACGCCGCAGACCGCTTTGGCCTTGCCGACGCCGGTAACATCTACGGCCGTCTGACCAACTCCACCCAGGGCGTCTTCGAGGACCGTATCGCCGCGCTCGAGGGTGGCGTTGCTGGCCTCGCCGTCGCCTCTGGCGCCGCCGCCATCACCTATACCCTGCAGGCACTTGCCCAGGCCGGTGACCATGTGGTTGCCCAGAAGACCATCTACGGTGGCTCCTACAACCTGCTGGAGCATACGCTCTCCCAGTTTGGCGTCGAGACCACGTTTGTCGACGCTCATAATCTGGAAGAGGTCGAGGGGGCCATCAAGGACAACACCACGGTCATCTATCTCGAGACGCTCGGCAACCCCAACTCCGACATCCCCAACATCGACGCCATCTCCGAGATCGCCAAGAAGCGCGGTCTGCCGGTCGTCGTCGATAACACCTTCGGCACCCCGTATCTGTTCCGTCCGCTGGAGCATGGTGCCAACATCGTCGTCCACTCCGCAACCAAGTTCATCGGTGGCCACGGCACCTCGCTGGGCGGTGTGATCGTTGACGGCGGTAACTTCGATTGGAAGGCGAGCGGAAAGTACGCCCAGATCGCTGAGCCCAACCCCTCCTACCACGGTGTTTCGTTTGCCGAGGCTGCCGGTCCCGCCGCCTTCGCAACCTATGTCCGCGCTATCCTGCTGCGTGACGAGGGTGCTTGCATCAGCCCGTTCAACGCCTGGGTGCTGCTCCAGGGCACCGAGACTCTGTCGCTGCGCGTTGACCGTCATGTCGAGAACACCAAGAAGGTCGTTGAGTTCCTGGCTGGTGACAGCCATGTCGCCAAGGTGAACCACCCGAGCCTGCCTGAGCACCCCGATCACGAGCTCTATCAGAAGTACTTCCCCCGTGGCGGTGCCTCGATCTTTACCTTTGAGATTAAAGGTGGCCAGGAGGCAGCTTGGAAGTTCATCGATCATCTGCAGGTGTTCTCGCTGCTCGCCAACGTGGCTGACGTCAAGTCTCTCGTCGTGCACCCGGCTACCACCACGCACTCCCAGCTCTCTGCCGAGGAGCTCGCCGAGCAGAACATCACGCCCTCCACGATCCGTCTTTCCATCGGTACCGAGAACGCCGAGGATATCATTTGGGATCTGAAGCAGGCCTTCGCCGCGCTGGACGAGTAAGGCGACTTGTGCAAGGACCCCTTGCGACTCGATAGGTATAACTGCATAAAATGCCTGCTCAAGGCGCCTGTGCGAACAATGGTTGCACAGGTGCTTTTTTTGCATAGAGAGGGTGCAAAAACAGGGTTTTTGGCACGCTTTATGCATTCGAGTTGTGGAAAACTCCTGTTAAGAGGATGTGAGTTTTACGCAATTGACGTGCGCCTTTTGAGTAAAACCGCAGGCCGCGATTTGCTCGGGGTACTATGCAGCGCGATCGAATCACACGCAGCTCAAACGCAGCAAAAACACACTACGGAGGTTTCCAGCTACATGAGGATCGATTCACGAAAACCGAAAGCCGCCGCCCTTTCCGCCGCTCTGACCGTGGCACTTTTGGTGGGCGCCGGCGCAACTGATGCCCACGCGGCAACACTATCCGATACGGTCGGATCTACGCCGTCCGAGGCGACGCTGGTGCAGCCCGTCGACTACCGCGGCGATGGTTATGGCTCTATGCAGGAGTGGAACGCCTCGATGGGGGCAAAGCGCGACTCCCTGGAGATGCGCGCTCAGATCATTATGAATATGTATGGCGACTATGCTACCGATGACGAGCGCGCTGTGCTGCAGGGTTGCATCGACGGTGCGGGTAGCCTGTTGACGATGGGGGAGGTCGACGCCAAGTCGACCGAGCTCGACGAGCTTCGCTCCACGCTTGAGGATGCCAAGCGCGAGGCGCTCGAGGCTGCCGCAGCCGAAGCAGAGGCCGCTGAGGCCGTTCAGGCATCGTATTACAACGCCGGCTCCGGCTCGTCTTACGCGCCTGCTGCGTATTACGCGAACGGCTCGGGCCTGACGCGCTCGAGCGGCGTCAATAACTATAACGGCCGCCGCGAGACTTATTACAGCAGCAACGTACTCTACCATCACCGCACGGGCGAATGGACGCAGGATTCCGAGGGCTTTTGGCGCGATTCCGATGGCTACTACGTCGTGGCCGCGGGCGATAAGGCTCAGGGCTCCACGTTTACCGGCTCCAAGGGTGAGTGCAAGGTCTATGACTCCGGCTGCGCAGCCGGAACCACCGACTACTATACCGGCTGGTAATTATTCTGCATCACGGATATTTGGCGGACGGGCGTCTTTACCGAGCTTTAGGGCAACGTAAGGACGCCCGTTCTATGCATGCGCTTGAGCTAACAGAGCGCTTACCGTGGCAGTACGCCGCGCATATGGGCGCGGGGCACACTAGTTCATGAGAAATAAGGTCTTTCTCGTGGAGGAAGTGGTCTTGTGAACGCTCGAGATATTGCCATTGCCGCCGTCGCATTGGTGCTTGGCTGCCTTGGTCCTACGGCCGCGCTCGTTGCGGGCATGCAGGGGTCTTGTGGGGCTGCCTCTATCGTGGTCAGTGCGTTGGTCGCGGCCGCACTGCTGGGAAGTGCGGGTGTAGTCCTTTGTCGCGACGATGAGGACCAGGCGTCGGAGTCGCAGCTCTAACCGTCGGGACATCGACTACTGGTTATAGATGAAGATGAAAGCCGCCGTAAGGGGAGTGCTCCTTGTGGCGGCTTTGCTGTTGAGCCTGTTGACGTGGCGAGCCGGGCGCTACCAGCTTTTCTCGATATCGCGGATGCGCTGATAGAGCCAATCGTTTTGCGGCACTTGGATATCGTGTTTGACGGCCAGGCGGCAAATGGTGCCCGCGAACTCCTCGACTTCGGTTTTTCGTTGCGCGATGCGGTCCTGCGCCATCGAGGGCATACCGGTGGGGTCGATTCCCTCAATGAGGTGCACCATCTGCGTCAGGTCTGCCTCGGTCAGCTCAATGCCCTCGGCGTTGGCGACCGCAAGCGTTTCGCGCATGGCAGAAACAAAGCAGCGACGCTGCTCGGAGCCTGGCTCCGTGGCGCTTCCGTAGGTCCCGCCGTAGGCCATGCACGTCTGGTTGATGCCGTCGTTGAGCATGAGTTTGGCCCACATGCGGTGCGCAACGTCGCTCTCGACGGTATGGGCGATGCCGCAGCGCGTGTAGAGCTCGTCGATGGCGGTGACGGTTGCGAGCTCGGTGCCGGCCGCCGCGCCAAAGCGGATTTCGCCCGCATTGGTAAAGGTGAGCTCTCCGTTGAGGAACACGGCGTCCATGCCCTGGCAAATACCAAGAACGGTATGCTCCCAGCCAAAGCGCTCGGCAATCTTCTGCTCGCTCGTAATGCCGTTACACAGCGAGGCGATGAGCGTATTGGGTCCCACGACGCGCTCCATAGTCTTGAGTGCTTGGTTGAGTCCAGTCGTCTTGACCGTGAGAATGACCAGATCGGCGGGCGTTGCCTCGCTGGCGCGGACGGACTTGAGCGCACAGGGCTTGCCATTGACGGTGAGCGCATCGCCCGTGTGACGCTCAAAACGGGCGTCATCCATAACGTATTCGACGGCGTCATTGCCGAGGGCCTTGGCGATCATGCTGCCGTAGAGCAGGCCGACGCCGCCCTTGCCGATAAAGGCGACCTTGTTGATCTGCACGTGAATCATCTCCCCATATAAAAGGCGCCCGCGTAAGGGGCGCCTGATGGATTGTATGCTGCCAGGGTGATTGGTGGGTGCGCAGGGCGGCTGTTATAAAAAAGAAACGTTTGCCTGGACGCT
>CAJLUE010000021.1 GCA_905209765.1 uncultured Collinsella sp. | reverse complement strand
CCGTCAACGACATTGATGCGGCCGAGAAGTGGTTTGCCGAGCGCGGGCTCGAGGTTAACGAGGAGTCGCGCGTGCTGCTGCCCGACGGCGGCACCAAACTCGTGTACTTTAAGCGCGAGTTCGCCGGCTTCGCCGTGCACCTGTGCCGCGAGTAACGCACAAACTGCCATAGCTAACTAAAAATGGGGTAAGGCCACGTGACCTTGCCCCATTTTTAATGCCGAGAGGGTGGCTGACGGGCTACCGTAAAACGAAGGTGAATGGTTTCCCGCGAAGTGAACGAGTGAAATCGAACCCCTGAAGCATCGACACTTTGGAGGCACCGTTTCCTGCGGTTTTGTCAGGTATTTCCTGCGGTTTTGGCGCCAAAAAGTGCGGATGCTTCGGGGGTCCAAAATAGATCGTTCACTTCGCGGAAAAGCATTCACCTTCGATTCGTGAGAGACGCCCCTACCGTGGCAGGCGAATCGTAAAGCGGCTGCCGACGCCCTCGACCGAGGTCACGCCAATGACACCGCCATGGCTATCGACGATCCACTTGGCAATGGCAAGCCCCAGACCCGAGCCCTGCGCGCCGGCATCGCGTGCGTTGTCGGCTCGGTAGAACCGTTCAAACGCGTGAGCTGCGGATTCCTGGTTCATGCCGATGCCTTCGTCCTCAACGTTTATGTCGATCGTGCCCGCGCCCGCATCCGGCGCCACGCCAAACGTGATGGGCGTGCCCGCGTCCGAATACTTGGCGGCATTCTGCACGATTACGCGCAGAGCCTGCTTCACGAGCGCCACGTCGACGGACGCGTCGCAGCGCGGGTCGCTGACAAGCGCAGTGTCAAAGGCCAGTCGATACGTGTGCTCGGTATCGATCATCTGTGATTCCTCGCATACCTCGCCGACCAGTGCAGCCAGGTTAGTATTCGCGCGCCGCAGCACGGTGCGGCCGGCATCGCCGCGTGCCAAAAACAGCAGCTGCTCCACGAGCTCCTGCATGTGCTCGCTTTCGGCCTTGAGGGACGCGATGGATTCCGCCAGCACGTCCGGGTCGTCTTTGCCCCAGCGGTCGAGCATGTTTACGTAGCCCTGAATCACCGCTATGGGCGTGCGCAGCTCGTGGCTTGCATCGTTGACAAAGCGCATCTGCTGCAGCTTGGCCTCTTGCATCTGGCGCAGCAGGCGGTTGAGCGCGACCTCGATGCTTGCCAGGTCGGCGTCGCCGGTGGTGACGCTCGGCGAGTCGACGCTTGCGCGCTCGATGGCCTGCTCCAGCGTTTCCATCTTGCCGCCGGAGAGCTGCATACGGCCGAGCTCGTCCACGCGCAAGGCCAGGTCGTTGAGCGGCGCCATGGTGCGGCGCACGCGCCTCGCGCCGCCGAGCATGTTGAGCACGCTGATGACCTGCCAACCCACAACGACAAGGTAGAGAGGCCATAGCGCGACGAGGTCCTGCGCGAGGTGGAAGGTCTTGGTGGTACGCGCAAGCTCGACGGTATAAGTGAGCGTTGCCAGGTTCCAGCCGCGCGCGGGCGTCAGCGACATGCCATGAACGGTGGCGCCGGGAATCCATCCTGCGGTAAACGCGTCGTCGGGCAGCGTCTGGTTGTATCCATAGACGAGGATCGCCGCCGCAATCACCACCAGCAGCAGATCGAGCCAGACGTAGCTCATCAGGCGGCGCCACATATAGCCCCAGTTGATGGCGCGGGCGATGGAGGTGACGCGCTTGGCCTCGGCGTTACGCACGGCAGACATAGCCCACCCCGCGCACGGTTTGGATGATGCGGGCGCTGCCGGCGTCCTCGATTTTGGCACGCAGGTGCGCGATGTGTACGTCGACGTTGTTGGTGTCGCCCACGTATTCGTAGCCCAGCGCTTCGTGCGCGATGCGCTCGCGCGTGAGCACGGTGCCGGCATGTGCCATAAGCAGGGCGAGAACGTCGAACTCGCGGGCAGTCAGCACGATGGGCGAGCCGCCGACCGTGACTTCGCGGCGGTTGGGGTCGAGCGCAACCGAGCCCACGGCGAGCGTGGCGGGGGAGGGCGCGGCATCGGTCTGGGCCGTGTCGGTTGCCGGGGACATAGTGGCGATACCGGCGGCCGTGCCGCTCGCCATACCCGCCCCGGCACCGGCGCCACCAACGCCCGAAGCCGCCCGCACGGTCTCCGAGCGCTTCAGCGCCACGCGGATCCGTGCGAACAGCTCCTCAATTGCAAACGGCTTGGTCAGGTAATCGTCAGCGCCGGCATCGAGCCCGGCAACCTTGTCCATCACGGCATCGCGCGCGGTGACCATAATCACCGGCACATCCTTGTGCTTGCGGACACGCCGCAGGACCTCCATGCCGTTGAGCTGCGGCAACAGCACATCGAGCAGAATCAAATCGTAGTCGCGCTCCAGTGCCAGGTCCACAGCGGTGCGGCCGTCGGCGGCGTGCTCCACCTGGTAGCCCTCGTGCTCCAGCTCGAGCGTTACAAAGCGGGCGATTTTCTCCTCGTCCTCTACGATCAGGATTCGTGCCATGCGTGCCCCCATCTGCGATTACTTGTCGTCGTTGAGATTTTGTTTGATGTCGTCCGCGGCGTCGGCGGCGTGATTCATAAGGTTGTTGATACTGCCGGGCACGTCGCCGTCGCTGTCGATGCGGTAGCGCATGCCAAAGAACAGACCAATCAGCATCAGCCATATCGTGGCGCCCCAGGCAAACAGGGCGACGATGGGAATCAGGATGGGGATGTTGAGGATGATCGCATCGCGGCGCGTGGCGATAAACTTGGTGTCCAGGCTCAAGCGGAAGAGCTTTTTGAGGTACTCCCAAACGCTGTCCATCTTCTTGGAGAAGTCGGTCTTTTCGCTCGACTTTTCGTAGGCTGCCTGCGCGGCGACCATCTCGGCAGAGGGCTCATCGACTGGCGCGGACTCGGTGGCGGCATGCGCCGACGTGGTCTGCGTCTTGCCCTGCGACTCGAGCCAAATGATGACGTCCAAAACGTTGCCGTCGGCGGCGTCGAGTGCGGCCTTGGCATCGGTGTAGCTTACGTTGCACTTGGTGCGGATGGTTTCAACTTTTTCGAGGTCGTCCATGACCTGTCCTTTCGTTCGATGGGCGCGACGCCGGGCGATCTGCCCGGGCTCGAGCGTTGCGTTCGGCGGACTGCGTTGCGCCGCCCCGCCCTTGGTCGAACTCTATAGTGCAGGTTATAGATTAAGCGATTCTTGAGCCAAGATTAATCTTGGATGAGTTTTTGGGTGGTGTGAGGGAGGAGCGGAATGTGTCTATTGGGTTGCGCGGGGGAGAAACGACTCACCTTTTGGGCTGCTGCCGACGAGGTCTAATACTTTTCCCGAGAAGTGAACGAGCTAAATCGGACCCCCGAAGCATCGACACTTTAGAGGTGCCGTTTCCTGCGGTTTCGGTGCTGGAATCCTGCGATTTTGCCGACGAAAAATGTGGATGCTTCAGGGGTCCAAAAACAGACGTTCACTTCGCGGAAAAGCATTAGACCTCGATAGCGGGGGATGGGGTGCCGGTGCAAAACGGCGTTATGGGTTGGTCGAGCAGGTGGTTTTGAGGCGACTGGGACATGGCGGGCGGTCGATCACCTATACTGGTTGGGCTCAACTGGAGAGGTGATAACTAGTTATGAAGTCAATCAATGTTGCAGCAGCGATTATTCAGAAGGACGGGAAAATCCTGAGTTGTCAGCGCGGCTATGGCGAGTTTAAAGACGGCTGGGAGTTTCCGGGCGGAAAGCTCGAATCGGGCGAGACCGGCGAGCAGGCAATCGTGCGCGAGATTCAAGAAGAGCTCGAGGTCACAATCGGTAACCTCGCCTATCTTTGCACGGTCGAACACGATTATGAGACGTTCCACCTGTCGATGCAGTGCTACCTGGCTAACATCCTTTCCGGGGAGTTCAAAGAGCACGCTCATGAGGATATGAAATGGCTTGATACCAATAACCTGTGGGATGTCGATTGGCTTCCGGCGGACGTTAAGGTTGTCGATGAGCTCGAAAAGAAGCTCGGGCTTAAGTAGACAGAAGGAGCGGGTGCCATATGGCGACTCGCTCCTTTTTTGTTATTACTCGGCCTCGCTCAAATCGCTGAGCATAAACTCGTAAATGTCCTGACGCACGGGCGCATTGAGCTCATATTCGATTTCGACGGCGTTGTCGCCGCTCTTAGTTTTAATGGCTTCGAACTTGCCGGTCGGATGCATTTCGCCTAAGAAATAGAACTCCTTACCACCCTTATCGTCCTTGTTCTTTCGCATAAACAAATACGTCTTCAGGCCGTTTCCCGGCCATGCCTGCAGTCGCAAAATCTCGGGGGAGTTGAGCGTGCGGTTGCCCTTCGAGATTGCGATGAGCTTGCTCGGCGAAACAAAGCGGTCTTCATACTGAATGGACTCACTAATGTCGGGAGCCTTGTCATAGTTAATAAACACGGGGAATGTATTGGTCTTCTCATCGTAGAAGTATCCGCCAAGGTTTTGGCCGTTGATGTTCTTTTGCCAGTTCATCAGACGGCAAACCTCCTCGTACGTGTACTTGGCGTTGAGAACGAAATTTGTGTTTTCGTACGTCTCGGCATAGTCGAGTCGGTTGCGCTCAATACCAAAATCCAGCACCTCGAGAATCTGACACTTGAACTCTGCGTTGCGCAGGGCGGTCGCAAACGCTTCGGTCAGACGAGGTCCGGTTCCATCGTCAATAAGCAGGGAAACGAAATCCTTAGGAGTGGCAAAGTCGCCCTTAAGGACTGCGATTGCCGACCTAACGGCGCTGTCCTTAAGCTGTGCGCGGTAGTTCCTAAGCGCGGCCTCGCGCATATGCCGATAGCCCTCGTGTCCGGCTTCGACGAGCGTTTGAAGCAAATAGAGGTCTTCGAATCGCTTGCCCGCGGCGAGCTTTTGCGAAATAAATTTGAGAATCTTGGTTTGATCAGAGGAAAATTGAACCGTGTAGTCCGGCTCGTATTTGGAAAGAAATGCGTGGTAGGAGCCTAAGCCGCTATTCTTGAAGATAAGCAGCGGATCGATAGAGCCGTTACGATCAAATTCGAGCAGCGAGGGGATCTTGCCGAGTTTTTGACGTAAGTCGAGATATTCGTTTTTCAAAAACCTGACGGAGGTGAAATCGCCGCCGTCGATGGCCTTGTAAATGCGTGCCTCGGAAATACGATCGAAGCTCACGGTCGAGCATCCGGGGATCGCCGAATCGTCCTCTTGAACAAGGCGGCGCAGGCGGTCTTTGTTATACGTCTTGTCACCCGAAAGCGCGATGGGCACCAAGAAGTTGCTCTGGTAGTTGCCAATAAAGTCGAGCACCAGTGCGTATTCCTTATCATCATTCAGGCGCAAACCTCGTCCGAGCTGCTGAATAAAGATGATTGCGGAGTCGGTGCGTCGAAGCATGATGATCTGATTGAGCGAGGGGATGTCGACGCCTTCGTTCATGATATCGACCGAGAAAATGTACTCGAGCTCGCCGGCTTCAAGTCGGCTGATCGCGGCATCGCGGACCTCATCGGAATCTTGACCGCTAATCGCAACCGTTCGATATCCGAGAGCGTTGAATTTGTGTGACAGTTCCTTGGCCTCGGCGTTTCGATTGCAAAAAATTAAGCCCCTGCGATTGCTTTTGGTGACGCTATATTCTTCGATCTTCTCGGTGATATGACGCACGCGCTCGTCGGACGTCAAACGCCCGAACAGGGCGATATCTTCGACCGTTTCGTCGTCAATCTCCAGATCGTGAATGCCAAAATAATGGAAGGGGGCAAGCATCTCCTCGGCCAAAGCGTCCTGCAGCGTGATCTGGAACGCGATGACGTGATTGAAAAGGGCAAAGACGTCATAGCCGTCGGTGCGATTGGGTGTAGCGGTCATGCCCAGATAAAACCGAGGCGTAAAGTGCGACATGATGGATTGGTAACCCTGGGATCCCGTGCGGTGGGCCTCGTCGATAACGATGTAGTCGAACTCATCGGGACGGAAATCGCTCAGATGTTTGGCGACCGAAGAACACATGGCAAACACGCAGGTAGCATTGCTTATATTCTTGCCAGTTTGATAGGTGTCGAACGTATAGGTACTACCTAAGAGGCGTTCGTAGCTTGCGCGGGAGGCGTCGATAATGCGCCGACGGTGCGCAAGAAAGAGGACGCGCCGGGGTTTAGTTGCGAGCACGTCGAACGCCGAAAGGAAGGTCTTGCCGGTGCCGGTTGCCGAGACCAGCAGGGCGCGGGTCTCGTCCTTGCGGTGGATTGCACCGAGCGCCTCAAGGGCGCGCTGCTGCATTTTATTGGGCTTGATTTCTTCGAGGTCATTCTGCGCCGGCGTTTCCGCAGATTTGAATGTCGGTTTCGATTTGGGCTTTGGCGGACGTGCCGATCGATATGCGGCATAGTTCTCAATCCAGTCTTGGGAAAGCAAAACGGTTGAGGTATCGTTCCACAACGAATTGAACTCGCCCCTCAGTTCGTTGAGTAGGCGGCTGTTCTCGACAGTCTGGTACAGCACATTCCATTCTTTATTGCAGGTGAGAGCGGTCTGCGTCATGTTGGAGCTGCCGACGATGACCGTGCTGGTTTCGCCCTTATCAAAAATGTATCCCTTGGCATGCAAATTACCCTGGAATACGCGAACTTCCATGTTGTCGTATTCCAGGAGCTTGCGAAAGACATCGGGTGAGTTGAAGTTGAGATAGGTGGACGTGAGCAGCCTGCCCTTAATGCCACGCTGCTTGAGCTCCTGGAACGTCTCGACCAGGATTTGAAGGCCGCCGTCTGCAACAAACGCTACGCAAAAGTCAAAAGAGCCGCAGGCTGAGAGCCGCTCTTTGATAACGGATAGTAGTGTTCCGCCTGTCGCCTTCGAGTTGGCGATGAGCTTGGGTGAATCGTTCTCGCGTGCAAGCGAGTCGAATTCAATATCAATCTGCTGCTGCGTAGTCATCCCGGCCAAACCTTTCGAAAGACTATGTTGGCGCCAGGATAACAGATCGATCGTTCGTATTTTAGATGTATGACGATTGGGGTTGGCAGTTTGGCATGAGCTTGCACACGTGTCCGCACGACATGTGACACTTGCCCTGCCGCCCTGCTCTGCCGCGGCGGCATGTACCTGAACAACGACCCTCTAAGGAGTTCGATTTTGATGAGTGACAACACCAAGCATCTCGCAAAGAAATGCGTCAAGGACGCGGGGCCGTGCCTCGCGTTGTGCCTTGCCGGCGCAGCGGTCGCGCTGCTGGCTGTTCTGGGGCCGTTCGACGTGCTCCGAAGTGTCAGCTCTCTGCACGTTTGCATGGCCCTTGCCGGCGCCATGATAACCGGCGGCGTGCTCGATCTGATTTTTTGGGTGCTTGACCCGTTTGGATGGAAAAATGAAGGGTAAGCCCTAAGGGATGGATGCCCCGCAGCAACAGGAGGTCCCCGTGATCTGGCTTACCAGCGATACTCATTTTGGACACGAGAACATGCTACGGCTTAGCGATAGGCCTTGGTCGGCTGTTGCGCAGATGAACGACGCCATGGTCGCCAACATTAACAGCAAGGTTGCTGTGGATGACGAGCTCTACATCTTGGGCGACTTCAGCTTTAAGATGACGGTCCAAGACGCCTATGAGCTGCGCAAAAGCATTACATGCAAGCGCGTTCATCTGCTGCCCGGCAATCACGATAAAGACTGGACGCAGTCTGCGGTAGCGGATGCTTTTATCGTTGAGCCGCCCATTTGCGTGCTAAAGATCGACCGCCAAAAAATCGTGCTGAGCCACTATCCTATGGCTGACTGGCAGGGCATGTCGCACGGCAGCTGGCATTTGCACGGGCATATCCACAGTTGCGGCGGCGCGTACAACAAGTTCAACCTCAGGCAGGGGCTGCTGCGCTATGACGTGGGCGTGGATGCTAACAGCTACGCCCCCGTGAGCCTGGAAGAGCTCAGGTCGCGGTTTGCACAGGTAGACGAGCCGGTGTGTTGCGTTAAATGGCCGTGGTGGGTCAACGCCACGGGTGACGAGCAGATTGAGCACGATCTCGAAACATATAAGAGGGAAGTGGTAATCCGATGACGGTCTATGTGACGGGCGATATTCACGGCGGCCTCGACATGCAAAAGCTGCGCGATTGGGAGCTTGGGGATAGCCTGACGAGCGACGACTATCTCATCGTCGCCGGCGACTTTGGCTTTCCGTGGGATTTCTCTGCCGAAGAATGTGCCGACATCGCTTGGCTGGAGTCGCGCCCCTATACCGTGCTGCTCGTCGACGGCAACCACGAGCGTTTCGATCACTGGGCGGAGCGTCCCATGGAGTTGTGGCACGGTGGGCTGACGCAGCGCCTGTCGGATACCTCTCCCATACGGCGCCTGACGCGCGGCGAGGTTTTTGAGCTCGACGGCTCAACGATTTTTACCATGGGCGGCGCCACGAGTGTGGATAAGGAATACCGCATTCCCTATTCCAGCTGGTGGCCGCAGGAGCTGCCGGACGAGCGCAACTTTGAGGAGGCGCGGGCAAAGCTCGACAGCGTGGGTTGGAAGGTCGACTACGTGGTCACCCACACCTGCTCGACGCGCATGCTTTCGCCCACGCTTTATCCGGCACCCGGCTGGAATTACCCCGCCGTTGATCGGCTTACGGCATTTTTCGATGAGCTGGAAGATCGCATGGACTACAAGCGCTGGTACTACGGGCATTTCCATCGGGATGCCAACCCGGCCGAGCGTCACACCGTACTCTACGACTGCATCGTTCACCTGGGCGACGAACTCCAACCCTGGGATGTTGCGTAGGGGCGCGGACGCATGAGCTTCGTGGCGAACCAAAACCGATTTGTTAAGGGATTTACTCCCAAGCCGGCTTGCGCTCGAGCAACGTTTTCGCAGCTTCAGGCGTGGGAGAGTCAAGTATTTCGCAGAACTCATCGAACCCCTCTGGCGAAAGCTGGGTTGTTGATACTTTGGCAATGTCGCTATCGAGGTGCTCGTCAGGGCAGGCTGTCGTCTGTTGCATGCCTGTCCTTCCATCCATAACGATGTTCTCCCGGTGTGCGCGGATAACGTCCCAGCTAAAGTGCTCGACCAGCTGCTCGGCAGAGCGTGGCGTGGCGTCCGGCGCGATGCCCGTTTGCCCGGCGAGCCAGCCCAGCAGCGCCTCGGGCGTGCCAAAGCGGGCGCGGAGCTCGCCCAGGTCCAGATCGCGGTCGCGCTTGGAAAGGCGGCGGCCATCCGGTGACATGAGCAGCGGAATATGTGCGTAGTGCGGCGTGGGAAGTCCCAGCAGATGCTGCAGGTAGATTTGGCGCGGCGTGGAGCCCAGCAGGTCGCATCCGCGCACGACCTCGGTGACGCCCATGGCAGCGTCGTCGACCACCACGGCTAGCTGATAGGCAAAAACGCCGTCGCTGCGGCGCACCAAAAAATCGCCGCACTCGGTGGCGAGTGCCTCGCATTGGGCCCCGTACGTGCGGTCCACGAATTCGATCACGTCGCCTGCGAGGTCGTCGATGTCGGGCACGCGTAGGCGCGTGGCCGGGGCGCGCAGGGCACTGCGGCGGGCGACCTCTTCGGCCGAAAGGCCTCGGCAGGCGCCGCGGTAGATGGGCGTGCCGTCGCTGGCGTGCGGCGCGCTGGCGGCGTGGAGCTCGGCGCGCGTGCAAAAGCAGGGATAGGTGAGGCCGGCGTCTTGCAGCTGGTGCAAGGCGCTCTCGTACAGGTCGAGGCGATCGTGCTGGTAGTAGGGGCCTTCGTCCCACTGAAGCCCTAGCCAGGCCAGATCGTCAATCAGCTGAGCGGCAAGCTCGGGGCGCTTGCAGCGATCGTCCAGGTCCTCGATGCGCAGCACGATGTTGCCGCCCTGGCTGCGGGCCGAAAGCCACGAGCACAGGCAACTGAACACGTTGCCCAGGTGCATGCGGCCCGAGGGCGACGGGGCAAAACGGCCCACGACAGGTGCGGGAACGGAGGCGGGTTGCGACGTTGGTGCATCCGCGGCGGGCGTTACTATGTTGCGTGTTTTGATATCCATGCGGACGAGTATAGCGCGGGGCACGGTAGGGAAGGCGTTTCCGTGGCTCGCAAGTTGGCGGCGCTGCGCATTGCGCACGGTGGGTCTGCGGCCCAACGTCTCGATCGCCGTACGCCGACTCGGCCTCACAAACGACAGAAACCCCGGCAGCTCTTCGCAACTGCCGGGGTTTCCGCGGAAAAGGGGGACATGATCCTCGAGCGAACGGCAAAGGGGCAAACCGTTTTCGCTCAATTGTTTTATGCCCCTCGACTGGCGGCTCAATCAGCGTATGCCGCGCCCACACAAAGCCGCTACACCTGTGACGGAGCTGTGAAGTGGTATCTATTGCTGGCGCAGGACTCGGCCAAAGAGCGTCCCAAACGACAAATTTGTTGCAGTCCGTCGGTTCAACCCAATGATCCGTTTTCCTCCGTCCCCAATAGATCATTAGGAACGTCCCTAAGTGCCAGACTCGGGTGGGACTTTTGTCCCATTTGACGTTCCGTTGGCCCAGATATTCGTCATGCGTACCCGCAAACGTGGGACAATGGCGCTGTTGGTTTTACAGACAAAGGATGTGCCTATGAACACCCTCGCCGCCAAAGTCAGCCGGCAGCGCCGCCCGTTTGCGCGATTTGTTTCCATTTGCGCGCTCGTCGCGTGCGCACTGCTGCTGTTGCCCGCCGTTGCACGTGCCGACGGCTACTCCATGACCCAAACCTATATCGGTGCCACGGTCGAGGCCGACGGCTCGCTGACCGTTGTCGAGGGACGCCAGTTTGATTTCGATGACGACATCAACGGCGTGTTTTGGGAGATCAATACAGGCTCTAACCAGCAGGGCGGCGCGGCGGGCGTCAATGTGCTGAGCGTCGAGGAAGACGACACCGCGTTTAACAAGGTCGACAGCGCAAACAAAGGCGACAACGGCGTCTATACGGTTGAGCAGTCCGACAGCGGCGTAAGAATCAAGGTGTTCAGCCCCCACGAGAGCGGCGACAGCGCGATCTATTACGTGAGTTACACCATGACCGGTGCGGTTATGAACTGGTCCGATACCGCCGAGCTCTACTGGAAGTTTGTGGGCGACGGCTGGTCTGCGGATTCCGATGATGTCGAGATGGAAGTGTGCTTCGCAAATGCCGCCGCCGGGACGGCGGCCGTCAAGGGCGATAACTTCCGCGCATGGGGCCACGGCCCGCTGACGGGCGACGTATCGCTCGATGCGGATGAACCCATGGTCACCTATACCATTCCCTGCGTGCATCAGGGCGAATTCGCCGAGGCGCGCATCACCTTCCCCAGCGATTGGGTGCCTTGGCTTTCCGCTTCGAGCGAGGAGCGCATGCCGACAATCCTGAGCGAGGAGAAGGCATGGGCCGACGAGGCTAACGCCCGCCGCGCTCACGCTCGCATGATTGCCAATGTACTTGCCGTACTAAGTGTTGTCGCGGCGGTGGCCTTTACCGGCACAATCGTTGTGCTCAAGCTGCGCCGCCGCAAGCCCAAGCCGCTTTTCCAGGACGAATATTTCCGCGATGTGCCTTCGGCCGACCATCCCGCTGTGCTTTCGGCCCTCATGAGCTGGAACGAGGTGCCCGATCAGGCATATATCGCCACGCTCATGAAGCTCACCGACGACCGTGTGATTAAGCTGGAGCAGGCGACCGTGACTAAGGCTAAGAAGGGTCTGTTGGGGCGTGAAAAAGAAGAGCAGACGTATCGCGTGACGGTGAGTGATGCGGGCTGGAAGTCGGCCAAGGGCATTGACCACATGGTGCTCAAGGTCTTCTTTGCCGGTGCTAAGCCCGACGAGAACGGCGATCGCTCGCGCACGTTCGACGAGCTGCAGCACTACGTCAAGCAGCACGCTACACCCGTGGGCGACAAGCTCGAGGACTATCAGAACACCGTTAAGGGCAAGCTGGCCGATAGCGAGTACATTGCCTCGGACGGCATTGTCGCAATGGTGTTTTGCCTGGTTCTTGGTATTCTGATCGCCTGTATTCCCGCGGGATCCATCTTCTTTACCGACGGCGCACAGGCGAACATTATCGCCGCGGTTATCTCGGTGCCGATTGTGCTGGTGGGTATTGGCGTGGGCCTTACGTTCCGCCGCTTTACGCCGGAGGGCGCCGAGGTGGCGGCTCGCTGCAAGGCGCTCAAGCATTGGCTTGAGGATTTCACGCGTCTAAAGGAAGCCGTCCCCGGCGATCTGGTCCTGTGGAATAAACTTCTGGTGATGGGTGCGGCGCTGGGTGTTTCGAAGGAAGTCCTGCGTCAGCTTGCCGAGGCTGTTCCTCCCGAGGTGCGCGAGGCCGACGGTTTCTACGACAATTACCCCTGCTACTGGTGGTACTACCATCATTACGGTACCGAGTCGCCGCTCGATTCGTTCGACGGCGTGTATCACGAGAGCATCCGTGAGCTCGCGTCGAGCTCGGACAGCTCGGGCGGCGGCGGAGGCGGCGGCTTCTCGGGCGGCGGAGGCGGCGGCGTCGGCGGAGGCGGCGGCGGAACGTTCTAACGGTCGTAAGCTATGGGATGGGCTTTTCTCGACAGCCGTCGGGGAAAGCCCATCCCTTTTTATGCGCTACCTACGAAGACTGTCCCCAACGACTAGTCACTGGGGACGTTCCTAAATGACTAGGTATGGCTGCTGGGCCTAGGCTGTTAGGTCGAGTTCGTAGAGGAAGCTTTCGCGCGGCATTTCGTGACGGCGCTCTTCGCGGTTGGCGCGGTGCGTGGCCGTGCGCTTAAAGCCGTGCAGTTCGTAGAACTTCCACGAGCAGTTGGAGTCGGTGTACAGGTGCGCCCTCGTCGCCCCGCGCGAGGACAGGTACGAGACTGCGGCGTCGAGCAACACCGAGCCAACGCCCAGGCCATGGACGTCGCGATCTACGGCAAGCAGCGTGACCTCGTTGTCGTGTGGTAACGGGCTGCTTTCGAGCAGGCGGTTGTTGGTTCGGATGGTTGCGCGCACAAACGAGAGATACTCGGCGCAGGCATCGGGCTCCAGCTCGCGCATTTGCGATAGCAGTGCGCGTTCGGTATCCAGCCAATGTTCCTTAACGGTGGCGCCGGAGCTCTGTCCCGCACGCGCGAG
The DNA here is from genome assembly GCA_905209765.1 of uncultured Collinsella sp. Lineage (GTDB taxonomy): Bacteria > Actinomycetota > Coriobacteriia > Coriobacteriales > Coriobacteriaceae > Collinsella. Next base: position 11,945 of record CAJLUE010000021.1, on the reverse strand, counting down.
CGCAATGCCGCGCGCCTGACCGTCGATTACGGCAACCTGCGAAAACGTCGAAGACGAAAGGCAATAGGCGAGGTCGCACGCGGCCTCGAGGCGGTTGTACTCATCGTTATCCGAATTGTTATGCCAAAGCTGCTGCAGAATCAACGCGATGGCGTCGAAGTCTTCGGTATCAAACGGTCGGTAGAGAACCCGCGAGACCATGGTGCCTCTTTCTTTTGCGGATGCATATCGAGCACAGTTCTACCACGCTATTGGCATCTAATTATGGTGCCCCTGTGTTCCATGAACTCACCGTGCCCGGTGCCGTGCCCATCCCCTCCGCTCGCAAACTTTTTCTGCATATGCGCCCGTTGCGGGGTGCATCGATGCGCTCGATGCGCTACATTGAATCAGTATTTTCAATGCCGCTGCGCGAGCGCTGCAGATCGACGTATCACCGGCTCACAGAGCACGGCGGCGTACCAGACAGGAGGACTGCATGGGATCTGATGTGAAGATCGCACGCGCGTTGATCTCGGTTACCGATAAGACGGGCGTCGTCGATTTCGCACGGACGCTGGTCGATGACTTTGGCGTCGAGATCATCTCTACGGGCGGCACGGCTCGTGCCATCGAGGACGCGGGCGTCCCCGTAACCCCCATCGAGGAGTTCACGGGCTATCCCGAGATGATGGACGGCCGCGTTAAGACCCTGCACCCCAAGGTTCACGGCGCGCTGCTGGCCCGCCGCGATTCCGAGCAGCACATGCAGGAGGCTGCTCAGCACGGCATTAAGCTGATCGACCTGGTCGTCGTCAACCTGTACGAGTTCGAGAAGACCGTCGCCAACCCCGAGGTCACCTTCGCGGACGCCATCGAGCACATCGACATCGGTGGCCCCTCCATGCTGCGCTCTGCCGCCAAGAACGCCGCGAGCGTTACCGTCATCTCCGACCCGGCCGACTATGATGCCGTCCTGGCCGAGATGCGCGAGACCGGTGGCTGCACCACGCTTTCCACCCGTCGTCGCCTGCAGGTGAAGGTCTACCAGACCACCGCCGCCTACGACACGGCTATCTCCCGTTGGCTTGCCGCCCAGGCAAGCGACGTGGCGGACACCTCTGCCAAGCTCGAGATCTCGCTGGAGAAGGTCGACGACCTGCGCTATGGCGAGAACCCGCAGCAAAAGGCCACGGTCTATCGCTTTGCCGAGGGCTGCGAGAATACCGCGAGCTCGCAGTTCCCGCTCGTGGGCTCCGAGCAGATCCAGGGCAAGCCGCTCAGCTACAACAACTATCTGGATGCCGACGCCGCTTGGAACCTGGTCCGCGAGTTCGACGAGCCGGCCTGCGTGATCCTCAAGCATCAGAACCCCTGCGGCTCCGCCGTGGCCGAGGACATCACGGCCGCCTACGACCGCGCCTTCGCCTGCGATCCCAAGAGCGCCTTCGGCGGCATCATCGCCTGCAACCGCGAGGTTCCCTATGAGCTGGTTGAGCACTTTGCCGATCAGAACAAGCAGTTCGTCGAGGTTATCATCGCTCCGAGCTACACTGCCGAGGCGCTCGAGCGCATGGCCAAGCGCCCCAACCTGCGCGTGCTGGCCACCGGCGGCGTGGACCACGGCGCCCAGGTGGAGCTGCGCTCCGTCGACGGCGGCATGCTGGTGCAGGAGGTCGACCACGTGACCGAGGATCCTGCGACCTTTACGTTCCCCACCGACCGCAAGCCCACCGACGCCGAGATGGCCGAGCTCGAGTTTGCCTGGAAGGTCTGCAAGGGCGTCAAGTCCAACGCCATCCTGGTCTCCAAGGGTAAGGCCGGCATTGGCATGGGCCCGGGTCAGCCCAACCGCGTTGACTCTGCACTGCTTGCCTGCGAGCGCGCCGAGGACTTCTGCGAGCGCGAGGGCGTGGAGAAGGGCGGCTTTGCCTGTGCAAGCGACGCGTTCTTCCCGTTCCGCGACAACGTCGACGTGCTTGCCGCGCACGGCGTGACCTGCATCATCCAGCCTGGCGGCTCCAAGCGCGACGACGAGAGCGTCCAGGCCTGCAACGAGCATGGTATTGCGATGGTCTTTACGGGCGCCAGGCATTTCCGCCACTAAGTAGGGAAGCGGCGCTGCGGCTTGCCCAGCCACCGCACCTTGCCGTTCATTCGTCGCTCGCGTACCCAAGTACGCGTCGCTCCTCTTTCACGGCAATCTGCGGCACCTGGGCAACCCTCGCCGACCTGTTAGGTTGACTGGGGAGGATGGGATGTGATCTCGTCCCTTGGACTGGCCTCGTTTCTAAAATAATCTCCGCAAAAGGCGGCTGCTCCGTTTGGAGGGCCGTCTTTTTGGTATAAGAGGACGGAATGACTAACACGAAAGGTATGACCATGCCCCAGATTGATGATGCCGAGCTGTTTGGCAATGCCGAGGATCAGCGTGCGTACGAGGACTTTTGCGCCAATCAGGAGGCGGTCGAGAAGTTTACGCTCGACAAGCCCGCGCTTGTCTGCCGTTGGCGCATGTCCAACAAAAAGGTACCCATGCTCAACCGTCACATCCGCGCGCTGTCTGAGCGCCTGGTGCAGGGCGAGCCACTCACCCATAACATGCTCAGCTGGGCCAAACAGCACGTTGAGTGGTCGCTTGCCGAGGGCGATTACACCGCACGCGACGGCGTGCTCATGCTGGTGATCGACATCAACGGCAACGCCGCCATGACGGTGGGGGAGTACGAGCCGCTCGCCGATACGTCGGCCAAGGCGCTGCGTGCCCGTTCCGCAGAGGCCCGCTCCGAGGCCGACGAAACCGGCGTGGCGCCCGAGCTGCTCGCCGCCGTCAACAACGGCGAGCTCGCCTTTGTGGTGCCAGCGGACGAGTGTCTGTGTGGCACGGCGACGCTCATCGAGCAGCTGGCCCAGACCAAGGGAATCCCGGTCACGCGCGTAGACATTCCCGCGCAGCTCAAGGGTGCGCTGTTCCTAGTGAGCGACGAGCACGGCGTGGTCCCCGCGACCGAGACGAACGCCGCCGAGGCCGACGCCGCCACGGTCGCCTTCTTCGCCGAAGGCTACGAAAAGCTCCGTGCCCGCCGCTAAATGATTTTTCTGGGACGGGGATTAAAGAATCATTTTGGTCCCCGCCGCCGCTGCGAGTGCGAGGCGGACAAAACGCCCCCGCTCGCGAACAGTTCTGTCACCTTGGTACCGCGCGCGGTGCGCACCTGCAGTTTCGCAGCAATAATGGTGGCAAGACAACCAAGAGGGGAGCGAAATCCATGGCGCTGATTTATGTCGTTGAGGACGACGAGCCCATTCGTCGTGAGCTTGTCGACATCCTTGCCCGCGCCGGGTTTGAAATCGAGGCCTGCGAATCGTTTGAGCATGTCTCGCGCGATATTCTCGCCGCCGCGCCCGACCTGGTGCTGCTCGATCTCACACTCCCTGTCAAAGACGGCCAGCACATCTGCCATGAGGTCCGTCGCGAATCCGAGGTCCCCATCATCGTTCTCACGTCGCGCACGACCGAGATCGACGAGGTCATGGCCATGACGCTCGGCGCGGACGACTTTGTTCCCAAGCCCTATAGCGCGCGCGTGCTTGTGGCGCGCATCAACGCACTGCTGCGTCGCACCGCGGCGGCGGGCGAGCGCAGCACGCTCGTCCACAAGGGACTGGAGCTCGACCTCGCACGCTCCATGGTCACCAACACGCAAACGGGCACCAGCACCGAGCTCACCAAAAACGAGCTGCGTATCCTCTCGCTGCTTCTGAGCCGCGCGGGCAAGATCGTTTCGCGCTCGGCTATCATGCAGGACCTGTGGGACTCCGACGCCTTCGTGGACGACAATACGCTCACTGTCAACATCAACCGCCTGCGCACCACGCTCGAAAAAATCGGCATCAAGGGGTATTTGACTACGCATCGCGGCCAAGGCTATTCGGTCTAGGGGCCGGCTATGTCGTTTGGCAAGTTCTTTAAAGATGCGCTGCTTCCCGTCGCCGTGTGGACGTGCGGCGTGCTGCTGAGCTGCTTTGTGCTGACGGTCGCCGGTGCACCCGTTTCTATTGTGGTCGTGGCGGTCGGCGTTTCCTTTATCTTTGGTATGCTCGGCATCGTGGTCGAGTACGCGCGTCGTCGCCGTTTTCTGCGTCAGCTGGAGCGCGCGGCAGAGGAGCTCGAGAGCCCCGCATGGGTGCAGGAGATGGTGCAATGCCCGACCTATGCCGAGGGCGAGCTCGAGTACGAGGTCTTGCGCCGGGTGGGCAAAGCCGCTTGCGACGAGGTTGCCGAAGGCCGGCGTCAGACCGATGACTATCGCGACTATATCGAGAGCTGGGTCCACGAGGCCAAACTGCCCCTGGCGGCGGCTCATCTGATTTTGGAAAACCTGGATGGCAGCGAAGACGACCTGTCGCGCGTGGATGACCTGGGCCGTGAGCTGGCTCGCGTGGAGCGCTATATCGACCAGGCGCTGTACTACGCGCGCTCGGAAGTCGTGGAGCGCGACTACCTGATTCGCCGTTGGGATCTCAAGACCTTGGTGACGGGCGCGATTAAGGCCAACGCGCGTGAGCTCATCGCGGCGCACGTGGCCCCGGTGTGCGAGAACCTCGACTTCGAGGTCTTTACCGACGAGAAGTGGCTCGAGTTTATTCTGGGCCAGCTTATTCAGAACAGTATTAAATATGCGCGCGAGGACGGCGCGAAGATCGTGTTTTCGGGCGCGTTGCTGGACGAGGGCCTGGCGAGCGAACGCATCGAGCTCACTGTCGCGGACAACGGCTGCGGCGTGAGCGCGGCCGACCTGCCGCGCGTGTTCGAGAAGGGCTTTACCGGCGACAACGGCCGCACCACCAAGCGCGCAACGGGCATCGGCCTCTACCTGGTGGCGCGCCTCTGCTCCAAGATGGGCATCGACGTCACCGCGGCATCCGAGCCCGGCAAAGGCTTTGTCGTCACGTTTGCCTTCTCGACCAACAAGTTTCAATACTTTGAGTAGTCGTCGCGGTGTAACGTCCCGGAGCGTCATTCACGTTAAGACAATTATCCCAAACGGGATAATTCCATCATGATGTGCTATGATTATCCCGTTTGGGATAATCATAGGGGATTAGCATGCAAGACTGGAATGAGCGAACGATTTTTGACCCAGCTGAACTCGGTGCATATTTGCGTGAGCGCCGGAAGAAGCTCGGTTATACCCAACGCGATGTGGCTGATTTCAACCAGTGCAGTTTGCGCTTTGTGAGCGAGCTTGAGCGTGGAAAGGCGGGTGCCAATCTTCGCCAAACCCTTCAAATCGCTAACAGCTTGGGGGTCGATTTGATCCTGAGGGAGAGGGGCGACGGCTCATGGCATTAAAGGTTTATCGTGAGTATCGGGGAACGTTTGAGCTGGTCGGAGAATTTGAGAGGGCCGACCCCGTAAACGAGACGTTTGCATATGATGAGGGATATCTTGAACGCGACGATGCTGCCGCACTCTCAGCTTCTCTTCCCTTGCGACATGAGCCATATGCCAGCAATGAGTTTTCGGCCTTCTTTTCGGGCATGCTTCCCGAGGGCCCGGTTCGGCATGAGCTGTCGATGCGTTTTCAAATCCCCCAGTCAGACTATTTATCGATGCTCGAGCGTTTGGGCGATGAGTGCGTTGGTGCCTTGAGGTTTCTCGGCGATGAGAAATCGAGCTACGATCCGGGCTATCGTCCTCTGCAAGACGAGGATTTTGAGGCACTTTCTAAGGCGGAAGTGTTTGAGATTGCAAATGATATGCAGGATTCGAGGCTGTCGTTGGCGGGCGTTCAGTCTAAAACCGGTTGGTTTTTACCGCGCGGTAAAGATGCAAAAAAGGCCGGGTCGGGGGATTGGATGCTGCCGCTCGGCTCTGCCCCCTCGACTCACATAGTCAAGATTGCTTCAACTAAACATCCGGATTTGCCGTTCAACGAATTAATTTGCATGACGGCAGCGTCTGCTGCTGGGCTTGAAATTGCCCGTTCAGAAGCTTCGGATACGATTCCTGGTGCGTTCTTTTCCGAGCGTTATGACAGAATCTGGAGCAATGAGCCGCCGTCGATGAGCGGATTCGATGTGCCTCTGAGGCTGCATCAGGAGGATTTTTGCCAAGCGGTTGGCTGGCCTTCGTATATGAAATACGAGACACGTCCCGATAGCTGCTATATGGCTCTTTGCGGCCGATTGATAAGAGAGCAATCGTCTAACGTAATTGCTGATACTCAAATGTTCGCTCGTCAGGTAATGGTCGATTATGCGTTGGGGAATTGCGACTCGCATCTCAAGAACCATTCGTTTCTTTATAGTCCGAGTTGGCGGGAAAAGAGGTTGGCCCCTGCATACGATATTGTTTGCACGACGATAATGGGATACGACCATAATCTTGGGATTGATATTGGGGATCACCGGGTGATCGATGGGGTGACTCCTGAAGATTTCGAATTCATGTCTCAAGATTTGCATCTGCCACTCAAGATGATCAAGAACATCGCGGCGGAAGTGGCTGAAGAGGTGTCTGCCCAGCTTGCAGAACTTGCCTCTGCAACCGGAGATTTGGGTCGGGTCGCTCTGAAAATTCAGACGGATTCCGTTGAGAGAATGAGGGTTCTGGAGCAATTCTCAGCCTAAAGCAAAGCGGGGCCACCGTAATGGTGGTCCCGCTCTTGGAAGACTTGGGCACGTGGGCTTGCGCTCCGCGATGCGTTAGGCGTACGTTTGCTACTTCACGACCAAGATGTCGCAGTCGGTGTTGCGCAGCAGGAACGTCGAAATTGAACCCAGGAGTGCATACTTGATCGAGGACAGGCCACGAGCGCCGCAGAGCACCAGGTCGGGCTTGACCACGTCGAGCATCTCGTCTTTGAGCGTCTCGCGAATGCGGCCGGCGCGAATCATGACCTCGACCTCGGGAATGTCGGGATTGGCCTTGGCCTCTTCGAGCTGCTTGGCGATGGAGTTCTTAAATGCCTCCTCTAGGCCGTTGACCAGATCGACCGGATAGGAACCGGCGCTCTCGAGTGCCGTGGAATCGATAACGTGGCCGATAATCAGCTTGGCGCCGTTGTTCGCGGCGACCTTGATGGCGCGTGCGAGCACAAAATCCTGCTGCTCAGTACCGTCGAGTGAAACAAATACCTTGGTGTAGCCCTCGTTCATGGTTTCCTCCTTGGTCTATCGCACGGGCGTGGGGCTCGTGCATCGGGCGGGCGCGGATGCGTGGCCGCCGGACACTTTATCTTGTTGCAGTTATACCCAAGGATTTGGGTTTGACCGCTCGCAATTCTGTGAACGGGCGAGTTTTTTGGTAAGGGTGGGCGCGGTCGCGGCCGAACGGTTGATAATGGGACATCGCCCGCAACCGTCCGCAGAACAATATCGGCGGGTGTCTAACGAGGGGGTCCCTTTGGATATCATTGAGCTTCTAAAATCTGCCTTCATGGGCCTGGTCGAGGGCATCACCGAATGGCTGCCTGTTTCGTCGACCGGTCACATGATCTTGGTGGACGAGTTCGTCAAGATGAACGTGAGCGAGACGTTCTGGAATATGTTCCTGGTCGTGATTCAGCTTGGCGCCATTTTGGCCGTCTGCGTCCTGTTCTTTTACGACCTCAACCCGTTTTCTCCCAGCAAAGGCAAGGAGGGTCGTCGCGACACCTGGGTGCTGTGGGGCAAGATTGTGCTCGGCTGCATTCCCGCCGCGGCGATCGGTCTGCCGCTTAACGACTGGATGGAGGAGCATTTCTACAATGCTCCCGTCGTGGCGCTGGCGCTCATTGTGTACGGCGTGCTGTTTATCGTGATCGAGAACTGGCGCGCGAACAAGCGCGACCAGGCCGCTCTTGCCGGTTCGTTTGGTTCGCGTGCCGTGGTGGCGGGCGGACGCCCCGCTGGTGCGCATTTTGCCACTCCCGCTGCGGCTGCCGCTTCAGACGATGACGATAACCTGGACTTTGGCTCCATCACTACGCTCGAGGATCTGAGCTGGAAGACCGCGCTGGGTATCGGTTGCTTCCAGGTGCTTTCGCTGATTCCGGGCACATCGCGCTCCGGCTCCACGATCATCGGCGGCCTGCTGCTGGGCTGCACGCGCTCGGTGGCGTCTAAGTTCACGTTCTTCCTGGCTATTCCCGTTATGTTTGGCGCGAGCGCGCTCAAGCTGGTCAAGTACTTTATTAAGGGCGGCACGTTCGGCACCAACGAAATCGCCATCCTGGGCGTGGGCTGCGTCGTCGCCTTTGTGGTGTCGCTCATTGCCATCAAGTGGCTTATGGGCTTCGTGCGCCGTCACGACTTTAAGTGCTTCGGCGTCTACCGCATCATCCTGGGCATCGTGGTGCTCGCGTACTTCTTTGTCCTGGAGCCTATGCTCGGCCTGTAACTTGGTCGACGCTGCGCGGCGGCCGGGGCGACAACTTGTCATTCAAAGGGGGCGGCATGACCAGAAGGTCTATGCCGCCCCTTTTCATGCCAATTTGTTCGCCCTGGCCACCGCTCGCTGCTGCTGCCATGACATCGGCGGTTTCGTGATTGTCAATTGATTGGTGCAGACCAACCTGACCCCATTGCGCCAAATTCGCTGGGGCGGCCTGACGGTGACGCACGGAGTCGTGGTGTGATTTGCGTCGGTGTCCGCGCGGCTCGGTATACTGGTACGGCTCAAACTATGGCGCCGCCCGCAGGCGCGCCGTCCGTCAGATGAGGAGTCGCCCATGACCCAGCCCTTGCCCTGGGAAAAGAACGCCGCGGTATCCGTGCCGCCCGCGCCGGAACCCGTGCCGCTCGATGCATACACCGCTCCTGCTGCGCCGGAGCCCGAGCTCGTCCCGCTCGACATTTACGACGCTCCCGCGCCGGCGCCCAAGCCCGCCAAGCCGCTCGTCGACATTGACAGCCTTAATCCCGCCCAGCGCGAGGCTGTCCTGTCCACCGAGGGCCCGTTGCTGGTGCTCGCCGGCGCCGGCTCGGGCAAGACCCGCGTCTTGACCTTCCGCATCGCACATATGCTCGGCGACCTGGGTGTTAAACCTTGGCAGGTTCTTGCCATCACGTTTACCAACAAGGCCGCGGCAGAGATGCGCGAGCGTCTGGCGGCACTCATTCCCAGCGGCACCCGTGGCATGTGGGTGTGCACCTTCCATGCCATGTGCGTGCGCATGCTGCGCGAGGACGCCGACCTGTTGGGCTACACCGGTCAGTTCACCATCTACGATGACGATGACTCAAAGCGCATGGTGCGCGACATTATGCAGGCGCTCGGCATCGAGCAAAAGCAGTTCCCCATCAACATGATCCGCAGCAAGATTAGCTCGGCCAAAAACGCCATGATCGGCCCCGAGGACATGCTCAAATCCGCCGACAGCCCCAATGACAAAAAGGCCGCGCAAGTCTACCTGGAGCTGGAGCGCCGCCTGCGCGCCGCCAACGCGATGGACTTCGACGACCTGCTCGTGCGCACGCTCGAGCTGCTGCGCACCCGCCCCGAGGTGCTCGACAAGTATCAGGAGCGCTTCCGCTACATTAGCGTCGACGAGTATCAGGACACCAACCACGTCCAGTACGAGATCGCCAACCTGCTGGCCGCCAAGTACCAAAACCTCATGGTCGTGGGCGACGACGATCAGTCCATTTATAGCTGGCGTGGCGCCGACATCACCAATATCCTGGACTTTGAGAAGGACTTTAAAGACTGCAAGACCGTCAAGCTGGAGCAGAACTACCGCTCTACGGGTCATATCCTGAACGCCGCCAACGCCGTGGTACGTCACAACTCGCAGCGCAAGGACAAGCGCCTGTTTACGGCCGAGGGCGACGGCGAGAAGATCCAGGCCTTCCAGGCAAGCGATGAGCGCGACGAGGGTCGCTGGATTGCCGGCGAGATCGAAAAGCTGCATGCCAAGGGCACGAGTTACGACGACATCGCCGTGTTCTACCGCACCAACGCCCAGTCGCGTATTCTCGAAGATATGTTTCTGCGCGCGGGCGTGCCCTACAAGATCGTGGGCGGCACGCGATTCTTCGACCGTGCCGAGATCCGCGACGTCATGGCCTACCTTAAGATGATCGTGAACCCGGCCGACGAGATGAGCGTCAAGCGCGTCATCAACACGCCGCGCCGCGGCATCGGCTCCACCTCGATCCAAAAGATCGAGCAGCTGGCGCGCGACAACCGTTGCTCGTTCTTCCAGGCTTGCGAGATCGCGTGCGCCGAGACGGGCATGTTTAGTGCCAAGGTGCGCAACGGCCTGTCGAGCTTTGTGTCGCTGGTGCGCGAGGGCCGCCGCATGGACGGCGAGCTCAAGGACGTTGTCGAGATGATCGTCGATAAGACGGGCTTGCTGCAGGCGTTTCGCGCCGAGGGCACCATGGAGTCCGAGAGCCGCGCCGAGAACATTCAGGAATTCCTGGGCGTCGCCGCCGAATTTGAGGAGACGCACGAGGATATCGAGGGTACGCTCGAGAGCTTGGAAGAGCTGCGCGCAGCCGGCGTTGCCGACGTGCCTGCCGAGCCTGAGTCCGAGCCCGTTGTGGTGAGCGCGCCTGCGCCCGAACCGGGGCCATCTGCCCCGGCATCCTCGTTTGAGGCGCTCGTCGGCGCGCGCGATGCCGCAGGTTCCAATCCGCTCGATAGCCTAGCCGCCCCGGCGCTCTCGCCGCAGGATGCCCTGGCCGCCGCCATCGCGGGCAACGCGTATGCCGCGCCGACGGGGATGCCGGCGGGTGCCGTGCATGCCGACGAGATTGAGCGCACCTATGGTCCGCTCACCTGTAAGGCGCTACCGGCACTCATGGAGTGGCTGGCCCTGCGCTCCGACTTGGATTCCCTGGCCGGCGAGACGCATGCCATTACCATGATGACCATCCACTCCGCCAAGGGCCTGGAGTTCCCGGCGGTGTTCGTGGCCGGCATGGAGGAGGGCATCTTCCCGCACGTGCACGACTTTGGCGGCAGCGATGACCCGGGTAAGCTCGAGGAGGAGCGTCGCCTGGCCTACGTCGCCATCACGCGTGCCCGTAAGCGCCTGTTCCTGACCTATGCGGCCACGCGTCGCACCTACGGCTCGACCTCTGCCAACCCGCGCTCGCGCTTCCTCAACGAGATTCCGTTTGAGGATATCGAGTTTAGCGGTATCGGTTCTGCCGGTTTTGAAGGCACGGGTTGGGAGAAGCGCGGCGACCGTCACGGCACCTTTGGCTCGGGCATGGGTTCGGATATGTACGGCGGCAAGGTATTTGGTTCGCATACGCGCTCGACCGGCGGTTCCGGTTCGCGCGGCGGATCGAGCTTTGACGATTTCTTTGGCGGTAGCAGCTACGGGACCGAGCGCCATCGTGGGGTCTCGCCCGACGCTGGCCGTGTTGCCTCGACCTTTGGCTCGGGCGCACCGCGAGCCAAAAAGCCCTCGTCCAAGGTGTCCCCGACGGTGGAGCGCAAGGTTGATCGCGCCAGCGCATCGCAGGACTTTGCCGCAGGCGATACCGTGAGCCACAAGACCTTTGGCACGGGTACCGTGATCTCGGTCGCCGGAGACATGATCGAGGTTCAATTCGAAAAGACCGGTCAGACCAAAAAGCTGATGAAGGGCTTCGCGCCGATCGTCAAGCTGTCGTGATCCTGGCGGACCTGGGCGGGCGTATAGGGCAACATCGCCTGCTCGGGCAGTCCTGCGCAAGACGGAGAGCACATTAAGTGCTCTCCTTTGCGTGCGGAACTCGCGATCGATGTTGCCCTATACGCCCGCCCAGGTCCTTGGGTAACGGTGCTTGCGAACGTTGCTCTGCTCGTTCGCTTTTTGATCTGGAGAGCCGGGTGGGCTGATAAATAGATATGGCAAGGGGCTCTCCCGCACATGGACGGGAGAGCCCCTTGTTGCGTTTGGGTTGTTGGTGCGACCTACAGGTGCGAGATGATCAGTTCCATCTTGCCTTCGAGGTCGATGGAGCTGACGGTGCTCGGGGCC